>NZ_JBEPBA010000026.1:0-154607 GCF_040298885.1 Streptomyces sp. NPDC001137
ACGCCCGGTTACATTCCGAACCCGGAAGCTAAGCCTTACAGCGCCGATGGTACTGCAGGGGGGACCCTGTGGGAGAGTAGGACGCCGCCGAACAAATCTTGAGAAAACCCCGTACCGGTTATCCGGTACGGGGTTTTCTGCGTTTCGGCTACCGTGGCCTCCATGAACTACAAGATCCGTTCCATACGCGCCGACGAGTGGCCCCGGGCGAAGGCGTTGCGGCTCGTCGCGCTCCAAGATCCCGTAGCGCATCTCGCTTTTCTGGAAACCTATGAGCAAGCGATCGCGCGCCCGGATTCCTTCTGGCAGGAGCGGGCGGCCGGCGCCGCCGAGGGCGCGACCGGGGCGCAGCAGATCATTGCTGAGGGGCCCGACGGAGAGTGGGTCGGGACCTTGGTCGTGCTGGTCGAGGAGGCCGGGTCGACCGACTGGGCGGGGTTTCCGGTGGAGCGGAAGCAGGGGCATGTCGTAGGCGTGTTCGTGCGGCCGGAGTGCCGGGGCATCGGGCTCACCGAGGTGCTCTTCGATGCCGGCCTGGAGTGGGCCTGGGCGCAGGGCGTGGAGCGGGTGCGGCTCATCGTGCACGAGGAGAACGGGCGGGCTCAGCGGTTTTACCGGAAGATCGGGTTCACGCCGACCGGGGTGACCGTGCCGTTGCAGGAGAGGCCGGGGGAGTCCGAGTTGGAGTTCGCCTTGGTGCGCGAGAAGGTCGGCTGACGGCCTACACCGGCAGTTCGTCGTGCGGCCAGCGGGCTCGGCCCTGTTCGCGGGAGCGGAGCAGGGCCAGGGTCGGCAGGCCCCGGTCCGCTCCTGTGGCCAGTAGCTCCGGCAACTGGGGAAGCGGAGCCACCGCTGCGACGTCGTCCAGGACGAGCGTGAGTGGTGGGTCGAGGCGACCGGAGGATGACCGTTCGGCCATGCGCCGGCCACGCTCGACCACGCTTGAGACGAGGGCCGTCAGAAGGGGCATCGCGCCCGGGTTGCTTCTGGGGTCCTCGATGGATTCCCCCACCACATAAAGCGTGCCCCCTTCATGGACGAAGGAATCCAAGGTGAGGGCATCTGTTCGGTTTGGAGTGCAGGCCTCGCGGATGTTGACCGTGAAGAGGGCGGAGAGGGCTCTGCTGGTCAACTCCTGGGCCATGTCCCGGCGTTCGGGGTGCGCGGTGAGGGCGGCCTCGAGTTCGCCCGCTGAGCCGGGGGCCGCCTTGGGGTTCGTACGGAGGATGCGGACCGCGTCCTGGACCTGGGCGCCCTGGGACCAGCGGTGGACGTGGCGGATGGTGCGGCCGTCCACGGCTGCGGCGTGCACATAGCTGCGCAGGAGCGTTTCGGCTGTTGCTGCCAGGGCCTGGTCGAGTTTGGCGGTGGGGCGGATCGGGGCGAGGAGGGCGGCCGCTCGGGCCGTTGCCGTCTGCTTGTCCTCGCAGCCCGTGGTGGGGGACCAGTGCAGGCGGGCCGGGGTGTCGCAGAGGTGAGCGGGGTCGTACAGGAGGACGGGGCCCAGTTTTGACCGGGCGTCCTTGGTGTCCGACCAGATCGCCGGGTTCGAGGTGATGACGAGGGCCGGGCCTTCCGCGTCGCGTACGGCCTGGGTCGCGGTCGTGTGGCGGCTTTCTCTGGGGGCTACGACGAGTTTCTCCCGACCCCCAATCACTCCGCCCGCTCCTGCCGTCCCGCCCGCCGTCGTCCGGTCGTCGGCGAGCAGGGAGGGGGCGGGCTCGGGGGTGGGTGCCGGTTCCTGGAGGAGCTCCGTCGGCTGCGGTTCGGGCGGTGCCGTCCTCGGTGTCGGGACCTCGTAGTGCGTCGGCGTCGGCTCGGGCGCGGGTCCCTCGACTGCGCTCGGCTGTTGCGTGCGTCGCCTCAGGCGGCCCGCGCGCCAGCGGGCGAACGTGCCCATCGCGAACACCGTCAGTACGAACAGCACCATCAACTGGCCGATGAACAGGCCCCAGAACAGGCCGTATCCGGAAAGCTGGGTGGCCGGGGTCTCGGGCCAGGCGCCCGGGATGTCGTGCGGTTGGCCGATGAGGTGGCGCATGGCGAGGGGGGTGCGGGTGAAGGTGACGCCGTGCGGCCAGCTGCCCTTGGCGAACAGGCCCGCGAGACCGGTGGCCGTCCACACCAGCAGGGTCATGCCGAGGAGGAAGGCGAGTATGCCGAGCAGGAGCCCGTCCGGGATGCCGCCCTGCCCGTCCCGGGGGTCTCTTCGCCGGTCGTCCGGTCTCACCACGTCCCGCCTCCCCTGCTACGCCACCGTCGACTCGGACGGCCCCTCGAAGTCGCTCAGGTGCTGTTCCACGAAGGCCGCCGCGCGCTCCTCGGCCTCCAGTTCGGCGGCGCGCAGGGCGTCGTCGTTCAGGGCGCGCTCGGCGGAGGACTCCGTCATGGCGCGGTCGGTGAAGACGAGCGGGCGTTCCGTCTCGGTGACCAGGTGTTTGACGACCTGGACATTGCCGTTGACGTCCCAGACGGCGATGCCGGGGGTGAGGGTGGGGATGATCTCCACAGCCCAGCGGGGGAGGCCGAGGACGCGGCCCGTCGCCCGCGCCTCGTCGGCCTTCTGGGCGTAGATCGTCCTGGTGGACGCCATCTTCAGGATGGCCGCGGCTTCCTTGGCCGCCGCGCCGTCGACGACGTCCGACAGGTGGTGGACCACGGCCACGAAGGACAGACCGAGCCGGCGGCCGAACTTCAGCAGCCGCTGGAAGAGCTGGGCGACGAAGGGGCTGTTGATGATGTGCCAGGCCTCCTCGACCAGGAAGATGCGCTTCTTCCGGTCGGGGCGGATCCAGGTGTGTTCCAGCCAGACGCCGACGATCGCCATCAGGATCGGCATGGCGATGGAGTTGCGGTCGATGTGGGACAAATCGAACACGATGAGGGGCGCGTCGAGGTCGATGCCGACCGTGGTCGGGCCGTCGAACATGCCGCGGAGGTCACCGTCGACCAGACGGTCCAGGACCAGCGCCACGTCCAGGCCCCAGGCCCGTACGTCCTCTATGGCGACGTTCATCGCCTCGGCCGACTCGGGTTCGGGGTGCCGTAGCTGCTCGACGATGTCGGTGAGGACCGGCTGGCGTTCGACGATCGTCTCGTTGACGTAGGCGTGCGCGACCTTCAGGGCGAAGCCGGAGCGTTCGTCCAGGCCGTGGCCCATGGCGACCTCGATGATCGTCCGGAGCAGGGCGAGCTGGCCGGTGGTCGTGATCGCCGGGTCGAGGGGGTTGAGGCGGATCCCGTGGTCAAGGGCCGCCGCCGGGTCCAGACGGATGGGAGTTATCCCCAGCTCTTCCGCGATCAGGTTCCATTCGCCGACGCCGTCCTCGCCCTGGGCGTCGAGGACGACGACCTGGCGGTCGCGGAAGCGCAGCTGCCGTAGGACGTAGGTCTTCTCCAGGGCCGACTTGCCGTTGCCGGACTCGCCGAGGACCAGCCAGTGCGGGGCCGGGAGCTGCTGGCCGTAGAGCTGGAAGGGGTCGTAGATGTAGCCCTTGCCGGAGTAGACCTCGCGGCCGATGATCACGCCCGAGTCGCCGAGGCCGGGCGCGGCGGTCGGCAGGTAGACCGCCTGGGCCTGGCCTGTCGACGTGCGCACCGGCAGGCGGGTCGTCTCGACCTTCCCGAAGAGGAAGGACGTGAAGGCGTCGGTCAGGACGGACAGCGGATCCCGCATCAGAGCTCAGCCCCTACCTTCGGATGCCGGTGGCGAACGGGAGCGTGTTCACGAAGGCGCGGTGGTGTTCCCGGTCGCACCACTCCAGCTTCAGGTACGACTTTCCGGCCGAGGCGCGGATGGTCCGCTTGTCGCGGGCGAGGGCCTCGGGGGAGCGGGAGGAGACGGTGATGTAGCCGACCAGGTTCACGCCTGCCGCGCCGCTCGCCAGGTCCTCGCCGCGCTGGTCCAGGCGGTTGTGGGCGGCGACGTCACGGGGGTCGACGGTGCGGTTCATCTTGGCGGCCCGGGAGGCCTCGGCCTCGTCGTTGGTCTTCTCGGTCAGCATGCGTTCGATGGCCACCTCGGTGGGTTCGAGGTCCATCGTGACGGCGACCGTCCGGATGACGTCCGGGGTGTGGACGAGCAGCGGGGCCAGGAAGTTGACGCCCACCGGGGTCATCGGCCACTCCTTCACCCAGGCCGTGGCGTGGCACCAGGGCGCGCGGGTGGAGGACTCCCGGGTCTTGGCCTGGAGGTACGTCGGCTCCATGGCGTCCAGTTCGGCCGGCCAGGCGTTGCGCTTGGTCATCGCCTGGATGTGGTCGATCGGGTGGTCGGGGTCGTACATGGAGTGGATGAGGGAGGCGAGACGGCCCTGCCCGAGGGGCTGGCGCACGCGGATGTCGGCCTCCTGGAGGCGCGAGCAGATGTCGGTGAGTTCGCGGGCCATGACGACCGCGAGACCGGCGTCCCGGTCCACCTTGCGGCCGTTCTGGGGGCGGGCCGCGCGTGCCATCGCGTGTGCCTCGGCCGCGAGCTCGCGGGTGAAGTGCATGCAGGCGACGAGGTAGGCGCGATGCTGCTCGCTGCTCGTCGAGACCATCGACTGAAGTTGGTCGTACGACTGCTGGAGCCAGCCCAGCGCCTTCTCGTCCCCGCGGATGGCGACGTCCTTGGCGTGGGCGTCCGGGTCGGCGGGGAGGGTGCGGGCGAGCATCTGGAGGCGGGTGACGAAGCCGTCCCCGTTGGCGACGTGCTTGAGGAGCGTGCCGAAGCGGTCGACGAGGGCTTCCTGGTCCTCCGAGTCGCGCAGGCCGACGCCGGGGCCCTCGATCTCGATGGCGGCGGTGACGGTGCGGCGGTCGGCGTGCAGGAGCACGGCGATCTCGTCGGGCCCGAAGGGGGCGGCCAGCCAGGTGATGCGGCCGATCCCGGGGGGCGGGCCGACCTCGACCTCGCGTCCGTCGAGCCGGGTACCGGCCTCGATGACGCCGCTGCGGTAGACGGTGCCCTGCTTCAGGGTGCGCTTGTAGCTGCGGTTGATCTCGAACCACTTGTAGAACGTGCGGTGCTTGTAGGGCACGTAGACCGCCGCCAGGGCGAGCAGCGGGAAGCCCATCAGCAGCACGATGCGCAGGGAGAGGACGGGGACCAGGAGCCCGCACATCATGCCGAGGAACGCGCCCGCGATGATCAGCGCGATCTCGCCGGATTCACGATTCCGGCCGACGATCGCGTTCGGCCGGGCGCGGCCGATGAGATATGTGCGGCGGGGCGTGACCGGATGGGACAGGTGGGACTCGGTCGTCAACGCCCTTCACCTCCCGTGCGGTTGGTACTGCTGTTGCGGGTGTTGCTGGCGTGCGGGGTGTTCACCGGGCTCGACGAACGGGGTGCGGGTGCGGCGGAGGGGACGGAGCCGCCGCCACCTCCGTTCGAGGGGCGGGTGCTGTGGGCGGCTACTCCGCCGCTGGCCGGGTTGGCCGGGCGGGCGCCGCCGCCGGAGGACGACTGGCCGCCGCCCCCGTTGTCGTTGGCGCGGGCGCTGTGCGTCTTGATGCCCTGCGCGACCATGGTCGCCGGGGAGCTGATGACCGCGGCGGCCTTGCCCTCGGCTCCGGCCATGATGCGGTTGTTGCGGCCGCTGGCGATCTCGTCGCCGAAGCCGGGGACGAATCTGTAGATCATCGCGCTGGCGAAGATGGCGAGCAGGATGATCGCGAGGCCGGAGACGACCGCGGAGAACGAGTCCGGGCCGTTCGCGGAGGACAGCGCGCCGGCGAGGCCCAGCACGATCACGATGATCGGCTTGACGAGGATGACCGCGATCATGATGCCCGCCCAGCGGCGGACGTGGCCCCACAGGTTCTTGTCGACCAGGCCCGCGTAGACGACGGTGCCGAGGAGGGCGCCGACGTAGAGGAGGGCGGCGCGGATGACGAGCTCCAGCCAGAGCACGCCGGCGGCGAGGATGCTGACCAGGGACACCACGATCAGCATGATGGGGCCGCCGCCGATGTTCTCGCCCTTGTTGAGGGCGCCGGAGAACGTGCCGAAGAAGGTGTCCGTCTGGTCGCCGGTGGTCTTGGCGAGGACGTCTGTGACGCCGTCCGTCGCCGATACGACGGTGTAGAGGATCAGGGGCGTGAAGGCCGAGGCGAGGACCGTCAGCCAGAGGAAGCCGATCGCCTCCGAGATCGCCGTGGTGAGGGGGACACCTCGGACGGCGCGCTTGGCCACGGCCAGCAGCCAGAGCAGGAGCGTGAGGATCGTGGAGGCGGCGAAGACGACTGCGTACTGCTGAAGGAACTTCTGGTTGGTGAAGTCGACGTTCGCGGTTTCTTTTACGGCCTCGCTGAGCTTGTTGATGGTCCAGGAGGCGGCGTCCGCGCAGCCCTTGGCGAGGGAGGAGAGGGGGTCGAGGGAGGAGGTGGGGTCGAGACCGCCACCGGTGCCGGTGAGGCCTTTTGCGCCGTTGCCGCGTTCGCAGTAGTCCTTGGCGGGGCCGCGGATGAGGTCGCAGGGGTCGTTGCTCGTCGTCGGTTTGGGCGTTGGTGCGGCGAAGGCGCGGGTGGCCAGCAGCACCGTGGTGGCCTGGACGGCGGCGACAGCGGCCGTGACCTTGAGGAAGCGGTGGTTAGCGCGCATAGGTGAAACCTCCGAACTCCTCGACAGCCTTCGTCATGTCGTCGGCGGTGGAAGCCTTCTGATCGCGCCCGACCGGCACGGGTCCGTCCTTCTGCTGGAAGTCGGTGACCTTCCAGTCGTTGTCGACCCACTTCAGCTGGTACGTCGTGGTGTACCAGCTCTCGGACACCGGGTTCGTCGAGCTCTCACCGGACAGGCCGAAGAGCGACGTGTACCAGACCTCGACGGTGGCAGTGCTGGCGGTGGAGGAGGTGACCTTGGTGCCTACCGGAATGACACGGGAGACGAAGGTCTGTCCGCTCGGCGCCCTGCCGTCCTTGTCGAGGCCGATGTTGGCCAGGAACTTCTCGCTGGAGTACGCGCTGTCCAGGGCGGACTGCCGAGCGGCGGCGACATCCGGGGCGTACACGGTATTGACGATCGCGTGCCGACCGGCGGTGTTGAACATGTCCGTCGAGCCCAGCGCGACCGAGTAGTTCGCCGCCGCGCTCTGTGCCCCCTGCTGGTCATGGGCGAAGCCTGCCTGCACCGGCTTTGTCCCGCTCGCAGCCGTGGACGCAGCGTCCGGCTTGCTCCCGCTCCCGCTGTCCGAAGAGGAATCGCCCCCTCCACGGTTCGCGAAGGCGATTGCGGCGATGAGGAGGACCACCACGCCGACCACCGTGATCAGGCTGCGGGACGACGAGCGGCCGCCGCGGCGGGCGCCGCCGTAGACGTCGCCGCCCCCGTCGGGCAGCCGGGTCCGGGTCTGGCCCGTGCCGCCGTAACCGCCGGAGGCCTCGTGCTCGTCTCCGAGACTCATGCCGTGTACGCCCTCTCCAGCTCGTAGACATACGACGGTAGCCGTGCTGGTTCCCGCGCGGGCGCGGTGTGGTGACTCGACATCAGGGAAACGCAACCTCAGCCGGTGGGCACGACGGGCGGGTGGGGGTAGAGGGGACCGGGCGCGCCCGGGAGGGACTGGCGGACGCCTGCCGCAAACGGCCTGCTAGACGGCCATGCCGTACACGATGGTGAACAGCGTGCCCAGCGAACCGATGATGAATACCCCGGTGAGACCGGCGATGATGAGGCCTTTGCCTTGTTCCGCGCTGAAGGTGTCGCGCAGCGCGGTCGCGCCGATGCGCTGCTTGGCGGCGCCCCAGACGGCGATGCCGAGGCAGAGGAGAATGGCGACGGCCATCACCACCTCGATCATGACCTTCGCCTCGTTGCCCAGGCTGCCGAAGGGGCCCCAGTCCGGAGCGATCCCGCCGATGATGGTGTTGATGTCTCCCTTGTCGGCCGCAAAGAGCATGTAAGTCACCGCCCCTGGTGGGTAGTTCCGCGGCCCCTGCGGGATGCAGAGGTCAGGCTCATTCTCGCCGACAATGCTGCCTTCGTATGTCGACTTGGCGTCATTGCATGGCGGGTTTCGTACGAATAGCTGTTAGGTCACTCTGTGTATCACGGCAGGTCACGCCGGGCAATGAGGCCTGAGCGGAACCTGTGGTGGGGTTCCGTCGTTGACCCCTCTTACGACCTGAATCGTTCCTGACGGTGGGTCGGGTGAGGGGTCGAGCCGATGTTCTCCGGGTGACGGACGAACGGATGAAGAGTATCCGGTACGGCGAACGGGCCGCGGCCGGTGGCCGCGGCCCGCTCGGTGACGGAGGGTCAGTCGTCAGCCGGTGAAGGCGGAGGTGGCTGTACCGCTAGCGCGTGGTGCACTTGGGGTAGCGCGAACCCTCGACGCAGTTGCTGTAGGCGCTGTAGCTGACGTCGACCTCTTCCTCGTCGCCGCCTTTCGTGCGGACCGTCAGCTCGTACTCGGTGTGGCAGCTGCGGGTCCGCTTCGTGCCCTTCTTCTTCGTCTTGCACTCGTGGTCCGTGTCCTTGCTGACGACGGTGCCGGTGACGTTCTTCGACGAGCTGCTGCAACCGGCCAGTGGCGCGGTGAGCGCGACGACGGTGAGCAGGACTGCGAGCGTGCGCTTCATTCGGTTTTCCCCCGGGGCGTCGTGGATCGGACGTCGACGTTCTCCGCAAGATGGTGCCCGATGCGCCGTCACGTCCGAACGTCGGGGCGTACGGGAAAACGGGCCGCGGCCGGCTGCCGTGACCCGTTTTCCTTTCCGTGCCGCCGAGGAGGCCCCACGTACTCCCTCAGTCCGGCGGCTCCCCGTGACCCGACGGGGTGGTCCTGCCGCGTACTGCTGTCAGCTCGCCGTGAAGGCGTCGAGGCCCTCGGGGGTGCCCCAGCCGGTCGGTCCGTCGTAGCCCGACTTCGCGGTGCAGAAGTAGCTGGTGGAGCAGGTGCCGTTGCTGCCGCTGGTGACGTCGTTGAGGGCGGAGGTGCCGGCGGCGTTGTAGGGGTACTGCGCCGGGTAGTCGCTGCTGCCCGGGGTGCCCGCGAGGGCGTAGACCGAGGCGATGAGCGGGGAAGAGGCGCTGGTGCCGCCGTAGGTGTTCCAGCCGGTGCCGTCGGAGCCGTAGGTGTCGTAGACGGAGACGCCGGTGGCGGGGTCGGCGACCGCGGAGACGTCGGCGATCATGCGCTTGGTGCAGCCGGTGTCGGTCTGCCAGGAGGGCTTCGCATCGTACGAGGAGCAGCCGGAGCCGGTGCCCTCGGTGCTGCTGGTGTTCCAGACGCTCTCGGTCCAGCCACGGCTGTTGGACGACGTGGAGAGCTTGGTGCCGCCGACTGCGGTGACGTACTTCGAGGCGGCGGGGTATTCGGCGCCGTAGCCGCTGTCGCCGGCGCTCGCGGTGATGGCGACGCCCGGGTGCTTGTAGTACGAGGAGTCGTACGTCGTGTCCGAGGAGGACTCGGAGCCGCCGTAGCTGTTGGAGACGAACTTGGCGCCCAGCTTGACGGCCTCGTTCACCGCGGTGCCCAGGTTGGCGTCGGACGCCGACTTGGCCTCGACGAGGAGGATGTTGCAGTTCGGGCAGGTCGCGCTGACCATGTCGAGGTCGAGGGAGATCTCACCGGCCCAGCCGCTGTCGGCCTTGGGGAGGGAGGTCGTGGAGCCGGTCTGGCTGACCTTGGAGAAGCAGCCGTTGTCCGTGGTGCAGGAGCTCAGGCCGTAGTAGTCGCGGTAGGTGGCCAGGTCGGCCTCGGCGTTCGGGTCGTCGTAGGCGTCGACGATGGCGACGGTCTCGCCGGAGCCGTTCGAGGAGGCGGCGGAGGTGAGGCCGTACGCCGACTGGATGTCGCTCGGGCCGTAGCCGGTCGGGTCGTCCTGAGCGGCGTTCGGCCTGATGGTCTTGGGGGCGACGCCCTTGAGCGCGGCCTGCTTCTCCATGAAGGCGGTGGTGCCGCCGGTGACGCGCAGGGCGTTGCACGCGGCGTAGCCCTTCTTCGGGGTGGCGCCACAGGCCTTCGTGTACCGCACGTGCGCCTTGGCGACCTGCGCGGCGATCGCCTTGGTGCTGACCTTGTGGGCGGCCGGGGCGGTGGTGGCGGCGTCCGCCTGGACCGCGGTGCCGAATCCGGCGAGGACCAGCGCCGCGGTGGCCGCGGCGGCGGAGCCGATCCGGCGCCATCTGCCGGATATGTGGGGGGAGTTGGGGGTGGTCGTACGCAACGTACAGCCTCCAGGGAGTGGTGGGCAGAGGACTGCGGTGGGGGGACTGCCGGGGGGTTCCGGCAGGGGCGGCGACCCGCGTAGACCATCGCTTGTTGAGTACGCGACAAACAAGCCAGTTTCGGAATTCTGACTTCCGCATTACTGAAGGGGGTTGGCGGATTGCTGCTCAATGGCGGTGCGATGGAGGGGGGTTGGGGGTGGCTTGACTTCGCGCACAGCATCCGGACAGGTGGGAGACAGGTTTACACGCGTCATGTCCTGTGCGCGGCCGGCCCTGTCCGGGCGGGGCGGGGGTCAAGTCTGCGTCATGTGGCATCGGCGGCTGAGAGGGCGGGAGCTGTCCGACGTATGGAGAGGGCATGTGGATGGCGACCCCGAAGAAGAGCAGTCCTGTGATCCCGCACCGCATCGTCCTGGCTTCGGCCGCAGGCCTCGTCTGCGCCTTTCTCCTGGCGGCGTGCGACTCCTCGAACAGCGGCGCCTCCGGTACGAGCGCCACCGGCGTCGCGCCGGTCGCATCGGCTCCGGCGGCCTCGGCACCGGCCGGCGGCGGGGGGACCGGGAGCGGGCGGACGGCCTCGACCGCTCTGGTGAAGGCCGAGGCCGTACAGGGCGGGGGCAGCGTGGTCACCGACGGGCAGGGGGTGACCCTCTACCGCTACGACAAGGACCGGCCGAATCCGTCCAGGTGGACCTGTGCCGGCGCGTGCGTGAAGACATGGATCCCGGTCATCGTGCCGGACTCCGTGCAGACGGTGGGCGTCGACAAACGGCTTCTCGGCACGGTCCATCGCGACGGCAGGAAACAACTCACCCTCGCCGGGTGGCCGTTGTACCGGTACGCGGGCGACACGGGGGCCGGGCAGGTGAACGGTCAGGGGAAGGACGGGCAGTGGTACGCGGTCACTCCGGGCGGGGGCAAGGCGGATGTGACCGGCTGAGCGTCATTTCGCTGCGGCGGGCTGGACGCCCGCGAGCGCCTCCGCCTTGGTCTCGCGTACGCCGCGCAGCGCGCCGGACCAGGCGATGACCTGGTCGAGCATGCCGCGGACCGCGGCGTCGAGGCCCTCCGCCGGGACGAAGGCACCTGTCGCGAACGCGGGAATCAGGGGGATGGCGGGTTGTGTGCGGACCGTGGCCACCTGGAGCTCGGCGAGCACGAGCCGCAGCGCCTCGGCGGCTCGAACGCCCGCGGCCCAACCGCCGTAGCTGACGATGCCGGCGGCCTTGTCGTTCCACTCCCGGTAGACGTAGTCCAGCGCGTTCTTGAGCGCGCCGGGGAAGGAGTGGTTGTACTCCGGGACGAGGAACACGAATCCGTCGAAGTCGTCGATCAGCGCGGACCAGGCGCGGGTGTGCGGGTGCTCGTACTGCTGGTGGGTCGGATTTCCGCCCTCGTCGAGGTTGCCGAGGCGGTGCTGGGCGAGGTCGACGAGCTCGTAGTCGGCGCCACCGTGGGCGCGCGCCGTGTCGAGCAGCCAGGAGGCGATCGTCTCGCCCCGGCGTCCGGGGCGGGTGCTGCCGAGGATGATGCCGATGCGGAGTGCCATGGGTGTCCTTTCCCGAAAGAGTTGACGCGTCAACTCTAGGGAGAGTGAGTTGACGCGTCAACACCCTGCCTCGGTATGCTGCGCGCCATGGCCGGGACGCGAACGCTGGAACCCGACGAGTGGGAGTTCTGGGACACCTGGATGCGCGCGCAGCGCCTGCTCGTCCGGGAGCTCGACCGCGGTCTGCAGCGTGACTGCGGCATCTCGAAGGCCGAGTTCAGCGTGCTGGTGACGCTGTGGCAGGCCCCCGGCCGCGAGATGCGCGTCGGCGAACTGTCCGAGTCGCTCGACTGGGAGAAGAGCCGCGTCTCGCACCAGCTGACGCGCATGGAGAACCGCGGCTTCGTGGAGCGGACCGAGCACGGCGCCGGTGGCCGCCGTACCGGGATCGGGCTGACCGACAAGGGACGCGCCGTCGTGCAGAACGCCGTCCTCGTGCATGCCGGGAACATCCGCCACTACTTCCTCGACACGCTCACGCCTCAGCAGGCAGCGGCTTTGCGGGCCTGGAGCGGGCAGCTGATCGACCGCGTCGAGCCACGCGACAGCGGGAGCGCCGACGACGCCCGGTAGGACTCCGCCCGGACTGGGTGGTGGACCGAATGTCAGTCCGGTGGCCTAACGTGATGGTGTGGGTTCGGAGCGTGAAGGGAGGATGGTGTGACGAGGGAGGAGTCGCGGCAGAGGAAGCGGGCGCCGGCGTGCGCGGAGCGTGACGCGGAGGCGGGGTCGGCGGGGGCACCGTACGGTGGTAGCGACGCCGAGGCGGTGGAGAGACGGAGGCAGCGAGCCATGTCCGTGTCGCAGGGACCGCAGCCGCAGGGAGGACCGTTCACGGAGAGATCCAAGTGAACGCCAGACCTTTTTCTCACCTTCGTGGGTCACAGTGGGCGCCGATGAAGCGCATTCCACGCATCAGCAGGCGTGTCACCAGTCCCCTGTGCGCGGCCGTCGTGCTCCTCGTGCCGGCGCTCACCTCCGCTTCGCTCGCCAACGCGGACGACGGGCCGGGTCCCCTCGGTGTGACCGTGGTCGCGGGGGACAACGCGCAGTCCAGGAAGGTCGGAGCCCTCTTCGACGCCGGCCGGAGATCCTCGCTCGCGGGCGGGCACTTCTGCACCGCCTCCGTCGTGTACAGCCCGCACCGCAATCTCATCGTCACCGCGGCCCACTGCCTGGGCGGGAGCAAGGACGGGAACCTCGTCTTCGTGCCGGGCTACCGGGGCGGGCGGGCGCCGTACGGGGTGTGGACGGTGCGCAAGGTGTTCCTGCCCGACGGGTGGGCCAGGGGGCAGCGCGAGGACAGTGACGTCGCCTTCGCCGTCGTCGAGAACAAGGGTGGCAAAGGGGTCGAGGACGCCGTCGGCGGCAACCCCTTCGTGGCCGGTATGGCGACCGGCGCCACCGCCGTCACCATCACCGGGTATCCCAACACCCGGGAAGTGCCGGTCAGCTGCACCAACAGGCCGACCGCGCACAGCCGTACCCAGCAGCGGATCTACTGCCCCCGCCTTTCCGGAGGAACCAGCGGGAGTCCCTGGGTCAACGGGGACAAGGCGGTCGTCGGAATCCTGGGAGGGCACGAGAAGGGCGGGTTCACGGACGACATCTCGTACAGCGTCGTGTTCGGAGCGGAAGCGGCCGAGTTGTATCGGGATGCGACCGGCTGATCTCTGTCCTCCCGGAACACGGGACGCGCCCCTAGACTGACCTGGGCTATCGGACTCCCGGGCGGTGAGGGGCGGTTGACGGTGCGTAAGGCGTGGGTCGTGGCCGGCGTTGCCGTCGGTTCTGCTCTGTCCTTCGTGATGCTGCTCGTCGTCGGGGTGTACGTCGTCGCCGGGAACCTCATCAACGGGGTGGGCGGCGGCACCAAGGCGTTGGCCAAGGGGGCCGTGCCCGCCGCGTACTCGGCCATCGTGCAGAAGTGGGGCAACCTCTGCCCCGCCCTCAACCCCGCACTGCTCGCCGCCCAGCTCTACCAGGAGAGCGGGTTCAACCCGAACGCCAGGAGTGCGGCGGCCGCGGAGGGGATAGCGCAGTTCATCCCCGGCACCTGGGCCACGCACGGCGTCGACGGCAACGGGGACGGGGTCAAGAACGTCTGGGATCCGGCGGATGCCATTCCGTCCGCCGCCTCCTACGACTGCCAGCTCGCCTCGTACGTCAAGGACGTGCCCGGGAATCTGACCGAAAACATGCTCGCCTCGTACAACGCCGGGGCCTACGCGGTGATCAAGTACGGGGGCGTGCCGCCGTACAAGGAGACCCGGAACTACGTCAGGACGATCACGACGCTCGAGGAGAGCTTCGCCGCGCCGGTCAGCCGGGTCGATCCCAGCAAGCAGGCCGCGGGGGCCATCTACTACGCGCAGAAGAAGCTGGGGACGCCCTATCTGTGGGGCGGCAACGGGACCGCCGCGGACAACGGGCGTTTTGACTGCTCGGGGCTGACCAAGGCCGCGTACGAGAGTGTCGGGATCACGCTGCCGCGGGTCGCCAACGACCAGTACAACGCCGGGCCGCACCCGAAGCGGGACGAGCTTCTGCCCGGCGATCTCGTGTTCTTCTCCAAGGACCCCACCGACTCCCGGGCCATCCACCATGTGGGGATCTATGTGGGCGGCGGATACATGATCGACGCGCCGCGGACGGGCGCGGTGATCCGGTTCGACCCCATCGACACCTCCGAGTACTTCGGAGCCACGCGAGTCACCGAAGATGGCGCGAAAGCACTGCCCACCACGGTGTGAACCGAGCGTGAACCCACCCCCTGAGCTGCGGCGATGAGTCTCTCTTCGATAACGTCTGCGTGATCATTCGGTGGAGTGTGGAACGTAGTAACTGGGACCGTGCGTTCCTGTTCTCGTAGTCATCCGACAGTCATCCCGGTGGCTGTCCGCGACGTGACCTACAACCACGGGGGTGGGTAAGCGGGCGTGCGCGAGTACGTCCGGCAGCAGACGACGAAGGGGCCGCAGCACCATGGCTGGACTCGCCGAATCCGGGTCGAACCCCGACGTCGACCTGCTCTACGACATCAATGGCCTGGCCAAGGACGCGCCGCACTGGTTCGACCGGATCGTCTCCTTCGTCGGGGAGTACGGGCTGCTGCTGGCCATGGTGCTGCTGGTGGTGTGGTGCTGGTGGTCCGTGCGGCGGCGGGGGGACGAGGACGCTGCCTCGTCCGTGGCCGCGTTGGTGTGGGCGCCGGTTGCCGCGGCGCTGGCGGTGCTGGTGAATGTGCCGATACGGGGGTTCGTGGAGCGGCCTCGGCCGTTTCGGACGCACGACGGGCTCGATGTGCTGGTGTCCGGGAAGACCGACTTCTCGTTTGTGAGCGATCACGCGACGATCACCATGGCCATGGCGGTGGGGGTGTTTGTCGCCAACCGGAAGTTCGGGGTGGTCGGGATCGGGTTGGCGTTGCTTGAGGGGTTCTGCCGGGTTTATATGGGCGTGCACTATCCGACTGATGTGGTCGGGGGGTTTGCGCTCGGGACGGCTGTGGCGTTGTTGCTTTCGCCGGTTGCCATGCTGCTGCTCACGCCTGTGATGAAGGCTGTTGAGGGGTCGGCTTGGGGTGGGTGGATGGTTCGGGCCCGGGCGGATGTAGGGCAGGGTGCGTTGATCCCGGGGGCTCGGAAGGAAGCGGCGGGGGCGGAGGAGCGGGACCTGGCTGCATAGGTGACCCGGGGTGCGGCCGGCGTACGGGAGTTTCGCTTGCCCGCGCGTGCGGGGTGCCGCCTGCGCCCACCCGTGCCGCCCCAGCGGCACGACTGCCCGCAGGCTGGGCGGGGCTGCTACAGGGCCTGGGGATATGTGAAGAAGCGGTTCGGGTCGTACTGGTTCTTCAGGGTTGTCAGGCGGGACGCCGCATCCCCGTAGTACGCCTGGCGCCAGTTCGTCAGGGTCGGGTCCGTGTAGTTCTGGTAGGCCGCTCCCGAGGCGTACGGGCGCATGGCGTTGTGGGTGTTGGTGAGCCAGGTCTGGGCGGCTGAGCCGGTGGTGCCGGCTCGCCAGGACGCGAGGTACTGGGCCAGCATCCGGGAGCGGCGGTGGACGAAGGCCGTCGCGGTGGGGGAGACGCGGTTGACCGCGCCGCCCAGGGCCGTCAAGGCGATGCTGCCCGCGCCGCCCGGGACCGCATTGATGTTCCTCAGCAGGGTCTGGATGCCCGCCGAGGAGATCGAGCGGTCGAAGAAGTCCGAGCGGGCCGTGTAGGTCTCCCGGCCCAGGGCGCCCTGCGGGTTGCGGTTCGGGGTGGAGCCGGGGAGGTGGCACCGGGCCTCGGTGCGGAACGACGAGCAGCCCGCGTACGCCTCCATCGCGCCCTCGTAGGTGTGCCGCTTGAGCGTTTCGCTGCGGGTCGGCGAGCCGACCGCCGAGACCAGGCGGTCGAGGGCGTTCTGCAGTTCGCCGTAGGTGCCGATGGAGAAGGCCGCGACCGACACGGTGGGCGAGCCGCCGTTCTCCAGGTGGCAGGAGGACCAGATCTCGTCCGGCTGGTCGGGACCCCACTCCTGCCAGGCCTTCACCACGGCGGCGGCCTTCGACCAGGGCCAGGTCAGGTACGCGGAGACGGCCTGCGGCGCCGGATGGGTCTTGAAGTGCAGTTCCGTCACGACGCCGAAGTTGCCGTTGCCCGCGCCGCGCAGCGCCCAGAACAGGTCCTTGTTCTCGGTCGCGTCAGCGGTGAGCTGCTTGCCGTCCGCTGTGATCAGGGTGGCCTGGGTGAGGCTGTCGCAGGTCAGGCCGTACGCCCGGGAGACCACGCCGTGGCCGCCGCCCAGGACCAGGCCCGAGACGCCGACCGAGGGGCAGGAGCCCGCGGGTATCGTCACGCCCTTCGCGGCCAGCGCCCGGTAGACGTCGATCAGCTTGGAGCCGGCGCCGACGACGGCCTGGCCGCCGCTCACCCGGATCTGCTTCAGCTTCGAGACGTCGACGATCAGCTTGCCGTTGCCGGAGGACCAGCCCGCGTAGGAGTGGCCGCCGTTGCGGATCGCGACCCGGATGTTGTGGGCGCGGGCATAGGCGAGGGTCGTCCGTATGTCGTCGGCGTGGGCGACATAGGCGACGGCCGCCGGCTTCAGGCCGTCGAAGCGGGTGTTGTACAGCTGGTGGGCCGTCGTCCAGGTCGCCTCGCCCGGGCGTATCAGGGCGCCGTCGAGGTCGCGGGCGAGCGCTGTCCAGTTCGCGGGGGCGGCCTGGGCGGACGTCGACCTGATCGCCGTACCGGAGGAAGCGGACGACGCGGAGGTGCTGGTGTCCGCGTCGGCGGACCCGCCCCTGCACGCGGCCGTGGCGACGGCCGCGAGCGCGGCCGCGCCGCCTCCTATGAACGTACGACGTTCCATGTTGCGCCCTCCCGGATTGCTCTCGGGGAACGAGACGGCTCGCCGACCCCACGGGTTCCGGCGGAAGTGTCACTCCTGTGTCACCGTGGAGTGAGACGTGAAGAGAGCCGGGACCTTTGTGTGCCCTCCCCGTAAGCGTTCCGTGACCTAACCACGCCGTCGGCAGGGGTTCACCTGCCGTTCATTTCCGGCCGTAGGCGCCTTCACCTGGTCTGCCTAATTTCGGCCTTACGCGATGCGGGCCGTACCTCGGGGAAGGCGCGTCCTGTCGTCGCCAGGACTTCAACCTCGCACGCCGCCGAATTCAGGACGGCGGCTCCTGGAAGGAACTCTTTCAAGTGAAGCTTCAGCGCATGAATCGGCGGGCCATCGCCCTCGGTGCTCTCGCCGCGTCGGGCGCCCTGGTCCTCACGGCGTGCGGCTCGGACGACACCAGTGGCGGCACCGGCGGCGCCAGCGCGTCCTCGACGGGCAACGCCAGCTCGATCAAGTGCGACGACGCCAAGGGCCAGCTGCTCTCCGACGGCTCCTCCGCGCAGAAGAACGCGATCGACGCGTGGGTGGCGCAGTTCTCCAAGGCCTGCGGTGTGCAGATCAACTACAAGGCCGGCGGTTCCGGTGCGGGTGTCACCTCCTTCACCCAGGGCCAGCTCGCCTTCGCCGGTTCCGACTCCGCGCTGAAGCCCGAGGACGTCGCCGCCTCCAAGAAGGTCTGCACCGGCGGCCAGGGCATCGACCTTCCGATGGTCGGCGGCCCGATCGCGCTCGGCTACAACCTCTCCGGCGTGGACAACCTGGTCCTGGACGCTCCGACCATTGCGAAGATCTTCGACAGCAAGATCACCAAGTGGAACGACCCGGCGATCGCCGCGCTGAACAAGGGCGTGAAGCTGCCCGACCTCAAGATCCAGGCGTTCCACCGCTCGGACGAGTCCGGCTCCACGGACAACTTCACCAAGTACCTCAAGGCCGCGACGCCCGACAACTGGAAGTACTCCGGCGGCAAGGCCTGGCAGGCCAAGGGCGGCCAGTCCGCCGCGCAGTCCTCCGGTGTGGCCGCCCAGGTCAAGCAGACCAACGGCGCCATCGGCTACTTCGAGCTGTCCTACGTCACCGACGGCGTGAAGGCCGTCAGCATCAACACCGGCGCCAGCGCCCCGGTCGCGCCCAGCAGTGACAGCGCCACCAAGGCCATCGCCGACGCCAAGGTCGTGGGCACGGGCAAGGACCTGTCGCTCCAGCTGAACTACAACACCAAGGCCGACGGCGCCTACCCGATCACCCTGGTCACGTACGAGATCGTGTGCGACAAGGGCAACAAGGCGGACACCCTGCCCGCCACCAAGGCGTTCCTGCGCTACATCGCCTCCGAGGACGGTCAGGCCCTGCTGCCCAACCTGAAGTACGCGCCCGTCCCCGCCGACATCATCGCCAAGGTCCGCACCACCATCGAGGGCCTGAGCTGATCCGAGTGCGGTCCGGTCCCGGGCCTGAAAAACCCGGGACCGGACCGCACCGTCCGGTGCACCGCCGCCACGAGCCGTACACCCCGTACGGCTTCGCAGAGCCGCACCCCGTGTGAGGCTCCGCAGACCGGAGAACCCGATGGACACTTCCACACAGATAACCGACGCTCCCCCACCCGCGCCCACCGCCGAACAGAAGCGCGCGGCTCGCGGCGCCACCCGACCCGGTGACCGGATCTTCCTCGGTCTCTCCCGTGGGTCGGGCATCTTCCTGTTGGTGGTCATGGCCGCGATCGCGGTCTTCCTGACCTACCGCGCCTCCCTCGCGATCAGCAAGGACCACGGCAACTTCCTCACGACCTTCGAGTGGAACGCCACGGCCGTCCCGCCGGTCTTCGGCATCGCGGTCCTGGCCTTCGGCACGGTGGTCTCCTCGATCATCGCCATGGTCCTCGCCGTTCCGATCGCCGTGGCGATCGCGCTGTTCCTCACGCACTACGCCCCGCGCCGGCTGAGCGGTCCCATCGCCTACGTGATCGACCTGCTCGCCGCCGTACCGTCCATCGTGTACGGCCTGTGGGGCGCCCTGATCCTCGTACCGCACATGAACGGTCTCTACGGCTGGCTGGACAGCTACTTCGGCTGGACCGGCATCTTCTCGTGGGACGGCGGTGCGCCGCGCTCGATGCTGACCGTCGGCATCCTGCTCGCGATCATGATCCTGCCGATCATCACCAACGTGAGCCGCGAGGTCTTCCGCCAGGTCCCGCAGATGCACGAGGAGGCGGCTCTCGCCCTCGGTGCCACGCGCTGGGAGGTCATCCGCATGGCGGTGATCCCCTTCGGCCGCTCCGGTGTGATCTCCGCCTCGATGCTCGGCCTCGGCCGTGCGCTCGGCGAGACGATGGCCGTCGCCACCGTGCTCTCCCCGGACTTCCTCATCCACGGCAGCCTGCTCAACCCGGGCGGCGGCACCTTCGCCCAGAACATCGCCTCCAAGTTCGGTGAGGCAACGGAGCAGGGCCGGGACGCGCTCATCGCCTCCGGTCTGGTCCTGTTCGTCATCACCCTGCTGGTCAACGGCGCGGCTCGCATGATCATCGCCCGCCGCAAGGAGTACTCGGGGGCCAACGCATGAGCCACAGCGCCAACGCCGCCATCGCCGAAAAGCCCGCCAGCACGCTGCGCGGTGCCAGCCTGCCGAAGTGGTCGCCCTGGGCGATCGCCGCCGGCTCGCTCGCCGTGGCGGTCGCCATCGGTCTGGGCGCCGGCCTCGACAGCAAGGTCCAGTGGGGCCTGATCGCCGGGCTGGTCTTCCTCGTCGCCACGTACGTCATCGCCGCGAGCGTCGAGGGCCGCCGTCAGGCCAAGGACCGCATCGCGACCGGACTGGTCTGGGTGGCCTTCCTGCTCGCCGTCGTCCCGCTGGTCTCCCTGGTGTGGGTGACCATCTCGCGCGGTGTGAAGGTCCTCAGCGTCTACTTCCTGACCCACTCGATGGGCATCGTCGCCGACTCCCAGCCGGGTGGTGGCATCTACCACGCCATCATCGGCAGCCTGGAGCAGGTCGCCCTCGCCACGCTGATCGCCGCGCCGATCGGCATCCTCACCGCGATCTACCTGGTCGAGTACGGCCGGGGCAAGCTGGCCCGGGCCGTCACCTTCTTCGTCGACGTGATGACGGGTGTCCCGTCCATCGTCGCGGGTCTGTTCATCCTCAGCCTCATGCTGATCTTCGAGCTGGAGCCCTTCGGCTTCGCCGGTTCGCTGGCCCTGGCCATCCTGATGATGCCGGTGGTCGTGCGCTCCACGGAGGAGATGCTCAAGCTGGTCCCGAACGAGCTGCGCGAAGCCTCCCTGGCGCTCGGTGTCCCGAAGTGGCGCACCATCCTGAAGGTGGTCCTGCCGACCTCCATCGGCGGCATCACGACGGGCATCATGCTGGCGATCGCCCGTATCACCGGTGAGACGGCTCCCGTGCTGCTGCTGGTGTTCGGCAACCGGTTCATCAACAACAACCCCTTCGAGGGTGCGCAGCAGTCGCTGCCGTTGTACATCTATCAGCAGTACGCGGCAGGCGCGGACGCGTCGTACGACAGGGCCTGGGCGGCCTCGCTCACGCTGATCGCCTTCGTGATGATCCTGAACCTGGTGGCCCGCGGCATCGCCCGCTGGAAGGCCCCGAAGACCGGTCGCTGACGCGGCCATATGCGACCGAGAATTCTGGAAGTGACGTAATCATGGCCAAGCGAATCGACGTAAGCGGGCTCACCGCCTACTACGGCGCCCACAAGGCGATCGAAGACATCTCGATGACGGTCGAGCCGCGTTCGGTGACGGCGTTCATCGGCCCCTCCGGCTGCGGCAAGTCGACGTTCCTGCGCACGCTCAACCGGATGCACGAGGTCACGGCCGGGGGCCGGGTCGAGGGCAAGGTGCTGCTCGACGACGAGGACCTGTACGGGCAGGGCATCGACCCGGTGTCCGTGCGCCGCGAGGTCGGCATGGTGTTCCAGCGGCCGAACCCGTTCCCGACGATGTCGATCTTCGACAACGTGGCGGCGGGGCTGCGGCTGAACGGCTCGTACAAGAAGTCCGAGCTCGCGGAGGTCGTGGAGAAGTCCCTGAAGGGCGCGAACCTCTGGAACGAGGTCAAGGACCGGCTGAACAAGCCCGGTTCGGGTCTTTCCGGTGGTCAGCAGCAGCGTCTGTGCATCGCGCGGGCGATCGCTGTCGAGCCGAAGGTGCTGCTCATGGACGAGCCCTGCTCGGCCCTCGACCCGATCTCCACGCTCGCCATCGAGGACCTGATCGGTGAGCTGAAGGAACGGTTCACGATCGTCATCGTGACGCACAACATGCAGCAGGCGGCGCGTGTCTCGGACCGTACGGCGTTCTTCAACCTGGCGGCGGTCGGGCAGCCCGGCAAGCTGATCGAGATCGACGACACGGAGCGGATCTTCTCCAACCCGTCGGTCCAGGCGACGGAGGACTACATCTCCGGCCGCTTCGGCTGAGCCTTCGAGACCCCTCGCGGTGCTGCATGGCGGTGCCACCGCGAGGACGATGAAGGGCCCGCCCCTGGCTCCCGGGGGCGGGCCCGTCGTCGTACCTGGGGGCTGCCGCCCCCAGACCCCCGGCTTTCGGCCCTTGAGGGGCCTCGTCCTCAAACGCCGGACGGGCTGAAAGATCAAGCCCCGGCCCGGCGAAAGGCAGCCCCGTCAGGCACGACCAGCCCGTCCGACGTTCGATGACGAGGCCGTTCAGGCCGATCGGGGTCCGGGGCGGAGCCTCTGGGGACGGGACGGAGAGGGGCCGGCGGGGGCGAGAACCCCCTACAGGAACGCCAGGTTCACGATCCCGAAGGAGCCCGCCGCCACCAGGGCCGCCGCCGGCATGGTGATGAACCAGCCCATGACGATGTTCTTGGCCACCCCCCAGCGCACCGCGTTCACGCGCTTCGTCGCGCCGACGCCCATGATGGCCGAGGTGATGACGTGGGTCGTCGAGATGGGGGCCTTGAACAGGTACGCCGTGGTGAACATGATCGACGCACCGGTCGTCTCGGCGGCGAAGCCCTGCGGGGGGTCGAGCTCGATGATCTTCCGTCCCAGCGTACGCATGATGCGCCAGCCGCCGGCGTACGTGCCGAGGGACAGCATCAGGGCGCAGACGATCTTCACCCAGACCGGGATCGGGTCGGCGAAGGTCTGGTGGCCGGAAATGACCAGTGCCATCACGACCACGCCCATGGTCTTCTGCGCGTCCTGAAGGCCGTGGCCGAGCGCCATGCCCGCCGCCGAGACGGTCTGGGCGATGCGGAAACCGCGCTTGGCCTTGTGCGGGTTGGACCGGCGGAACATCCACATGATCGCCAGCATCACCAGGTAGCCGGCGATCAGGCCGACCACCGGCGACACGAACATCGGAATGACGACCTTGTCGAGGACGCCGCTCCAGAGCACGTCGGTGCCGCCCGCGAGCGCCGCGCCGACCAGGCCGCCGAACAGCGCGTGGGAGGACGAGGAGGGCAGGCCGAAGTACCAGGTGATCAGGTTCCACACGATCGCGCCGGTGAGCGCCGCGAAGAGGATGCCCATCCCCCTGGAGCCTTCCGGCGTCTCGATCAGGCCCTCACTGACCGTCTTGGCCACGCCGTTGCCGAGGAACGCGCCCAGCATGTTCATCGCCGCGGCCATTGCCAGCGCCGCCCGGGGCGTCAGCGCCCGCGTCGAGACGGACGTCGCGATCGCGTTCGCCGAGTCGTGGAAGCCGTTCGTGTACGTGAAGAAGAGCGCGACCGCGATGGTCACGACCAGAGCGAAGGTGTCCATGGAGGGGTCAGGACTCCTTGACGGCGATGGTCTCCACCGTGTTCGCCACGTGCTCGAACGCGTCCGCCGCCTCCTCCAGTACGTCCACGATCTGCTTGAGCTTGAGCACCTCGATCGCGTCGTACTTGCCGTTGAAGAGATGCGCGAGCAGCTTGCGGTGGATCTGGTCGGCCTGGTTCTCGAGGCGGTTGACCTCGATCCAGTACTCGGTCAGGTTGTCCATGGTGCGCAGGTGGGGCATGGCCTCCGCCGTCAGTTCGGCGGCTCGCGCAAGGACCTCGATCTGCTGCTCGACGCCCTTGGGGAGTTCCTCGACGTTGTAGAGGACGACCAGGTCGACGGCCTCCTCCATGAAGTCCATGATGTCGTCGAGGGACGAGGCGAGGGAGTAGATGTCCTCGCGGTCGAAGGGCGTGATGAACGAGGAGTTCAGCTGGTGGAAGATCGCATGCGTGGCGTCGTCACCCGCGTGTTCCGCGGCCCGCATACGCTCTGCGATCTCGGCCCGGGCAGGTGCGTCCGCCCCGAGCAGTTCCATCAGGAGCTTCGAGCCGGTGACGATGTTGTCCGCGGATGCGGCGAACATGTCGTAGAAGCTCGTCTCCCTGGGGGTCAGACGAAAGCGCACGTGGGGTCCTCGGGGTGCTTCGGTTTCGGTCAGGGTGATGCTAGGCGCATCATCCGGCCACGGCTAATGGGCCGTCCCCCAGTGTCGCCCATCGGGCAGAGTGGTCGGCACGGGGGCGGTACGCAGGCCCGGTCCCGGCAGGGGCCAAGGGCCGTATACCCAGCAAAGTTCGATACCATATACCCACCAGGGGTATATGTCCGCATGTCTTACGGGAGGACGCGATGACGACCACCGAGGCCGGCGCGGCGGCGCCCTCCGACGAAAGCACGCAGAACACCACGCACGGCTACCACAAGCAGAAGGACGAGCACCTCAAGCGCCTGCGCCGGATCGAGGGCCAGATCCGCGGCCTGCAGCGGATGGTCGACGAGGACGTCTACTGCATCGACATACTCACCCAGGTGTCCGCCTCCACCAAAGCCCTGCAGTCCTTCGCGCTGCAACTCCTGGAGGAGCACCTGCGGCACTGCGTCGCCGATGCCGCGGTCCGCGGCGGTGACGAGATCGACGCCAAGGTGGACGAGGCGACGAAGGCGATCGCCCGGCTGCTGCGCACCTGAACCCGCCGGTGCGGGGCCGGCCTCCGGCTAGTCGCCGGAGGCGGCGCGCTCCTCGGCCACTTTCAGCACCTCGTCGATGCTCTCCAGGCTGAGCCGGTCCTCCGCGGCCGAGGCCGCGATGATCAGCTCTCCGCACAGCTCGATCTCGGCGAGGGCCACGTGGTCCTGAACTGCCGTACCGCCGACCGGAGCCACGTGCATCACCTCATCTCTGCCGTTACCGACTTCCTAGAGTAGGGAGCGGCCTACACACCGCGCATGGCACGGACGGGCTAGTTCTTGATGCTCGTCAGATCATCCTCCAGCAGGGCCCGCTACTCGGCGATCTTCCCTGCGTAGATGTCCTTCGAGGCCGGCAGCCGTACGTCGACGGGGGCCCCGAAGTCGTACAGCAGCGACGTCGAGGCGACCGCGACGGTGCCCTTCTGAAGGCCGTTGACGAAGCTGAACCGGTGCTGGATCTTGCGGATGCGGCCCTGGTCGTCGAGGTAGACGTCGAACGGGACCTCGGCCGTGGCGAACCCTTTCGCCGCCGCCGCGAGTGCCTCCCGGACGCCCTTCGAGGCGTGCCGCGCGGCCAGGGTGAGGTCGGCGGTGCCGCGGTAGTGCCGCACCTCGACACCCGCGAACTCGGCCCGGCCGAGATACGCAGCCCTGCGCGTCCCGCGCAGCAACTCGGCCGCGGCATACGGGTCGGTGGCGCCGCCGGTCACCAGGTTGCCGTCGGACAGGGTGGCCGTGTCGACCCGTACCCACTTGTCGGCGGGCACTCCCGCGCCCCGGTTCTTCATGAACACGGCGCCGGGCGCGAGGAGTTCGGTGATCGGGCGGTGGTCGGCGGTGCCGGACGGGTTCTGCGGGAGCTGCACCTTCAGCCGGCCGAGCTGCCGGCGGTAGTCGTAGTCGCCCTCGCCGCGGATGGTGACGCGGGTGCCGCCGATGGCCATCTCCATCGAGGTGGTCGCCCTTGAACTGCCCGATTCCACAAGGGTTTCGGCGGCGCGGTGCAGGATCTCGACGGGATCGGAGGCGCGGGGGTCCTCGGCGGCGGACCCGGTTCCGGAACAGCCGCCGGCCCCCATGCAGACACAGACCACGAGTCCTGCCGTGACGACCGTCCCCCTGCGCTGCCGCTCCGCCATCGCCTGTCTACCCCCAGCCGGTACGTTCGTCACGGGCCCCCTGTCGTTCCGGATAACGACGGCTGGGTGGGGTCGTCACGCGCGTACCGGCTCCGCTGCCGGAGGCGGCTGGTGGATGCGGCACCTGGGGTGGGTAACGTTGTCACGTGGCCCAGCAGGAACATCGCACGACGACGGTCGAACAGGGCCGGTTCTGTATTGCTCGGTGCAGCTGCGGCTGGCGCGGGCCTGCCCGCAGAGCGCGCAGCCAGGCCCGGGCGGACGCCGAAGGGCATGCGAGCCTTCAGGCGTGACGCAACGTCGTCAGTAGTTCGTCGACCAGGGTGCGATCGCGGTACTGGGTCAGCCGGCTGCGGGCCGCGGCGGGGGAGAGCCACAGGATGCGGTCCACCTCCGTGGTGGGGGTGAAGCCGCCGGAGACCGCCTCGGCCGCCCAGTAACGGACCTGTTTGGGGCGGCCGCCCGCGAAGTAGCGCAGGGTGGACAGCTCGGCGCCCGGTTCCGCCGTGTAACCGGACTCCTCGGCGACCTCGCGCAGGGCGCCCGTCAGGTGGTCCTCACCCCGCTTCAGCTTGCCCTTGGGGTGGGACCAGTCGTCGTACTTCGGCCGGTGGACGAGGCAGATCTCCAGCTCGCCGTCGACCGGGGAGCGCCGCCACAGGACGCAGCCGGATGCCTGGACGATGGTGTCGTTGGTGTGGGCCACGGGTGGGTCACCGCCTCCTTCGACAGGGGTTGTGGGGGCCGGGGTGGCCGGCTCAGGGGGTGCTCACCGCCTGCTTCTGCCAGCACTGCTGGAAGGCGAAGCGGGCGGCTTCCACTTCGTGCCGCTGGTCCGCGTGGAGCACGCCGAGTGCGTACGCCGTCGCCGGGGCGATGCGGGGGGTACGGGCCGCCGAGGCCGCGGCCGCCGCCGCCTCCGAGGCGTCGCGGTGCCGGTCCAGGGCCTGGCCCGCGGTCAGCAGGCGGAGGTCGGTCGGGCCGCCGGTGCCGTGGAGGGCCTCGCGGGCGTAGCGGTGCAGGCGCAGCAGCAGGCGGACCTGGTGCCAGGGGGCGTCCTGGGGGTGCGGGGACGGGTCCGGGGAGAGGCCGTGGATGAGGGCCTCGGCGTTGTAGGGGCTGCCCGCGGTGACGAGGGGGAGCGCGGTGATGGCGTCGGTCAGGCGGTCCTCGGCCGCGGCGGCGAGGGGGTGGAGGGGGGTGGTGGGGGTGGTGGGGGTGAGGGGGACTTCGCTGGCGAGTACGGCGATTTTGTCCGCCACGGCGTGGAAGCGGGAGGAACCCAGGGCCTGGAGGGCTGTCGAATGGGCTCGTGTGCGGGCGAGTGTCAGCTGGCGTTCGAGCAGGGCGCCTGCTTTCGCGGCGCCAACTGTCAGATTGCCGCGGTCTGTTGTGGGGGCGGGGGCGGGGGGCCCGGCGGCGGCTTGAGCCGTTTTCAGTGGGACGGGCTCCGCCCCAGCGGAACGACCGCCCACAACGGCGGCCGGCGGCGAAGAGGCAGCAGCCGCCGCCTGGGCGGGGAAAACCGTCGCCCCCGACAACCTGTGCAGCGCCAGCAACAGCCTT
Organism: Streptomyces sp. NPDC001137; assembly: GCF_040298885.1. Lineage (NCBI taxonomy): Bacteria > Bacillati > Actinomycetota > Actinomycetes > Kitasatosporales > Streptomycetaceae > Streptomyces > Streptomyces sp. NPDC001137. The sequence goes on from NZ_JBEPBA010000026.1 coordinate 26,768, forward strand.
TCCTGCCTTGCCGCGTAGGCGTGCTCCATGGCCAACGTGCCGGAGAGCCAGGCCAGTTCGGGCTGGAGGGACTCCGACCATTCCGGTTCCAGGAGGGGACGGAACGTGTGCAGGCTGGCGCTGATGCGGCGGACCGAGCGGCGCAGGGCGCGGGCCGCGTCGGCGGGGTCCTCCGCGCCGTTGGCGGTCGCACCGCCGGTCTCCCGGTGCAGCCGCAGGGCGCGGAGGAACTCCGTGGCCTGTGCCCTCAGGTAGCGCCCGAGGGCCTCGCCTTTGGGGTCCGTCGGGTCAAGGTGTTGCTGTGCCACGCCGGCGCCTCCGGGCGTCTATGAGCATCTCCTGGATGTTTCGCAGGGGCCCGCCGTCCGCGTCGGTGGCGTGTCGCGTCCATTCGCCGTCCGGGCCGAGGTGCCAGGAGGCGGTGGTGTCGGACATGCCGGTCTCCAACAGCCGGTTCAGGGCGGCGCGGTGGGCCGGGTCGGTAACCCTGACCAGGGCCTCGATACGGCGGTCGAGGTTGCGGTGCATCATGTCGGCGCTGCCGATCCACACTTCCGGTTCGCCGCCGTTGCCGAAGGCGAAGACCCGGGAGTGTTCGAGGAAGCGGCCGAGGATCGAGCGGACCCGGATGTTCTCCGACAGGCCCGTGACGCCGGGGCGGATCGCGCAGATGCCGCGGACCCAGACGTCGACCGGCACGCCGGCCTGGGACGCCCGGTAGAGCGCGTCGATGAGCGCCTCGTCGACCATCGAGTTGACCTTGATGCGGATGAAGGCCGGACGGCCCGCACGGTGGTGCTGGGCCTCCTTGTTGATCCGCGCGATCAGGCCGTCGCGCAGGGACTTGGGGGCGACGAGGAGACGGCGGTACGTCTCGCGGCGCGAGTAGCCGGAGAGGCGGTTGAAGAGGTCGGAGAGGTCTGCCCCGACCTGCGGGTCCGCCGTCAGCAGGCCCAGGTCCTCGTACAGACGGGCCGTCTTGGGGTGGTAGTTGCCCGTGCCGACGTGGCTGTAACGCCGTAGCGTGTCGCCCTCCTGACGGACCACCAGGGACAGCTTGCAGTGGGTCTTCAGGCCGACCAGGCCGTAGACCACGTGGCAGCCGGCCTCCTCCAGCTTGCGCGCCCACTTGATGTTGGCGTGCTCGTCGAAGCGGGCCTTGATCTCGACCAGGACGAGGACCTGCTTGCCGGCCTCGGCCGCGTCGATGAGCGCGTTGACTATGGGGGAGTCGCCGGAGGTCCGGTACAGGGTCTGCTTGATCGCGAGGACGTCCTCGTCCTCGGCCGCCTGCTCCAGGAACGCCTGCACGGAGGTGGAGAAGGAGTCGTACGGGTGGTGCAGCAGGACGTCCCGGCTGCGCAGCGCGGCGAATATGTCGGGCGCGGACGCCGACTCGACCTCCGCGAGGTCGCGGTGGACTCCGGCGACGAACTTCCGGTACTTCAGCTCGGGACGGTCGAGGCCGGCGACGCGGAAGAGGCCCGTGAGGTCCAGGGGGCCCGGCAGCGGGTACACCTCGGCCTCGCTGATCTTCAGCTCGCGGACCAGCAGGTCCAGGACCTCGCGGTCGATGGACTCCTCGACCTCCAGGCGCACCGGCGGCCCGAAGCGGCGCCGCATGAGCTCCTTCTCCAGGGCCTGGAGCAGGTTCTCGGCGTCGTCCTCCTCGACCTCCAGGTCCTCGTTCCTGGTCAGCCGGAAGGCGTGGTGCTCCAGGACCTCCATGCCCGGGAACAGCTCCTCCAGGTGGGCGGCGATGACGTCCTCTATGGGGACGTAGCGGCCGGGGGAGCTCTCCAGGAAGCGGGACAGCAGCGGCGGCACCTTGACCCGGGCGAAGTGCTTGTGGCCGGTGACCGGGTTGCGTACCACCACGGCCAGGTTCAGGGAGAGGCCCGAGATGTACGGGAAGGGGTGCGCGGGGTCGACCGCGAGGGGGGTGAGCACCGGGAAGATCTGGTGGCGGAAGAGGGTGAACAGGCGGGCCTGCTCCTTCTCCGTCAGCTCGCTCCAGCGGACCAGGTGGATGCCCTCCTCCGCGAGGGCGGGGGCGACGTCCTCGTGGTAGCAGGCGGCGTGCCGGGCCATGAGCTCGCGGGAGCGGGCCCAGATCATCTCCAGGACCTCGCGGGGCTGGAGGCCGGAGGCGGAGCGGGTGGCGACACCCGTCGCGATACGGCGCTTCAGGCCGGCCACCCGGACCATGAAGAACTCGTCCAGGTTGCTGGCGAAGATGGCGAGGAAGTTGGCGCGCTCCAGCAGGGGGGTGTTCGGGTCCTCGGCGAGTTCGAGGACCCGCTCGTTGAACGCCAGCCAGCTGCGCTCCCGGTCGAGGAAACGACCCTGCGGCAACTGAGGGCCGTCGTACGGCGACTCCTCGTAGGCATCGAGATCCGCGTCGATGTCGGGTTCCAGGTCGGAGACCGCGGCGGCCACCGTGTGCGGGCGGTGCGCGGCTATGGAGCCCACGGAGGGCTGCGCGTGCTGGACCTGTGCCTGGGCGGTGTCTGGCTGACTCATGAACCCATTCTTCCGCGTTCCCAGAGAAACGGGCGCGTCGGAAAGCGCGGGTGGGAGTGCCTCAACGGAGCGGAAGGCGTCCCCGTCCCCCGCGGGCCCCTCGGGGGGCGGCGAAGGCTGTGGTACGGAGGGCGTCATTGGCCGAGCGTCGCAAGCCTGTCTGAACCGTTGGTTACGGCGACATGGCGTGCGGGATATCTGGGGGCGGCTCCGGAGCGTCTACGTCGGCAAGGCCGCCGTAACAGACTGCTGGGAGCCGCCCCGAGAATACGTACGTCCATCCCCCCGTGGAAGGACGTACGCGCATCGGATGCCTCACATCGTGCGAGCGGTGCGGCTTCGCAGGACGAGGAACGAGGCGGTGGTCGCGAGGGCGGCGATCATGAGGATGATGCCGGTCTCGACGAGGTTCATGGGCCAGAAGTGGGACGGGGGGTGGTAGACGGCGTACCGGCCGTCGGCGCCGGAGCCGTTCTCCACCTGCCACCAGTCGTTGGACGGCTCGAATCCGGTGCCGGAGGTGCGGGTCACCGTCGGCCAGAGATCCTTGCGATGCAGTTCCATGTACCGGTTCAGCGCGATCATCACGGCGACGGCGAGACCGAGCGCGGGCAGTGAGCGGCGCAGTGCCAGGGCGGCGAGCGCGCCGACCGCGAGGGCGCACAGGGCCCACGCCACCACGGCCGGGCCGCGGGCGGCGAAGACGTCGTTGAACGTCCAGTCGTCGCCCATCAGGTCGCGGTTGGCAGACCAGGCCCATCGGTAGACCGGGACGAAGAGCGCACCGCCGAGGACGATCACCAGCGCGGGCGAGGCGAGTTTCGTCGCCAGCCAGCGGGCCGGGCTGACACCCTGGGTCCAGGCCAGCCGCGCGGTGCCGCTCTCCAGTTCGCGGCCGATCAGCGCGGCGCCCGCCCAGGCGGCCACGGCCCAGAAGCTGTAATAGACGACCGTGCTGATCCAGCCCATGGGTTCGGCGTAGTCGCGGGTCGCCAGGAACGCCGTGCAGAAGCCCGCGTCGGGTTTGCAGGTGGCCATCTGCGCACGCGCGTCGGGCGCGGTGACCTCGTTCAGCCACACCAGATACGCGACGGCGCCCATGATGAAGGCGCCCCAGACGATCAATGCCGTGCGGTGCACCCGCACGACGGCCCGCGTGGTGCCGGTGGCGAGCGCGGTCATGCGACGGCCTCCCTGCGGGCGGCCCGGGTGCGGCGGGGCAGCAGACGGAAGGCGAGGACGGTCGCGAGGGCGGCGACGGCCAGGACGATGCCGGTCTCCGCGAGGTGCAGGGGCCAGTAGTGGGACTGGGGGTGGTAGACCTGGTAGTAGCCGGTGATGTCGTGGTCGGCGGCGCACTGCTTGACCTGGGCGGGGTTGCCCCCGCACGGCGAGCCGCCGGGGCGCGCGATGCGGTGGCCGTGCTCGATGGTCCCGCTCTCCAGCTGCCATACGTGCCTGGGCCAGATGCCCTCGCTCGCCGAGACGCGGGTCACCGACGGCCAGAGGTCCTCGCGGAAGCGTTCCAGGGCGAAATGCAGCGCCCAGGTGACGGCGAGGGAGACACCGAGGGCGGACAGGGTGCGGCGCAGCAGCAGGGCGGTGAGCGTGCCGACGGCGAGGGCGCACAGGGCGTACGCCGAAGTCGCCGGGCCGCGGGCCACGAAGGTGGTGACGGAGGTCCAGTCGCCGTCCCGCAGGGCGGGGTGCGCGCTCCAGGCCCTGCGATACGCCAGGACCAGCGCCGTGCAGCCCAGCGTGAGCAGGGTTGCGGGCACGGCCAGCTTGGCGGCCAGCCAGCGGGCCGGGGAGACGCCCTGCGTCCACGCCAACTGCGCGGTGCCGGACTCCAGTTCGCGGCCGATCAGGGAGGCGCCCGCCCAGGCGGCCACGGCGAGGGAGCTGTAGCAGACGAGCGTCGCGACCCAGACGGTCCGCTGGCCGTAGTTCAGCTGGTCCAGGATGTTGCAGGTCTCGTGGTGGTCGCAGTAGGTCCGCTCCCGCTCGCCGGCGCTCGACGTCACCGTGTTCAGCCAGACCAGCCAGCCGATCAGGGCGGCGACGAAGGCACCCCACACGATCAGTGCCGGGCGGTGCAGCCGCAGGACCGTCCGGGGCAGTCCCGGTACGGAGAGCGCGCTCACAGGGCGGCCTTCTCGGACTCGGACGCGGCTTCGGCCGACGTCGTACCCGGGGCTTCGGGGTTGCGCAGGTAGGAGAGGACGAGCTCCTCCAGGGAGGGCGCGCTCGTGCGCAGGCCGTCCGGGAGCGGGCCCGCAGGGCGGATCAGCGCGCTGAGCTGACGGCCGGTCGTGCGGGACTCGACGACGGTGTGCGGGTCGAGGGAGGTCTGCGCCGGGCCGGAGATCCGCACATGCGCCTCCAGCAGCTCGTCGATCTCCCCGGCGAGGCGGACGCGGCCGCCGCCTATGAGGAGCAGGTGGTCGCAGGAGCCCTCCAGTTCGGAGACCACGTGCGAGGACATCACGATCGTCGTGCCGTACTGCGCGGCCTGCGCCATCAGCACCCCCATCAGGTCGTGCCGGGCCAGCGGGTCGAGGTCGGCCATGGGCTCGTCCAGGAGCAGCAGTTCGGGCCGCTTGGCGAGGGCGAGGGCGAGCGCGACCCGGGTGCGCTGGCCGCCGGAGAGCGCGCGGATCTTCGTCCTGGCCCCGAGGCCGCCGTCGGCGACGATCCGCTCGGCGGTGGGTGCGTCCCACCGGCCCGGGTTGAGGTCGGCACCCATGCGCAGGGTCTCGGCGACCGTGAGGTGCGGGTAGAGCGGCTTGTCCTGCGCGACGAAGCCCACGCGGGTGCGGGCGGCGGCCGGGTCCGTGCCGAGGACGGTGAGCGTGCCCTCGGTCGGGACCAGCAGCCCGGCGGCGAGCGCCAGCAGCGTGGACTTGCCCGCCCCGTTCGGGCCGACGACGGCGCACACGCGGCCCTCCGGCAGCCGGAAGCCGCAGTCGCGCAGCGCCCAGCCGCCGGCTCCCCGGCGCCTGCCGTAGCGTTTGCCCACGGCGGTCGCCTCCAGGGCGAAGCCGGTGGTGTCGGTCATGAAAGGTCCCCCTGGCTGTGCTGGTCCGGGCCGTGCCGGAAGTGCTTGTCGAGTACGGCGGTGAAGAGCGCGGCCACGTCGTCCCGGTCCAGGCCGGCCGCGCGGGCCTTCGCGGCCCAGGCGTCCAGCTCCCCGTGCAGGGGGGACTCGGCCGGTGCGGTGCCCAGTGACCGTCGTACGAAGGTCCCAAGGCCCCGGCGGGCCTCGACCAGGCCCTCGCGTTCCAGCTCGCGGTAGGCCTTCAGGACTGTGTTCGGGTTGATGGCGGTGGCCTCGACCACCTCGCGTGCTGTGGGCAGCTTGTCCCCCGGTTCCAGCAGGCCCAGACGGAGGGCCTGCTTGGTCTGCTGCACGATCTGGACGTAGGTGGCGACGCCGGAGCGCCGGTCGATGCGGTACTCGACCACGCGGACAACCACCCTTTCACTAATTGAGTAGTGAAAGGGTGGTGGAAGGGGGCCGCAAAAGTCAAGCGGCCTGGGAAAGTCGAGGCGAATCGTGTGAACCGATCCGCGGGACCGGTCCGATGAGGGGACGTGAGCGAAACGAGAAGCGACGGTGAGCTGCTGCGGGCCGCCGCGGACGGGGACCGGCGCGCCTTCGAGGAGCTGTACCGGCGGTATGCCCCGTGGCTGACCGCCCGGCTGCGCGGCCGCTGCGCCGACGCGGGCGTGGTCGACGACGTCGTACAGGAGACGTTCCTCGCGATCTGGCGGGGCAAGGCCCGCTACCGGGAGGACGGCGACGTCGCCGGCTGGCTGTGGCGGATCGGCTCGCGGCGGCTGATCGACGCGCTGCGGGGCGACGGCGCCCGGGGGCGGCTCAGGCAGGCACTGTCCCGGCTGCGGCACCGGGACGAGGCGTCCGCGGAGGAGCGCGTGCTCGCGGGGGTGGAGCACGGGGACCTCGCGGGCGCCCTGGTCCGGCTCTCACCGGAACTGCGCGCGGTGCTCCAGGCCACGGTCATCGACGGCCTGACCACCCGGGAGGCGGCCGTGCTGCTCGGGATACCGCCGGGGACGGTCAAGACACGGGCGATGCGGGCCCGTAAGCAACTGCGGGAGGCGCTGACATGAGCGGGCGGGTGTGCGATCGGGACCGCCGGGCCGCGCGCAGGTGCGGGAGCGGTGACGTCGGTGGGCCGGTGTGCGATCGGGTGTGCAGGGGCGCGGGGCTGCCGCGTCGGTATGGAGGCGGCGGGATGGACAGGCAGGTGCGTGGCCGGGGGCTGCCGGGGCGCGTGGCGGTGCGGGAGGTGGCCGCATGACCTGGCATGTGGATGCTGAGGATCTACGGGCCTATGCCCGGGGTGAGTTGGCGCCGCCCGCGCTGTGGTCGGCCGACACCCATCTGGTCGCGTGCGCGCAGTGCCGGGGGGTGCTCGCCGAGGTCGGTGACCCGGGCCGGGTCGACGCCGGCTGGGAGCGGCTGGACGCCGAACTCGACGCGCCCCGGCCGGGCGTGTTCGAGGGGCTGCTGATGCGGCTGGGCGTCGCCGATCACACCGCGCGGCTGCTCGCGGCCACACCTGTGCTGCGCCGTTCCTGGCTCGGCGCGGTCGTCGCCGTGCTGGTGATGACCGTGGTGGCGGCCCACACCGGCACGGCGGCCGCCTCGCCCACGCTCTTCCTGGCCCTCGCGCCGCTGCTGCCCCTCGGCGGGGTCGCGCTGTCCTACGGGCCGGCGCTGGACCCGACCTACGAGATGGCGGTGGTCGCGCCGATGCACGGGTTCAAGCTGCTGATGGTGCGGACGGTCGCCGTGCTCACCGCCGTGCTCGGCCTCAGCGGCCTCGCGACCCTCGCGCTGCCCGGGTACGGGCCGGCCGCCCTCGCCTGGCTGCTGCCCGCGCTGGCCCTCACCTCGACCGGGCTGGTCCTCACCGCCCGGCTCGGCCCGGTGCTCGCGCCGTCGCTGGTCGGCGGGGTGTGGGTGGCGCTGCTGCTGGCGGCCCATGCCTATGACGCCGGCGCCACGCCCGTGCCGTTCACCGCGGCCGGCCAGGGGGTGGCGGCGGCGGTCGCCGCGCTCACCGGCGGGCTGCTCTTCCTCGTACGTGACCGTTTCGACCGCTTCCAGGGGGATGCCGTATGACACCGACCGTTTCCGCTTCCGGGCTCAGCCTCCGCTTCGGCGGGACCCAGGCCCTCGACGAGGTGTCGCTGCGGCTGACCTCGGGCGTCACCGGGCTGCTCGGGCCCAACGGGGCAGGGAAGACCACCCTGCTCAGGGTGCTGGCCACCGCCGTGCCCCCGGACCGGGGCGCCTTCACCGTGCTCGGGCACGATCCGGCGACGGTGGCCGGCCGGCAGGAGGTGCGGCGCGGACTCGGCTATCTGCCGCAGACGCCCGGCTTCCACCCGGACTTCACGGCCTTCGAGTTCGTCGACTACGTGGCGATCCTCAAGGAGATCACCGACCGGGGCGCCCGGCACCGCGAGGTGCGGCGCGTGCTGGACGAGGTCGACCTCGCCGACGTACGCGCCAAGCGCATCAAGAAGCTGTCCGGCGGAATGCGGCAGCGGGTCGCGCTGGCCGCCGCGCTCGTCGGTGACCCCGGCTTCCTCGTCCTCGACGAGCCGACGGTCGGGCTCGACCCCGAACAGCGCATGCGCTTCCGTGAGTTGATCGCACAGGCCGGGGAGGGCCGCACCGTCCTCCTCTCCACCCACCAGACCGAGGACGTGGCGATGCTCTGCCATCGCGTACTGGTCATGGCGGGCGGCAGCATCCGCTTCGAGGGCACCCCGGCCGAGCTGACCGCACGGGCGGCCGGACGGGTCTGGAGCAGCACGGAACGCGACCCCGGCGCGAAGGCGGGCTGGCGCACCGGCGCCGGCACCTTCCGCAACGTCGGCAGCCCGCCCGCCGGCGCCGACCTGCTCGAACCCACCCTGGAGGACGGTTACTTGCTCACCCTGGACGGCGCGGGCGCGGAGGTGGCGGCGGCATGAGCACGCTCATGGAGGCGACGGCTGCGCCCGTCGTCCACGGCGAACAGCGCCGCAGCTGGTCGGCCGTTTTCGCCCTCGCCCGCTTCGAGGCACGTGAACTGCTCCTGCAGATCCCGGTGGCGGCGACCCTGCTGTTCTACGTCGGCTACACCGGCTGGAAGCTGCTCTTCCCCCCGGACGGCATGAGCGCCTACCCGGCGCTCCAGGACGTCGACCGCGCGACCCAGACCACGCCCGTGCTGCTCGGCATCGCCCTGTTCGTCTGCGTCAACCGGGCGGCGCTGCGGTCTCGTCGGCGCGGGACCGACCGGCACTTCGACGTGCTGGTCATGGAGCCCTGGCGGCGCACGGCCGGGCACGCCCTGTCCGTGGTGCCGTTCGGTGTGCTCACCGCGCTGGTCGTGGGGACGCAGTTCACCTGGCAGGCGCTGCGGCCCGGTGCGGTGGGGCAGGGGTCGGTGGGCGAACTGGCCGTGGCTCCCCTGTACGTGCTGCTGTTCGGATTCCTCGGCCTGCTGGTCGCCCGGCTGATCCCGTCCGCGTTCGCCGCCCCGCTGGTGGTGATGGGTCTCTTCACCTTCCTGCTTTTCGTGTCCACGGGGTCGGACGGTGCGGAGTGGAGCCGTTGGCTGTCGCCGGTCGTGAGCGAGTACAGCAACTCGACGCTGCCGTCCGACCTGATCGGTCGGCCTGCGGGGTGGCACGCCCTGTACCTCGTGGGGCTGACCCTGCTGGCGGCCGTGGCCGCTGTGCTGTGCGCTTCGCGGGATGCCGTCGATCGTCTGCGGGACCGTCGTGGCTCGTCGCGCCCCGCGGCGGAGCCGCCAATGCATACAGCCCCGCGCCTCTATGGGGCGCTTGGGATCGCGGTGGCTCTTGCGATCACGGTGGTCGGCGCGATCGGGCAGTCCGCCGGGGTCTCCCCCGAACTCACGGCAGCCCGGGAGCGGGCCTCCGTCTCCCCCGAGAAGGAGCAGTCGTGCGTACGGCACGGTGCCTCGCAGTACTGCGCGTTCGATGAGTGGACCGGCCGGACGGGTACCTGGGCCGGGGTCGTCGACCGGGTCCAGGCCCTCGCCGGGGGTACGGCCGCGAGCCGGCCTCTGCTGGTACGGCAGCGGATCGACGCCCGCTACGGGCTCGACGGCGACGCGGCGATCGAACCGTCCAGCACACCCGGCCAGGTGACCGTCGGCACGCGCTGGGGTGGCAACCGGGTGCCCGAGTTCGCGGTCGGCGTGGCCTCCGTGCTGGTCGGGGGCGACGAGAAGAAGGGCAGCGACCTCTGCGACGGCCGCGTGGTCACGGTGATGTGGCTGGCGCTGGGCCGCGACGCGAACCCGGTCGCCGAGCTCAGGAACGTCCGACTCGACGACAGCCTGAGCGGCCCGGCGATCGCGCTGACGCCGACCACCCCGTTGTCGATGTCGGCCGGACAGACCGATGTCGTACGGGAGTTGCTCTCCCGCCCGCGTGCCGAGGTCACGTCCGCGGTCAAGGCCCACTGGGCGCAGCTGACGGCTCCCGGGGTGACCACCGCCGAGGTGGCCCGGGTGCTGGGGACCAAGGTGCCGAAGGGGGCGGACGAGTGTGAGAAGTGAGCACGCAACCGTGCCGGTGAGCGGGGCACTGGTCGCGGCCGTGGCACGTACGGTGCCGTGGCGGGCGCTCGGGGCGGGTGCGGCCGTGGGGCTGCTGCTCGTCGCCCTGCCACGGCTGTCCGACGGCCCGCCGGACCCCTGGCTCGCGCTCACCCTGCTGCGGGCCGCCGCCCTCGCCTTCGCGCTGGGCCTGACCTTCCTGCTGGACGACCCGGCCCGGCACCTCACCACACCCGTCACCACCCCGCGTTGGGTGCGCGCGGGTCTGCGGGTGGTGCTGGTCGCGCCGGTGGCCGTGCTGTGGTGGACGGCAGCCCTGGCCCTCGTACCGCACGCCGTACGTCCCCCGGTCGGCGCCGTCACCCTGGAGGCCGGCGCGACCGCGGCCCTCGCCCTGGCCGCGGCGGCCACCGCCGTACGCCTCACGGACGAGCCGCAGCCGGGCCCGTCGGTGGCGGCCGCCGTCCTGACCACGGCGACGCTGGGGGCCCTGCTGATCCCGGCCCGCTGGACCCTGCTGGCCGCGACGGGCGATCCCCGCTGGGCGGCCGCGCACGAGCGGTGGGGGGTGCTGCTGGGGGTCGGGATGGTGGCTTGGGTGGTGTGCTTGCCGGAGCCAAGGCGGGCGCCGCGCTTCAGCCGCCGGTCAGGCACCTCCAGCCCGTCCGGCGTTTGAGGACGAGGCCGTAGGCCGATGGGGGTCCGGGGGCGCAGCCCCCGGGGACGTGCACCTCACTCGCCCGCACAACACACCGCCCGACCGCCGGAGGCTCACGTCTCCGTGCGGTACATCAGATCCGTCTCGTACGTGGTGAAACCGAGCCGCTCGTACACCGACACAGCCGCCTTGTTGTCCCCGTCGACGTACAGCATCGCGGTCGGCAGCCCCTGCGCCTCCAGGTGCCGCAGCCCGATCGTGGTGAGGGCCTTGCCCAGCCCCCCGCCCTGCGCACCCGGCCGCACCCCGAGGACGTACACCTCACCCAGCTGGTCGGCCGCATGCACCTTCGTCCAGTGGAAGCCGATGAGTTCGCCGCCGCGGAAGGCGAGGAAGAAGCCCGCCGGGTCGAACCACGGCTCGGCCTTGCGGTCGTCGAGGTCGCGCTGGGTGAGGGAGCCCTGCTCGGGGTGGTGGGCGAACGCGGCGGCGTTCACCGCGAGCCAGGCGGCGTCGTCCTCGCCGGGGACGAAGGTACGGACCGTCACATCCGCGGGCAGCACCGGCTGGGGCAGGTTCAGGTCCGCGAGCGGCCGCCGCATCTGCCGCAGTTCGCGGAAGAGCGTGAGCCCCAGGACCTGCGCGAGATGCCGGGCCGCGGAGTGCCCGCCGTGCGCCCACACCCGCAGCCGCTTGCCGGAGGCCGCGAGCAGCGCCGAGCCGAGCGCCCGCCCGTGCCCGTGCCCGCGATGCGCGGGGTGCACGACGAGTTCGGCGGCCGGTGCCTCCACCGGGTCGGTGTCCTCCAGCTGCGCATAACCCACGAGCTCGTCGCCGGCGCTGAGCAGCAGATGGGACACGCCCTCGCGTTCGCCACCGCGCAGCTGCAGCCGCCCCTGCTCGGACACCGCCTGCTGGCCGTCGGCCTGCGCGGCCGCCGCGAGCAGGGAGAGCACGGCCTCCGTCTGCTCCGGGGAGAGCGCGGAGTAGGTCTCGATGGAGCGGGTCCGGCCGAGCCGGGCGGTGTCGTCGCTGGTCATGCGTACGAGGGTAAGCGGAGCGCCCCGCAAAGTGGGGGTCAATGGAAGGGCAAAGGGAAACCAGGATGTAACCACGAATCCCTTTTCGCGCTACGCGCGTTGACCCTAGGCTGCGCCCGACGAGGCCATGACATCCAGCAGACCCGCAGGCCTCAACGGACCCTCAGGGGGGCGCATGCCAGCCACTTCCCAGCCGTACCCGCGCCGCAGACGGACGTTCCGTCTCGTCGCCGCAGCCGCCGGACTCGCCACCGCCGGAGCCCTCGCCGCCGCGCTGCCGGCGGACGCGCACGAGACGAAGGGCGGCGGCCACCACCCGAGCCGCTACCAGGACGTACAGCTGCTGTCCTTCAACGACCTGCACGGCAACCTGGAGCCGCCGTCGGGCTCGTCCGGCCGGGTCACCGAGCTGCAGGCCGACGGTACGACGAAGACCATCGACGCCGGTGGTGTCGAGTACCTCGCGACCCATCTGCGCGAGGCCCGCAAGGGCAAGGCGTACTCCATCACCGCGGCCGGCGGCGACATGGTCGGTGCCTCGCCGCTGATCTCGGGCCTCTTCCACGACGAGCCCACCATCGAGGCACTGAACAAGCTGGACCTGGACGTCACGTCCGTCGGCAACCACGAGTTCGACGAGGGCGCCAGGGAACTGGCGCGCCTGCAGAACGGCGGCTGCCACCCGACCGACGGCTGTTACTCGGACGAGGAGTTCGAGGGCGCCGACTTCCCCTATCTGGCGGCGAACGTCCTCGACGAGAAGACGAACAAGCCGATCCTCAAGCCCTACTGGGTGTGGAAGAAGAAGGACGTCAAGATCGGCTTCATCGGCGTGACCCTGGAGGACACCCCGGGTGTCGTCTCCGCCGAAGGAGTCAAGGGCCTCAAGTTCAAGGACGAGGTCGAGACGATCAACAAGTACGCGCGGGTGCTCCAGGCGCAGGGCGTGAAGTCGATCGTCGCGCTGATCCACGAGGGCGGCCTCCCCGCCTCCGGGGCGTACAACTACAACTGCGACTCCGCGGGCGCGGGCAGCGGTATCTCCGGTCCGATCGTCGACATCGCGAAGAACATCACGCCGGCGGTGGACGCGCTGGTCACGGGCCACACGCACGCGGCCTACGTCTGCACGGTCCCGGACCCGGCGGGCAAGCCCCGCATGGTCACCTCGGCCGCGTCCTTCGGCCGTCTCTACACGGACACCACGCTGACGTACGACCGCGTCACCGGTGACATCGCCCGTACGGCGGTCAAGTCGGCGAACCACGTGGTCACCCGGACCGTCGCCAAGGCGCCGGACATGACCGAGCTGATCGGCAAGTGGAACACCCTGGCCGCGCCCATCGGCAACCGCGCGATCGGCTACATCTCCGCCGACGTCTCCAACACCGGCACCGAGTCCCCGATGGGCGACCTGATCGCCGACGCGCAGCTGGCGTACGGCAAGGAGCTCGACCCGGAGACCGACCTGGCGCTGATGAACCCGGGCGGTGTGCGGGCGGGTCTCACCTACGCGGCCAAGGGCAGCGAGGGTGACGGGGTGGTCACCTACGCGGAGGGCTTCACCGTCCAGCCCTTCTCCAACACGGTGAATCTGCAGAACTTCACCGGCGCCCAGCTGATCCAGGTCCTCAAGGAGCAGGTGAGCGGCACGAACACCGCCGCGCCGAAGATCCTGCAGCCGTCGGCGGGGCTGACGTACACCCTGGACCTGACGAAGACGGGTGCGGACCGGGTGGTGACGGACTCCATCAAGCTGAACGGGTCCGCGATCGACCCGGCGGCCACCTACCGCGTCGCCACCAACAGCTTCCTCGCGGGCGGCGGCGACGGATTCCCGACGCTCGGACAGGGCACGGGCGACCTCGTCGGGTCCGATGATCTGGCGGCGCTGGCGAAGTACCTGACGGCCAACTCCTCGGCCGGCAGCCCGATTTCGCCCCCGGCGGCCAACCGGATCACGATCGTGAGCTAGATCGCATACCTGAGGCAGAGCTTGCGGGTGGGGGGCCTTCGCATGGTCGGATGGATCGATGCGTGCCCCCCACCACATAACGACGCATCCTGGTACAAACATCAACGACTTTTTCGAGGGTGCCCTTGTCGCGAGCGAGGCCGAGGAAGCGGAGGAGGAGCCCTGGGCTCCGCCCAATCACCGCCGCGGCGGCCGTCGCAGGCGAAGGCGGTTCGCGGGTCTTCCGCTCGCGTTGAAGGCGGTGGTGGGCGTCGTCGTCCTCGCCGCCTTCCTCACCCTCGCCGACCGCTGGGCGCTCCTGTACGCCGAGCGCCGGGCGGCCGATGAGCTCAAGGACCGGATGCACCTGAGCGCGGCCCCCGAAGTGGACATCGACGGCTTTCCCTTCCTCACCCAACTCGCCGACGACAGGCTGAAGTCGGTGAAGGTCACCGTGCCCGACGTGGCCGCCGACCGGGTCTCGCTGGCCAGGGTGACGGCGACCGCGCACGACGTACGGCTGAACGCGCCCGACGGACCGACCTCCGTACGGGGTGCGGGGATTCCCCGGCTCGACGGTGAGGTACTGCTCTCCTTCGACGACCTCAACCGCGAACTCGGCGCCTCCCAGGTGACGTTCACCGGGCACGGCCACGACCGGGTGCTGGCCCGCGGCACTCTTCCGGTGGCCGGACACGACCTGCGGCTGCGGGCCGACGCCCGTATCGGCCGGGACGGCGAGCACGGCATCGCCACGCAGATCGACGGAATGCGCCTGGACATCGGGAATCTGGCCACCTACCGGCCCGGCACCCGCGCCTCCGAGGGCCTGCATCTGACCCGCGGCTCGGCCACCCGCCTCGCGCGCGAGACGAAGAAGGCGAAGGCGCTGTTCGCGGTGCCGGCGGTGGTACGGCGGCTCGGCGTACCCGACTCCGCCGTACGCGCGGCCCTGCGCTCCAACGCCGAACTCGCGCGCGTGACCGGCTCCCCGCGCTTCATCCACCGGGCCATGCGGCTCAACCTGATCGACCTGGCCCTGGAGCACCCGGCCCTGCTCAAGCGGCTCGGCTTCGACCCGTCCCTCCTGAACGCCCTGCCCCGGCTCACCCGCCCGGTCCTGGCCGACCGCCTGTCCCTGGGATTCCGCCTGCCCACACCGGACCGCGGTGAACTGCGACTGCGGGACGTACGGGTGGAGAAGGACGGGATCAGGGTGCGGATCGAGGGGTCGGGGCTGGCCGTGGGCCGCTCCGGATAAGGCTCGATAAAACCTGTGTGAGTGCGGGTTCGGTTCCGCGAATACCTTATGAATCTTCCACAGAATCAACTCAGCAACCTCTAAGGGGAATTGGTCTTTTCTTGCTCCGGGAATGCCGTAACGTTTTCCATGTCGAAAGCGAACGACGCGAAACGAAAAGCAATTCACGGCAAGAAAGGCAGACTGTCATGAGCTTCCACAAGATTGCCCCGGTGAAGAAGCACGACTGCAAGAAGGGCGCCCCGGCCCCCCGGAAGAAGGCGCCGAAGAAGCCCGCACCGGCCCCGAGGCGCCGTCCCGTCGGCCACCAGGGCTGAGCCACGCCACGAGGCGGGGTCACCGGTCGGCGAGCATCCCACTCGCCCCGGGGCCCCGCCTCGGCCATGTCCGACGGCCGTATCAAGGGCCGTGCGCCCGAAGGGAGTCGACCATGCGCGAGGTCCGTGCGGCCTTCCGTCGTTTCTGGCCGCTGACCCGCGGCGACCGCAAGTGGCTCGCCGCGGTCGTCGCGTGCGTGGTGGTGGCCGCGCTCGCCGAGACCGCCTCGATCCTGCTGTTCGCCGAGCTCACCGACAACGCCCTGAAGGCCGGCTCGCTCTCCGCCTTCTGGGGCCCGGCCGGCGCCTGGCTGGCAGTCGCCGCGCTCGGCGCGCTCGTCGGCTATTTCGGCAACTCGCTCGCCACCTGGACCGCGGAGAGATTCGTGCTCCGGCTACGGGCGGGCGTCTTCCGGCATGTCCAGGGCCTGCCACCGCACTTCTTCCAGAAGCACCGCCAGGGCGATCTGGTCGAGCGCCTGACCGGTGACGTCGAGGCCATCGAGCAGATGGTCGTCTCCGGTGTCGTCGGCACGGCGTCGGCCGCGTTCTCCGCGGTCTTCTACTCCTGCGCCGCCCTCTGGCTGCGCTGGGACCTGGCCCTGGCCACCTTCGTCCTCGCGCCCCTCTTCCTCCTCGCCGCCCGCCGCTTCTCCGGCCGTATCAGGACGGCCTCCCAGGACGAGCGGGTCGCCGACGGCGCGATCACCTCCGTGGTGGAGGAGTCGCTCGGCAACATCGTCCTCACCCAGGCCTACAACCGCCGCCGGGACGAGGAGCAGCGCCTCGACCGCGAGGCCCGCGCCTGGATGAAGGCGTCCGTGCGCGGAGCCCGACTGAGCGAGATGTACGAGCAGTTGGTGGAGGTCGTGGAGACCCTCTGCGTCCTGGCCGTCATCGGCCTGGGCGTCTGGGAGATCTCGGCGGGCCGCATGACCCTTGGCCGGCTTCTCGCCTTCGCCGCCTTCATCGGCTACCTCTACCCGCCGGTCCGCAGCCTCGGCGGGCTCGGCCTCACCCTCACCGCGGCCACCGCGGGCGCCCAGCGCCTGAACGAGATCCTGGACACCGAACCCGCCGTCGCCGACCCCGCCCACCCGGTCGCCCAGTGGCCGGTGCGCGGCTGGGTCGCCTTCCACGACGTGTCCTTCCGCTACCCCGAGTCCCGGCGCGCCTCCCTGCGGGACGTGAGCTTCACCGCCGGTCCGGGCGAGCTGGTGATCGTCACCGGTCCGAGCGGCGCCGGAAAGTCGACCCTCTCCAAACTCCTCACCCGCTTCTACGACCCCTCACAGGGCGCGATCACCCTGGACGGCGTCCCGCTCACGGACGTACCGCTGGAGTTCCTGCGCGAGAACGTGGCGCTGCTGCCCCAGGAGACCCTCGTCCTCAGCGGCACGATCCGCGAGAACATCGCCTGCGGGCGGCCCGGCGCGAGCGACGAGGAGATCGAGCAGGCGGCCCGGGAGGCGGCGGCGCACAACTTCATCACCGCCCTGCCCGAGGGGTACGACACCCATATCGCGCCCGGCACGGCCGCCCTCTCCGGCGGCCAGTTGCAGCGCGTCGCCATCGCCCGCGCGATGCTGCGCGCCGCACCGGTCCTGGTCCTCGACGAGCCGACCGCGGGCCTGGACGCGGTGGCCGCCCGCCAGGTGGTGACACCGCTGCGCAAACTGATGGCGGGCCGTACGACCATCATGATCACGCACGATCTGAGCCTCGCACCGGACGCGGACCGGATCCTCGTCGTCGACCGCGGCCGCCTGGTGGAGACGGGCACCCACCAGGAACTCCTCGCCCGCTCGGGCGCCTACGCCCGGCTCGCCGAACCGCTGCCGGACGCCGTGGCCGACGTACCGCCGGCGCATGACGAGACGATGATCCTCAGGTGGTAGTGCGGGGCGGGTGGCGACGAGGAGTTCGGTCCCGACGCTACGGCCCCTGCACGAGGGAGCGCGGGGGACGGCTGGTCCAGTACCGGTCGAGTACGGCGCCGAGGATGCCGAACGAGGCCAGCGGCACGCACACGAACAGCAGGAACTCGTGCTCCGGGCTCCCGGTGGCGACCATCCCGATGTCCAGCACGACCATGACGAAGAACGTGATGAGCGCGCCGTACGCAGCCCATGTCCATGCCTTGCGCCGCGCCGCCCGCCGCAGGATCCGCTCCTCGACGTTCGGCCGTCGCTCCCAGGTGAGGCTTCGACGGGGGGCGGCGGCCAGGCACAGCTCGGACACCTCCGCGTACGGGTCGTCCAGCTGCCAGTCGTCGAGGTGCCGGAGCAGGAAGCGACGGCCTTCGAGGTCGTAGAGGTAGGTGAGCCACTGGGGTGCCATCCGGCCCGAGCCGCGGGGAGCGCGCTCGACCCGGATGTCGTACACCTCGTGCCAGGCCCATGTGCGCGAGCGCAGCGCCCCCTGCGCGGTGATACCGGCGGCCGTGACACGGGTGTACGCCCGGAACTGCTCCAGGAGGACCCGGACGACGGCCACCGCCACGAGCGCCAGGAGTACCCATGGCCGCCACTTGGGCGCATACGGATCGTCGGCCGAGGTGTGCTCGACCTGAAGGAGGGCGTTCACGCACAACAACCCCGCCATGCCCAGGTACTGCCACGGGAGCCCGCGCCGTCTTCGGTACACCCGCTCGATCCCGCCCGTGTCCCCGCCCATACGCCCTCCCCGGCAATCGTGTCCGAGGTGATCGTAGAGCGGGGACCTGTGCCGTCAGGAGGCGGTCGGCGTCCGGCCGGCCGGCCGCTGCTCGCCGCACCCGATCCCGCACCGGTGTTCTTGGCCGGCCGGGCTACGGCCCCTCCGGCGGAGGCATGGGTGCGCCCGGCAGCCGTACCGTCGCCACCGTGCCGCCGCCCTCCGCGCGGGTCAGCGTGACTTCGCCGCCCGCCTGCTCCACCGTCCGCGCGACTATCGAAAGACCCAGGCCCGAGCCCGGCAGTGCCCGTGCGCTCGGTGAGCGCCAGAAGCGGTCGAAGACGTGGGGGAGTTCCTCGGCGGGGATGCCGGGGCCGTGGTCGCGGACCGTCAGGATGCCGCTGCCGAGCTCCACTTCGATCGTGCCGCCCTCGGGGCTGAACTTCACCGCGTTGTCGAGGATGTTGACGATCGCGCGCTCCAGGGCCGACGGCTCCGCCCGTACGTACCAGGGATGCAGATCCGCCGTGATCGTCAGCTCCGGCCCGCGCAGCCGGGCCCGGCGCAGCGCCGCTTCCACGATGTCCTCCAGCGAGACCACCTGGACGCGCTCGCCCCGCTGGCCCTCCGACCGCGACAGCTCCTGCAAGTCGCCGATCAGGGCGGCCAGTTCGGTCATCTGCGCCTTCACGGAGGCGAGGAGCGCCTTGCGGTCGGCCGGGGGGAGGGGGCGGCCGGTCTCCTCGCTGCGACTGAGGAGTTCGATGTTGGTGCGGAGGGAGGTGAGGGGGGTGCGGAGTTCGTGACCGGCGTCGGCGATGAGCTGCTGCTGGAGGTCGCGGGAGCTGGCGAGGGAGGAGGTCATCGAGTTGAAGGAACGGGACAGCCGGGCCACCTCGTCCTCGGCGTCGTCCTCCACCGGGATGCGGATGCTCAGGTCCTCGGTGCGGGCGACGTGTTCGACGGCCTCGGTGAGTTTGTCCACGGGGCGGAGGCCGGCGCGGGCGACTGCCAGTCCGGCGGCTCCTGCGCCAAGTACTCCGACGCCGGAGACGAGGAGGAGGATCAGGGCGAGGTCGTTGAGGGTCTTCTGGGTGTTCTTCAGCGGGAGGGCGATGAGCAGAGCCGCGTTGGAGGTGGTCCCTGTTGCCGCGTTGGTGATCGTGAATCCCGGCAGCGCGAGGACACGTACGTCATTGCCGTTCGCGTCGGTGCTGTTGTGGAAGACACCCTGGTTTGCGTCCCCCTTCTTGATCAGGTTTTCGTCGGTCTGGGTGACCTTGACTGCGCCGGCGGAGTACGGAAGGACACAGGTCCTTCCGTCATCCGCGACTACCTGGAAGTAGGTGTTACGGGGGCCGTTTCCATTGTCCCGCGAGGGCTGCTTGGTGCAGTTGTTGACCGCGGCCCTGACCTGATCGTCGAGCCGCGGCATGCTCAGCGCTTTCTGCAGATCATTGTTCACCTGCTCGTACAGCTTCCCCTGCACAATGAACCAACACGTCACCGAAACCGCCGCCACCGCAAACGCCACCGCCGCAGCCACCAGCATCGCCAGCCGGGAGCGGATCGGCAGCGTCTGGAAGCGGCGCAGGACCTTCCTCACTCCGCGCCGCCCTGCCGCAGCACATACCCGACGCCCCGCACGGTGTGCACGAGGCGCGGCTCGCCGCCCGCCTCCGTCTTGCGGCGCAGGTACATCACGTACACGTCCAGCGAGTTGGAGGACGGCTCGAAGTCGAAGCCCCACACCGCCTTCAGGATCTGCTCCCTGGTCAGCACCTGACGCGGATGCGCCATGAACATCTCCAGGAGGGTGAACTCCGTGCGGGTCAGCTCCACCTGGCGCCCGCCCCGCGTCACCTCCCGCCTCGCCAGATCCATCCGCAGGTCCGCGAAGCTCAGTGCCTCGTCCTCCTGGAGGGCCCCGGCGGCCGCCGCGGCGGCGTACGAGCTGCGCCGCAGCAGGGCACGGACGCGCGCGAACAGCTCGTCCAGCTCGAAGGGCTTGACCAGGTAGTCGTCGGCGCCGGCGTCGAGGCCCGTCACCCGGTCGCCGACCGTGTCACGGGCGGTCAGCATCAGGATCGGCGTCGTCGTGCCCGCCCCCCGCATACGGCGTGCCGCGGTCAGGCCGTCCATGCGCGGCATCTGGATGTCGAGGACGACCAGGTCGGGCTGGTACGCCGTCGCCTTCTCCAGGGCGTCGGCGCCGTCGACCGCGACCTCCGTCTCGTAGCCCTCGAAGGCGAGGCTGCGCTGGAGTGCTTCGCGCACGGCCGGCTCGTCGTCGACGATCAGGATGCGCTGCGGTTCACGGTCGCCATCGGCGGGGCTCATGGGCTTCGGATTCCTCGGTGCGGTGGGACGACAAGGGCCTGAACCAGCGGAAGACGCTGAACGTGCTGAACGCCTTCAGCCTCGCATATCAGCCACGCATCGCCGCGATCCGCTTCAGCGGCACCTTGCGGCGGTGCGGGCGGGCGGCCGTGGTGTGCAGGCCCATCAGCTGCGGGGCCACCTCGGGCGCGCGCGTCAGCGGTGCGTGCAGTTCGTACGCCACCGCGAGGGCCAGGGCGAGACCGGCCGGGTCGGTGCCGTCGGCGGTGTGGGAAACCTGCTCGATCATGACGTACTCCCTGTTCGTGAAGGCGGGATTCAGGTGTCGGTGCCGCCGGCCCGCAGCGTGGCCAGGTCGGACTTGACGGTGTTGATCGGGATGGCGAAGCCGAGGCCGACGCTGCCGGCGTCCGACGAACCCGAGGACGACTGTGAACTGGCCGAGTACATCGCGGAGTTGATGCCGATGATGTCGCCCGCGGCGTCGATCAGCGCGCCGCCGGAGTTGCCCGGGTTGAGGGACGCGTCGGTCTGGATCGCCTTGTACGTGGTCGTCGAGGACCCCGTGTCGCCGTTGAACTGCTGGCCGCCGAAGGAGAACGGCCACCGGCCGTCACCGCCGCCCTGGCCCTGGTTCTGCCCCTCGTCGGTGGAGACGGTGACGTCGCGGTTCAGGGCGGAGACGATGCCGCTGGTGACCGTGCCGCTCAGGCCCTCGGGGGAGCCGATCGCCACGACCGTGTCGCCGACCTGCACGCCGTCGGAGTTGCCGAGGGTCGCCGCCTTCAGCCCGGACGCACCCTCCAGCTTGATCAGGGCGAGGTCCTTCTTGCTGTCGGTGCCGACGACCTTCGCGGTGTAGCTCTTGCCGCTGCTGGTCGTCACCTTGATCGACGAGGCGCCGGAGATGACGTGGTTGTTGGTGACGATCTCGCCGCCGCTGGTGATGATCACGCCGGAGCCGGTCGAGGAGCCGTTGCTCAGGGTGGCGCTGATCTCGACCACGCTCGGGCTGACGGCCGCGGCGATGGTGGCGACGTCGCCCTTCTTGCCGGCCGGCACCACATTGGTGCTGGTGCTGCTGGTGGCGACGGTGTCGTTGCCGGTCAGTTCCTGGAAGGCGTAGGCGGTGCCGCCGCCGATCGCCGCTGCGACGATCGCCACGGCCGCCAGCAGGGCCAGGGGGCCCCGGGAGCGCTTCTTCGGCGCCGGAGCGTGGGCCGGCTCGGCCATGACCTGCTGCACCGGCGGCTGCGCCGGCGGGGGCGGCCACTCGGGGTTCACAGGGGAGGAGGCGTGCTGCGGGGCGCCCTGCTGCGGGTTCCCGTAGCCGTCATAGCTCTCGTACTCGCCGCCGTGGCGGAAGCTCTCGGTCATGACAACGAGCTTGAACCGTGACCATGAGAGCTTCCTGAGTGTCCGCTGAGAAGCCCGGCAGAACCTTGTTTGCCCGATATAAAGACGCTTCTCGCTGCCCGGCGGGCGCCTTCAGACAACCTTCATGTGCCGCTGCACGGCCCTCATGGGCAGCCGCAGGAGGTCCGCGCGACCAGTCGTGACGGGAACTGCTTGAGCCGTTCCCGCCGCGCCCCCGCCACCCTGAGCCCGTCGTCGAGTACGAGGTCCACCGCCGCCCGGGCCATCGCGGAGCGGTCCGAGGCGATCGTGGTCAGGGGCGGGTCGGTGAGCGCCGCCTCCTTGATGTCGTCGAAGCCGGCGACCGCCAGCTCGCCCGGCACATCGATCCGCAGCTCGCGGGCGGCCCGCAGCACGCCGATCGCCTGGTCGTCGGTGGAGCAGAAGATCGCGGGCGGCCGCTGCGGCCCGGAGAGGACCTCCAGCGCCACGCGGTACGCGTCGTAGCGGTTGTACGGCGCCTCGAAGAGCCGCCCCTCGGTGGAGATCCCGGCCTCGCCCATCGCACGCCGCCAGCCCTCGACGTGGTCGGAGACCGGGTCGCCGACCGCCGGGGTCTCGGCGGTGCCGCCCATACAGGCGACGTACTCGTAGCCGTGCTCGATGAGGTGGCGTACGGCGAGTTCGGCGCCGCCCAGGTCGTCGGTGACGACGGCGACGTCGTCGATGGCCTCGGGCCGCTCGTGCAGCAGGACCACCCGGGCGTCCCAGGCGTCGATCTCCGCGGCGGCCTGGTCGTTGAGGGCGTGCGAGACGAGGATCAGCCCCGAGACCCGCATGCCCAGGAAGGCGCGCAGGTAGTGGACCTCGCGCTCGCTGACGTAGTCGGTGTTGCCGACGAGCACCATCTTCCCGCGCTCGGAGGCGGCCTGTTCGACCGCGTGCGCCATCTCCCCGAAGAAGGGCTGGCGCGCGTCCGGGATGATCAGGCCTATGAGATCCGTGCGGCGGGACGCCATCGCCTGGGCGACCCGGTCCGGCCGGTACCCCAGCTCCTTGATGGCGGCGAGGACACGCTCGCGCGTGGCCGGGGCGACCGGCCGGGGTCCGTTGTTGATGACGTAACTGACGACGGCGGTCGAAGTTCCCGCCAGCCGCGCCACATCATCCCGAGTCACCTTGGCCACGCGCGGAGTCTACGCGGATATACCGGCCCTGGGCAGGGCGAGAAGGAGCTTGCTCCCGCGCCCCCTGGGTGGAAGCTGTGCGGAAGCAATGCCCCTTCCGGCGGTCCGCTATGCCTCGGCCGACACCTCGGCGGCGTCCAGAGCGGCGGTCTCGTCCGCATCCTCCGGCTTTGCCCGGTCCGCCTTGGCCTTGGCCTCGTCGGAGACGCGATCGGCCTTCTCGGGGGTAACGAATCGATAACCGACGTTCCGGACGGTCCCGATCAGCGACTCGTGCTCGGGGCCCAGCTTGGCGCGCAGACGTCGTACATGGACGTCGACCGTGCGGGTGCCGCCGAAGTAGTCGTATCCCCAGACCTCCTGGAGCAGCTGTGCGCGCGTGAAGACGCGGCCCGGGTGCTGTGCGAGGTACTTGAGGAGCTCGAACTCCTTGAAGGTGAGGTCGAGGACCCGCCCCTTGAGCTTCGCGGAGTACGTCGCCTCGTCGACCGACAGGTCGCCGTTGCGGATCTCCATGGGGGAGTCGTCGTTGACGATCTGCTGCCGGCCCATGGCCAGCCGCAGTCGCGCCTCGACCTCCGCAGGGCCTGCGGTGTCGAGGAGCACGTCGTCGATGCCCCAGTCGGCGGTGACGGCCGCGAGGCCGCCCTCGGTGACGACGAGGACGAGCGGACAGCCCGGACCCGTGGAGCGCAGCAGCTGGCACAGGCTGCGGACCTGGGGCAGATCACGGCGGCCGTCGACGAGGATGACGTCGGCACCGGGGGTGTCGACGAGGGCGGGGCCCTCCGCCGGAGCCACTCGCACGTTGTGCAGGAGCAGGCCGAGAGCGGGGAGCACCTCCGTCGACGGCTGGAGGGCATTGGTCAGGAGCAGCAGAGAACTCATACGTCTGGTTCCTCCTCGGTCCCTGCGAGGACGTGTGCGGTGCGGCACTGCTCTGCGATCCCGGGGCCCCGTACACCTGCGGTCACCTTGAGTTTCCCGCTTCGTATACAACGCTTCCGAAAGCACAAAAGGACCCGGGGGCTACGCTGCCCGAGTCCTCTGCCCAGCAGAATAGCCCACATGAGCACTGGTCCGGCAGGTCATGTGGCGCGATCCACCGTTCGTCCGAATCCTGAGACGGGCAGAGGGGGGCCTTTGCGTACGTTTCTGCGCACGGACGACGGCATTGCGATCGATTCCGTATACGACCGGGGCGCGGTCGTATACGACGCATCCACGCCACCTTCCGTTGTCCCCGTGTTCGTCGTCGCCCACGGGTTCACCGGCGATGTGGACCGGCCGCATGTTCGGCGGGTGGCGGAGGCGTTCGCGCAGTACGGGGCCGTGGTCACGTTCTCCTTCCGCGGCCACGGCGCCTCCGGCGGGCGCTCCACGGTCGGCGACCGGGAGGTCCTGGATCTGGCCGCCGCGGTGGAGTGGGCGCGGGGGTTCGGGCACGCGCGCGTGGTGACCGTCGGGTTCTCGATGGGCGGCTCCGTGGTGCTGCGGCACGCGGCGTTGTACGGACAGGGGCGCGAGGGGCGCACGGAAGCGGCCACGGACGCCGTGGTGTCGGTGAGTGCCCCCGCCCGCTGGTACTACCGGGGCACCGCCCCTATGCGGAAGCTCCACTGGCTGGTAACGCGGCCCGAGGGGCGGCTGGTGGGCCGCTACGGATTCCGTACCCGGATCCATCACCGGCAGTGGGACCCGGTGCCGCTGTCGCCCGTGGAGGCCGTACCGCGGATCGCCCCGACGCCGTTGCTCATCGTGCACGGCGACCGGGACGGCTACTTCCCGCTCGACCACCCGCGCATGCTGGCCGACGCCGCCGGTGACCGGGGCGAACTCTGGCTGGAGCCCGGCATGGGCCACGCGGAACACGCGGCCACGGACGACCTGCTGGCCCGTATCGGGGCCTGGGGTACCGCGCAGGCGGGCTAGCCTGACCGTGTACACCGCCGATGCATCACTCGGCGATCCACTACATGAGGAACCGGATGCCAAAGGTCACGGTGCGCTACTGGGCCGCCGCGAAAGCCGCGGCCGGGGTCGCCGAGGAGCCGTACGACGCGGCCACCCTCGCCGAGGCGCTCGACGCCGTGCGCGCGCGACACCCCGGAGAACTCACGCGCGTCCTGCAGCGATGCTCGTTCCTCATCGACGGTGATCCCGTGGGCACCCGCGGACATGAGACGGTACGGCTGGCCGACGGCGGCACGGTCGAGGTGCTCCCGCCGTTCGCAGGAGGGTGACGATGACCGACCAGCCGTACGAGGGTTCGTACGACGCGTACGACCCGTATCAGCAGCAGCACCAGCAGCCGTACCAGGGGTATCAGGGGTACCAGGGGTACGACGACGCGCACGCCGCCCAGGCTCAGCAGTACCAGCAGTACACGCAGCAGTGGCAGGGGCAGGGGCAGACCTGGGAGGCGGCACAGCCGCAGGGGGCGCAGCAGGGGTATCCCGGCGCCGTGGTCGACCCCGGGTACGAGGCGCCCGGCGGTGATGGCCTCGCCCACCCGTCCCGGCTGGGGGTCCCCCCAGGCCCTTCAGGCACTGGGGGAGGGACGACTGTCCAAGGCGGTGCGGGCGGGGAGGAGCCTGATGCGGACTCCGAGTACGGGCCCGCGACCCTCGCCGGCAACCCCCGGATCTCGGACGCCCAGCGCGCCCGGGAGGAGGGGCGTTCCCCGATCATCGAGCCGGGCATGCAGCCCGCCGGACTCACGGCGCTGCTGGGCTTGCTCGTCTCTGGAGCGGCGGCGATCAACTCGTACGCCCTGCTCATCCCGCTCGTCGCCCTCCAGGCGGTCACCGCGGCGGGCTGGTTCCGGCTGAACGGCATGTGGCCGGCCCGGCAGGGCATCGCGCTGGCCTTCCTGGGCGCGCTGGCCGCCGATGTCGCGCTGCTGGTGGCGGGCCGGGAGAACGCCCCCGCGGCGATCCTGGGCACCCTCGGCGTCTGGGTCCTGCTCTCCCTGGTCCTCCAGCTGCGCTCGCACGCGGAGCCGGACGAGCGGATGTACGGCCTGATGGCGACCGTCGCCTCGGCGGCGCTGTCCATCGTCGCGGCCGGATACCTCGCGGCCGAGCCGGACGCGGTGACCGTCGGCGCTGCCGCCGTGGCGGTGGCGGTCCTGGCCCGCGCCCTGCCGCTGCCCACCCCGGCGTCGATCGTGGTCTCGCTGCTCGCCGCGGCGGGGGCGGGCATCGCGGTCGGCGGGATGACCGGTTTCGGCGCGAAGGGCGCACTGCTCGGCGCGGGCGCGGCGGTCTGCGCCCTGATCGGCCACCGGGTGGCGAGCTACGACTACCCGTCGAGATTCGTCCACTTCACAGCGGGCGTGGCCCTACCGCTGACGGCGGCGGCACCGGTGGTGTTCATGCTGGGCCGGGCGCTGGCGTAGCCCAGCCCGTCCGGCGTTTGAGGACGAGGCCGTTCAGGCCGAAAGCGGGGGTCTGGGGGCGGCAGCCCCCAGGGCGGTCGCGTCACCGCCGGTAACCCCTGTCACAGCTGATCGACAATTCCCCGGCCGAAGCCCACCGCAGGGTTACGCTCGCGCTGGGCGGCCACCCGGTCGTCACAACCGTCGTCGTCCGGCCAGGTGGGGGAAACACCGCATGCGCGCCCTGCGAATACTTCTGATCGTCGTCGTGGTCCTGGGCGGCCTCTTCGTGATCGCGGACCGTGTCGCGGTCCACTTCGCCGAGAACGAGGCGGCGGACAAGGTGAAGACCACGGAGAACCTCGCCACCACCCCGGACGTGTCCATCAAGGGCTTCCCCTTCCTCACCCAGGCCGCCTCGGGCGAGCTGGACGACGTCGAGATCGGCATCAAGGACTACGAGGCCGACACCGGCACCGCCACCAACGGCAACGGCGGCCCGAAGACGATCCGTATCGACGACCTGAAGGCCGACATGAAGGGCGTCAAGTTCTCCGGCGACTACAGCTCCGCCACCGCGGCCACCGCGACGGGCACCGCCACCATCGCCTACGACGAACTCCTCAAGGCGGCCAAGTCCGAGCCGACGCAGATCATCCCCGGCGTGAACGCCCAGGTCGTCGGCCTCTCCGACGGCGGCAACGGCAAGATCAAGGTGGACATCAAGGTCACCGCCGCCGGCGCCACGCAGACGTACCCCGTGCTCAGCTCGGTGACCGTGGACGGCGACACCGTCAAGGTGCACGCGGACAACCTGCCCAAGCTGGTCGTCGACCTCGCGGACTCCCGCATCCGGGCGATCACCGACTTCCAGCAGGCCATCCACCAGCTCCCCGGCGGTGTGAAGCTGGACAGTGTGCAGGCTGCGAAGAACGGTGTGCAGATCACGGTGAAGGGTTCGAACGTCAGGCTCGCGGGGTAGGACGACGGGCGGTGGACGCAAGGCGTCCGAGGGGCGAGACACTCCCGTCCGCACCGTAGATGTGATGACCGGGAGATCCGCCCGCGGAGCGTGCCCACGCACCCTGCGCGCTGATCGCTTCTCACATCCCGGACGATCGCATCTCACAATACGACACCCCGGTGACACGCCCCGCTGTCCGTCCCTACGATCGCTCTCATGAAGCGACAGGCGGACCTTACGAAGCGGCGGGCAGTCGACCTGTGCCGCGTCGCCGCCATGCTCTGTCGCCCCTTCTGAGCGGAAGGCGCAGACCTCCGCATCCCCCCTGCCCTGCTCAGGGCACCCGTGCGCGCCCCGGCCCACCGTCGGAGGCACCCCGCACCCCCTGCACTCGCACGCCCCGCCGCAACTGCCCCGGAGGAGAAAGAGCATGAGCCGCAGCGACGTCCTGGTCGACGCCGACTGGGTCGAGGCCAACCTCGACAACCCGAACATCGCGATCGTGGAGGTGGACGAAGACACGTCCGCCTACGAGAAGAACCACATCAGGAACGCGATCCGCATCGACTGGACCAAGGACCTGCAGGACCCGGTCCGCCGCGACTTCATCGACCAGGAGGGCTTCGAGAAGCTCCTGTCCGCCAAGGGCATCGCCAACGACACGCTGGTGATCCTCTACGGCGGCAACAACAACTGGTTCGCGTCGTACGCGTACTGGTACTTCAAGCTGTACGGCCACGAGAACGTCAAGCTGCTCGACGGTGGCCGCAAGAAGTGGGAGCTGGACGCCCGCGAGCTGGTCGAGGAGGTCCCGGAGCGCGCCGAGACCACCTACAAGGCCAAGCCGCAGAACAAGGCGATCCGCGCCTTCCGTGACGACGTGGTGGCGGCCATCGGTTCGCAGAACCTGGTCGACGTGCGTTCGCCCGACGAGTTCTCCGGCAAGCTGCTCGCTCCCGCGCACCTGCCGCAGGAGCAGTCGCAGCGTCCGGGCCACGTCCCGACCGCGCGCAACATCCCGTGGTCGAAGAACGCCAACGACGACGGCACCTTCAAGTCGGACGACGAGCTCAAGGAGCTCTACGCCGAGGAGCAGGTGGACCTGTCGAAGGACACCATCGCCTACTGCCGCATCGGTGAGCGCTCGGCTCTGACCTGGTTCGTCCTGCACGAGCTGCTCGGTGTCGAGAACGTCAAGAACTACGACGGCTCGTGGACCGAGTACGGCAGCCTCGTCGGCGTCCCGATCGAGCTCGGCGCCAACAAGTAAGACCCAACCCGCAAATCCCGACCGGCCTTCCTCCGGTCAGACCCCTCTTGGAGAAAGACATGTGTGGAGCGAAGGCCGGCGGCCCGGACGCCTCGACGATCAAGCCCGGTGAGACCACCATCCAGGGCCAGGTGACGAAGGACGGCGAGCCCGTCGTCGGTTACGTCCGCCTCCTGGACTCGACCGGTGAGTTCACCGCGGAGGTCCCGACCTCCGCCACCGGACAGTTCCGCTTCTACGCCGCCGAGGGCACCTGGACCGTCCGCGCCCTCGTCCCCGGCGCCACCGCGGACCGCACGGTCGTCGCCCAGCAGGGCGGCCTCGCCGAGGTCGCGATCGCCGTCTGACGGCACCGGCACGAACGAAGGGCCGTACCTTTTGTGGTACGGCCCTTCGGCGTGCCCGGTTCTACCCTGGAGTCATGCTGGCACGTCGGCGTCACGTCTATTTCGCCATGATGGGCACCTGCATCACGCTGTTCGTCCTGGCCTGGGGAGTCGTACGGATCTGGTCGGTCCCGGTGGCGGTCGGGATGTGCGTGGTGGCGATGGTCATCCCCCCGGTCGCCGCCATGGTCGCCAACCGCAGGGGGCCGGACGACCGCTGGTGGGACGACCCGTCCGGCGATCCGAAGTCCGACGAGTGGTGGGACGAGCTGGACGGCAAGAAGCGCCCCAGGTCCTAGCGGCTCGGCAGGCCGGCTCAGTGGCCGGCTCAGCAGACCGTCTCAGTAGACGAGCGCCTGCGTCTCGTCCCCCAGGGCCTCCTGCACGAACACCTGTGCCCCCGCGATCCGTACGCCCTCGATGACGTCCTTCTCCGTGATGTCCCGGCGGGCCGCGCACTGGGTGCACAGGGTGACGTGGCCGGCGGCGAGGATCGCGTCGAGCAGGTCGGGCAGCGGGGCCGCGTGCGGGAGTTCGAACTCGGCGGCGCGGCCCGGCAGCGCGAACCACGCGGACTCACCGGTCAGCCACAGGGAGACGTCGACTCCGCTGGCCACGGCGACCGCCGCCACCGTGAACGCCTGCGAGCACCGCTCGGGCGCATCGGCCCCCGCCGTCACCTTGATCACGAGCTTCTTCGCCATGGCCGAATCGTAACCAACTCTCCTACAACAGCTCGGCCGGTCCCGCTTGGGCGTACCTCACAAGGAGTGCCGGGCCCCGGCCGCGTAAGCTGGGGCCCGGCCTTTGTGTACCGCCCACCCTCAGCTCATCAAGGAGCACCCCGTGCTTGAGGCATTCTTCGAAGCCCTGCTGGTCCTGGTCTGCGTCGGCGTCCTCGCCTTCGCCGGGCTGACCGTGAAGAAGCTGTACCAGGGCCAGCGCTGACCCCCATCAAGGAACTGCCGACCCCATGATCGAGATCCCGTCCGACCTCCACAAGGACCTCGTCCCCCTCGCCTTCCTGCTCGGCAACTGGGCGGGCGCGGGCGTGCACGACTTCCCCGGTGCCGAGAAGTGCAACTTCGGGCAGGAGGTCACCTTCAGCCATGACGGCCGGGACTTCCTGGAGTACCAGTCCCGCACCTGGGTGCTGGACAACGACGGCAACAAGGTCCGCCCGCTGGAGTCCGAGCACGGCTTCTGGCGCATCGACGCCGAGCGCAAGGTCGAGGTGACGATGGTCCGCGACGACGGTGTCGTCGAGATCTGGTACGGCGAGATGGCCGACAAGAAGCCACAGATCGACCTGGTCACGGACGCGGTGGCCCGGACGGCCGCCTCCGGCCCGTACAGCGGCGGCAAGCGCCTGTACGGCTACGTCAAGAGCGACCTCATGTGGGTCGGCGAGAAGCAGACCCCCGAGGTCGAGCTGCGCCCCTACATGTCGGCGCACCTGAAGAAGGTCGTCACCCCGGAGGACGTCGAGCGCTGGGCCAAGGCCCTGCCGGACGACATGCCGGACGACGGCATCGCGTTCTTCAAGTAGCCCGGTCGTGGCCGGGTCGCGTTTTTCCAGTAGTTCTGACAAGTACAAGTAGTTCTAGACTCTTCGGTGTGGTGAGCACCGACTGGAAGAGCGACCTCAGGCAGCGCGGCTACCGGCTGACGCCGCAGCGGCAACTCGTGCTCGAAGCCGTGGACGCCCTGGAGCACGCGACCCCCGACGACATCCTCACGGAAGTGAAGAAGACGGCGTCGGGGGTCAACATTTCCACCGTCTACCGGACGCTGGAGCTGCTGGAGGAGCTGGGTCTTGTCAGCCACGCCCACCTCGGGCACGGCGCGCCGACGTACCACCTCGCGGACCGCCACCACCACATCCACCTGGTCTGCCGGGACTGCCAGAACGTGATCGAGGCCGATGTGTCGGTGGCCGCCGAGTTCACCGCGAAGCTGCGGCGGGAGTTCGGCTTCGAGACGGACATGAAGCACTTCGCGATCTTCGGCAGATGCCGGGACTGTTCGCTGAAGAGTTCAACTACCGAGTCGTAGGCTTGTACATATGAAGAGCCCCCTCCTGTCCCTGCCCGGCGCCGTCCCCGCCGAGGGCGTGGACGAAGGCGTCGCCGCCCACTACGGCGAACTGTTCCGCGAGCAGCGCGCGCTCGCCGACGGCACCGGCTTCGTCGACCTCTCGCACCGGGGGGTCGTCACCGTCACCGGCGAGGACCGCCTGAGCTGGCTGCACCTGCTCCTCACCCAGCACGTCAGCGACCTCCCGGCCGGCCAGGCCACCGAGGCGCTGATCCTCTCCGCGCACGGACACATCGAGCATGCGCTGTATCTGGTCGACGACGGCGAGACGGTCTGGGCGCACGTGGAGCCGGGCACCCAGGACGCGCTGATCGCCTACCTGGAGTCGATGAAGTTCTTCTACAAGGTCGAAGTGGCCGACCGCACGGCCGAGTTCGCGGTGGTGCACCTGCCGGCCGGCTCGATCGCGGAGGTGCCGGAGGGCGTCGCCGTACGCGAGACGCCGTACGGCCGCGACCTCTTCCTGCCGCGCGCGGACCTCGAGTCGTACGCCGAGAAGGCCGGCCCTCCGGCCGGGATCCTGGCGTACGAGGCCCTGCGCGTCGAAGAGCACCGCCCGCGCCTGGGCTTCGAGACCGACCACCGCACCATCCCGCACGAGCTCGGCTGGATCGGCACGGCGGTACACCTGCAGAAGGGCTGCTACCGGGGCCAGGAGACGGTGGCGCGGGTGCAGAACCTGGGGAAGCCGCCGCGACGCCTGGTCTTCCTGCACCTGGACGGCAGCGAGGTGCACCTCCCCACGCCCGGCACGGAGATCCGCCTGGCCGACGAGGGCCCCGACGGCCGCAAGATCGGCTTCATCACGACCTCCGTACGCCACCACGAGCTGGGCCCGGTCGCGCTGGCCCTGGTGAAGCGGAACGTGCCGGTGGACGCGCGGCTGGTGGCGGGGGACACGGCGGCGGCGCAGGAGACGGTCGTAGAGCCGTAGACGCCGTTTCCGGGCCCTAGATCTCGACGAGGACGGTGAACGGTCCGTCGTTGGTCAGGGACACCCGCATCTGCGCGCCGAAACGCCCCGTCTCCACCGTCGCACCGAGGGCGCGCAGCTGGGCGACGACCTCGTCGACCAGGGGCTCGGCCACGTCCCCGGGCGCGGCGGCGTTCCAGGTGGGCCGGCGCCCCTTGCGGGCATCCCCGTACAGCGTGAACTGGCTGATGACCAGCAGCGGCGCATCGACGTCACTGCAGGACTTCTCGTCCTGGAGCATGCGGATCGACCAGAGTTTGCGGGCGAGTTGGGCCGCCTTCTCCTTGGTGTCCTCGTGCGTCACCCCGACGAGGACACAAAGCCCCTCGCCGATGATCTCCCCGACCGTCTCGCCGTCGACGACGACGCTCGCGCCGTCCACCCTCTGCACCACTGCACGCATGAACCCATCATGCCGTGCGCGCGGAACCAGGTCCGAGGCGGCTTCGGAGGACTTCTTATTGATCCTTAACCCCCCATCTGGGGCCGATCGGGGGCACTCGGTCACATAGCGGCCACTTGGGGTGGCACGATGCTTCCACACGCCGGTCGAGGGGACGGTTGAGGCACATGAGCACACCGAGTATTGGGCAGCCTCCTGGGGCAGTCTCGCTGATTCGTACAGGGGAGCGAGCGCCGATGCGTCCGCCCACTCAGCGGACGGACAGCCCGGACAGCGCGAGGGGAGGGGACCCTGGTGACGGCCCGGGCGGTCCGCACCTGCCAGCGGGGCCGCCCGAGCACGACCTGGCCGTGCTGAGCCTGCCCGAACTGCGCACCCTGCGCCGGGACGCCCAGCGCGAGGAGGCCGACCTGAGCTATGTGCGGCGGCTGCTGCAGGGCCGTATCGACATCCTGCGGGCGGAACTGACCCGCCGCTCCCCGGCAGGTGCGGGCTCCGTGGTCGAACGGCTCCCGGAGATCCTCACGGACGCCCCGGCCCGCCACCGCTCCTCCGCACGCCATGTGACGCTGGGCACGCCGTACAACGAGGAGTACGGCCGACTGGCCGCCGACATGCTCGCCGAGGTCGAACTCTCCGACCTGGCCGCCCGCACGGACCTGGAACTCAACACGGCGATGAGCCGGCTGGTCCGCTACGAACAGCAGGTCTCCCTCAGGCGCCAACGCCTGCAACGCACGACGGACGACTGCAGCGGCGAAATCACCCGCCGCTACCGCGAGGGCGAGGCCCAGGTCGACGACCTGCTGACCTGACCCCTGGGGGCCGCCCGGGGCGAAGGGCCATGGGGACCGGGTTGCTGTTGCGCGCCCCTGCAGGCCGGCGGGGGCGCCGACCGCAGCGCCGGCCCGAGCCGTCCAGCGTGTTTGGAGCTGGCGGCCGGGCCGCCTTCCCGATCTGCCACCCACCCGCGGGGCGTGCCCGCGGTGCCGTTCGTGGTGTTGTGCGTCGGGGACGCCGTCCTGATGCCCTGCCCACCCGCGGGGCGTGTCCGCGGTGCCGTTCGTGGTGTTGTGCGTCGGGGATGCTGCCCTGATGCCCTGCCCACCCGCGGGGCGTGCCCGCCGTGCCGCTCATGGTGTTGCGCCGTGAGGACGCCATCCCAATCCCCCGCCCACCCGCGGGGCGTGTCCGTCGTAGTGCCGCTCACGGTGTTCGGTCGTCGAGGGTGCCGTCCCGATCCCCCGCCCACCCGCGGGGCATATCCGTCGTAGCGCCGGGCTGTGTTTTTCAGCCCGTCCGGCGTTTGAGGACGAGGCCGTTCAGGCCGATCGGGGTCCGGGGCGGAGCCCCGAAACAGGGTGCAGGGGCGGAGCCCCGCTAAGGGTGCGGGGGACGCGGTCTCGCTGGGGTTCAGGGGCGGAGCCCCTGGTGGGGTCGAAGGGGCGGCAGCCCCTGGGGACGGGACGGGTAGGGGCGGCGGGGGCGAGGAAAATCCGCGCGACACCGCCCCGGGGTCCCCCTACCGTGATCCCATGACCCAGGCGCACCCCGACATCGACATCCGCCCGATCACCGAGCCCGAGTTCCCGGAGTGGCTCCGCGCCGTAAAAGTCGGGTTCGTACAACAACCCCGGGTCTGGGAACCCGAACTCGAAGCCCGCCGCCCCCAGTTCGAGCCGAACCGATACCTCGGCGCCTTCGACGGCCCCCGCTGCGTAGCAACCTTCCGCTCCTTCGAGCAGCAGGTCACCGCGGTAGGCGGCACCCCCGTCCCCGCCAACGCCATCTCCGCGGTCAGCGTCACCGCCACCCACCGCCGCCGCGGCCTGCTCACCCGCATGATGACCCGGGACCTCGCGGCCGCGAAGGAGCGCGGCGACGTCGTGGCCACGCTCATCGCCGCCGAGTACCCGATCTACGGCCGCTACGGCTTCGGCCCCGCCACCACGGCCGCCGAGTGGACCGTGGACGTCCCCCGCACCGGCCTCGACCCCCGCTGGTCGGGCCCGGCCGACGGGGCCCGTATCGACCTCGTCGACCCCGAGGACGTACGCAAACTCGGCCCCGAACTCCACGACCGCTTCCGCCGCACCACCCCCGGCGCCGTCACCCGAGGCGACTGGTGGTGGCAGCTCGCCACCGGCGCCGTGCGGGTCGACCCGAAGTGGACCGAGCCGTTCTTCGCCCTGTACCGCGCGGCGGACGGCGAGGTCGAGGGCCTGGTCGCGTACGAGGTCGACGACAAGTGGGGCGACGCGGGGCAGCCGCTGGACACGGCGACCGTGCGGAACCTGATCGCGGCGACCCCGGCCGCCGAGCGCGCCCTGTGGAGCTATCTGTGCTCCATAGACTGGGTCACCCAGGTCAAGAGCGGCCACCGGGCCCCTGACGACCTGCTCCCCCTCCTCCTCCCCGACCCGAGGGCCGCCCGTATCACGTCGCGGGCCGACTGGCTGTGGGTGCGGATCCTGGACGTCGTACGGGCGCTGGAGTCGCGGACGTACGAGGGGACGGGCTCCCTGGTGCTGGAGGTCGCCGACCGCGCCGGCCTGGCGGGCGGCCGCTACCGGCTGGAGGCGTCGGCGCAGGGCGCGTCCTGCACGCCGACCACTCAGAGCCCCGAACTCACGCTGGACATTGCCGAGTTGGGGCGGCTGTGGCTGGGTGACGAGTCGGTCGTGCGGCTCGCGGCGCTGGGCCGGGTGCGGGAAGAACGAGCGGGCGCCGCCCAAGTGGCCGACGCCCTGCTGCGTACGTCCAGGCGGCCTTGGTGCCCGGACATGTTCTGAGCCCCTTCCTTCCGACGACGACTGATGACTCATCCGTAGCTGTGCTCTTCAGTTGTGGCTGTGCTTTTCACTGGTCGTGCTCTTCCGTTGTGACCGTGCCGGTGAAGCTGTTCAGTTGTGGCTGTGCTGATGGAGCTGTTCAGTTGTCGGTGTTCGGTTGTGGCTGTGCGCTTGGTGCAGACTGACCGGGCTCCCGGCTCCCCTCCGGAAGGGAGCCCGGCCAGCCGGATCCTGGGTCGGCGAACCCGTCGGGCCCGCCGGGCGGGACTCAGCCGGACTGGGCGAGCAGCATCACGAGGATGACCGCTCCGATGCCGCTGATCGTGGTGTTCCTGGCCTTGAGTCCGATGGACAGCGCGGCGAAGGCGATGAGGCCCATCGGCCCGTACCTCCACTGGACGAGGTTCTCGAATCCGATGGCGAGGGCGGCGACGGCGAGGGCGATGAGCGGCATGGCGGTCCCTCCTTCGGGACGGGGAGGCGGACCCATGGTTGCGGCCAACCCTCATGAAGTTTGACCATGTTGTTGAAGTTGGTGACCAACTTCTCTGTACTTATCTCCGCTTGGAAGCGTCTTATAACCACCTTCCCTGGAACTGCCCAAAGATGGCGGGAAGTTGTAGTGTTTGGTCGTGGACCCGAAACACGCCTCCGTCAATGGGCGGAAGAGGTCGCAGCGGCCACAGACGTCACAGACGTCGCACCGAGAGGTGGCTGACGAACTGCGCGCCCGCATCAGGTCGGGTGAGCTCAAGCCGGGTCAACGCATGCCCACGCAGGCGAAACTGGCCGACGAGTTCGGCGTCGAACGCGGCGCGGTACGCCAGGCGCTGCGCATCCTGCAGTCGGAGCACCTGCTGACCAACGTGTCGAAGGGAGCTCCCGCCACCGTCGCCCCCGACCTGGGCCTGAGCAAGGCCCTGACCGGCCCCGGAGCCCCGCCGCTGCCGACCATGGTGGCCCTGGCCCCGCGCATAGCGGAGGCCTTCGCCGCGCATCACGTGGAGATAGACGCCCTCTGTCTGACGGCCGTCTCGCTGACTCTGGCCATCGGTGAACCGCTGCGCCGGATCCACGCCGGACAGCTGAAACCGGCCAAGCTGGACGTCCGCGTACTGCTGCCCAGCCGCGACATCGACCTGGCCTTCCCGACCCCGGTGGACCCCAGGGTGGACGGCCGTCTTCAGCGCCGCTGGCTGGCCAACCGCAACGCCCAGGGCCAGGTGCTCCAGCACAACCTGCTGGCCCTGCGCGCCACACACGGCATCGACGTGAACGTCACCTTCCGCGCCCTGCCCTTCACCCCGCCGGTGAAGCTGTACCTGCTCAACGGCATGGAGGCGCTCTTCGCGTACTACACGCTCACGCGGCGCGAGGAGGAGATCGACCACGAGCACCTGGAGATGTACGACGCCGAGGGCACCCAGTCCATGCTGTTCGCCTTCGAACAGGGCGCCGGCCTGCGCGACACCACCTTCGTCGAGCAGTCGCACCTGTGGTTCAACGCACTGTGGGAGACGATCAGTTCGGAGCTCGTGCTCACGAACTGATCGTCTCCCACAGTGACGGGACAGCGGCCGACCGGGCCGCAGGTCGCCTTCCGCTCATAGAGCGGGCCCCGCGACCAGAAGGGCGAGCACGACGGCTCCGATGGAGCTGACGGCCGGGTTCTTCGCCTTGATGCCTATGGTGAGCAGCAGCAGACCGATGATGCCGGTGGCGCCGTACTTCCACTGAACGGTCTGCTCGATGCCGACGACGAAGACGGCGGAGAGGAGGGCGAGGACGGGCATGGTGGTTCCCCCTTCAGGCTTCGCGGGCGGGACGTGCGTGGGGGTGAGGCGGATCCGAGGAAGCAAAACTTCCGCCAACTGAACAAAGTTGGCAACCAACTTCAACTAAGTTATCCCCACTTGGTACCTACTCATAAACAAGTCACAAACAACTCCCGGTAGATGGATCCGAGTTGTAGCGTTTGGTCGTGACCCAGGAGAACGTGGCAGTGAACGGCAGCAGAAGGCTCTCGCCCCAGGAGATCGCCGACATCCTGCGGGAACGAATCAGCAAGGGTGACCTCAAGGCCGGAGACCGCCTGCCCACCCAGGCCGAGCTGGCCGACGAGTTCGGCGTGGAACGCGGCGCGGTCCGCCAGGCCCTGCGCGCCCTCCAGCAAGACGGGTTGCTCACCAACGTCAGCAAGGGAAGCCCACCACGGATCGCGGAGCCGCCGGCGCCCGTTCGCGGGGAGCCCCAGCCGACGATGGTGGGTCTGGCACCGCGGCTGACGGAGGCGTTCTCGGCGCAGCGGGTCCGCGTCGACGTGGTGTGCCATACGTCCGAGACGCTGCTGCTGGCCCTCAGCGAGCCGGTTCGCCTGATCCACGAGGGCCGCATACGGCCCGAGTCCATCACCTTCCGCGTCCTGCTGCCGAGCCGCGACATCAATCTCGCCTTTCCCGTGCTGGTCGAGGGCAGCGACGAGGACGACATGGTCCACCAGCGGTGGCTCTCGATGCGCGACGCACAGGCACAGGTGCTCCGCCACAACCTGCACGCGGTCCGGTCCACGCACGGCATCGACGTGCAGGTCACATTCCGCGCGCTTCCCTTCACGCCTCCGGTGAAGCTGTACATGCTCAACGGCGAGGAGGCGCTGATCGGGTACTACATCCCCACCAAGCGGGCGGAGGAGTGGCAGAGCCAGACCCTCGAGATGTACGACGCCCTCGGATCCGCGTCCGTCCTCTTCTCCTTCGTCAAACGGGCCGGGCAGCGGGACGAGGCGTTCGTGGAGGAATCCCAGAAGTGGTTCGACGCCCTCTGGGAAACCATCACGACGGACCTGACACTCTCCTAGTGACTAGTGATACGACGCAGACTGATCCGATGGCGGCACAGACCGAGCGACTGCAGGAGCTGATCGGGCATGCCCGCGTCGTGCTCTGGGACTTCGACGGACCGATCTGCCGGCTGTTCGCCGGGCACTCGGCGGAGGGCGTGGCGACCGACCTGGTGGACTGGCTCGAGGGCCGGGGGCTGCACGACCTGCTCACGGAGAACGAGCGGGACACCGAGGACCCGCATGCCGTACTGCGCGCGGTCGACCGCCGGCACCCCGACAGCGACCTGGTGGTGGAGGTGGAGGAACGTCTCACCCAGGAGGAACTGCGGGCGGTGCCCAAGGCTCAGCCGACCCCGTACGCCGACCCGCTGATCCGCACCTGGAAGGCGGTCGGGGCGCGCTTGGCGATAGCCACGAACAACTCCCCGAAGGTCGTCCACGCCTACCTCGCCGGCCGCGGCCTGCTCGACTGCTTCCTGCCGCACATCTACGGCCGCACCCACGACCTGCAGTACCTCAAGCCCCACCCCCACTACCTCAACCGCGCCCTGACCGCCATGGGCGTGGCCCCCACCGGCGCCCTGTTCATCGGCGACACCCCCACCGACTGCGAGGCGGCCCGCCAGGCCGGGGTCCCCTTCCTCGGCTACGCGCGTAACGAACACAAGGAGAAACTGCTCCAGGTCGCCGGGGCGACGGACATCGTGGGGTCACTGGAGCCGTTGTTGGAGACGTTGCGGGGGTGACTGTGCCGGATACCGCCTGCTCGCCCGTTGTATAAATTCTTGGTCAATTGGCACGCGCCGTGGGGGAAGTCGCTAACCTCCCCCGTCATGCCCCCACAACGCCATGAAACACAGCAAACGCTAGTACATCGCCTCCTGGAGGCCCGCTGCCGCCGAGGCAAGGCTGCGGTGCTTTCGGGGCACCACAACACCAACTACGTCCTGCATGCGGGTCTGTTGCTGGCCCCCGTGCTCCGCGTCACGCCGTTTGCGCGTTTCAAGTACCGGGTGCCGTTGGAGACGGTGGAGGTGGTTCCGCGTATCTGGCCCAGCGAGGTGGACGTGCTCGCGGTCGTCTGCCGGCATCTGCGCGAAGTGCCGCGCGGTTTGGCCCTACAGGGCGGCTGCTCCCTGCACCGGTATCTCAGGGGCAAGGCGCTCAGCGAGCGGAATCCCGACGGCCAGGTCGGCTACAGGCTGTTGCGTGAGTTCGCTGCGTTCTTCGTCCGGACCGCTCAGGTACCGGCCGAGGAGCTCCCGGCGTGCCCCGAGGACTGGCCGGCCGAGGGCGATAGCCAGAAATTCCTGCATTGGCTCGTCGACTTCACCGAGAACCGCGTGCACCTGCCCAACCGCGATCGGTTCGGTGACCTCTTCGACGCCGTGGGAATCCCCCTGGGCGCGATGACGGTGTTCAAGGAGAACCACCGCGCCCTGACCTGCCGCCCCTTCGTTCTCCTCCACACTGACGTCCACCGTGCCAATGTCGTGCTCCACCGCAAGGGGATCTCGGTGATCGACTGGGAGTTCGCGATATATGGAGATCCGCTGCACGACCTTTCGACACACCTCGTGCGGATGCGCTACGACGACGACGAACAGGAGTGGATGATCGGCCTGTGGGCCGAGGCCATGAAGGAGGCCGGCCTCGGCTCTCTCACCGTGGGCCTGCACGAGGACCTCGGCACCTACCTGGACTTCGAGTACGCGCAGTCGGTGTTCCCGGACGTCATGCGGGCCGCGCTCGACCTCCCGGCCGATGCAGGTGAGCAGCACTTCCGGGTGGCGGGAGACCGGGTGGGCCGGGCCATGCACCGGGCCCGCAAGCCCCTGAAACTCGATCTCGTACCGGACTCGGAGCAGATTGTCGAAGCTCTGCGGAAGTGGCACAGCGCTGATTCGAGCAGTGCTCCGTGGGCCTGATCGCCCCAGTGCTAGGCAGAGATCATCGGGAGCACGAGGACGAGGAGCACGGCGGCGACGGACAGGCAGGTTCCGTTGCGGGTCCGGATGCCCACTCCGACAAGGAGCAGGAGCAGGAGTCCGAGCCCGCCGAACTGTGATTGGGCCAGCTGATCGAGGCCCATCAAGAAGATGCTGATTCCCAGTTCAACCATCGTGTTCGCGATCACCACTACGCCCCCTGACTGCCGCTTACTGACAAGCGATCAACTTCCAGTCCAATTGGACTGGTTGACTAGTCAGGGTATGCCCTTGCCTGTTGATCGCCTAACGCAGGCAGGCAAGTTGAGGTACGGTCGCCGTGTGACTGGCACCACCTCCACCGGCGAGCGGGGCGGCAAGGAGTACGACCGCGTCGCCGCGACGCTGCGCCATCGGATCACGAGCGGCGCATATCCGCTGAACGGACGCCTGCCCTCGCAGCGGGAACTGGCCGAGGAGTTCGACGTCTCCCGCGACACCGTGCAGCGGGTGCTCAGGGACCTGAAGAGCGAGCAATGGATCGAGTCGCGTCAGGGCAGTGGGTCCCGGGTGATCTGGAACCAGCACATTCACTCGCCCAGGAGCGCGAAGGACCCCGACCACCAGGTCACGTTGGGGGAGCTCGTCGGTGAG
Organism: Streptomyces sp. NPDC001137; assembly: GCF_040298885.1. Classification (NCBI taxonomy): domain Bacteria; kingdom Bacillati; phylum Actinomycetota; class Actinomycetes; order Kitasatosporales; family Streptomycetaceae; genus Streptomyces; species Streptomyces sp. NPDC001137. Next base: position 67,360 of record NZ_JBEPBA010000026.1, read on the forward strand.
GCGTTCGAGCAGACCGAAGTGACCCTGGACGTCTTCACGCTGACCTCGGAGTCCCTTGGCGCGCACCTCCGCACACAGGCGGAGCGGATCCAGGCGGGGCGCATCTCCCCACAACGGATAGCCCTGCGCGTGCTGCTGCCCTCCGAGTCGGTCGAGATGCCGTACTGGCGCACCGGCGACCCCACCCACGACGAGGTCCTGAAGGAGCGCTATCTGGACCTCAGGCGTCGGCACACGGCCACACTGCGGACCCTCGTGAGCGATGTGCGGGCCATGAAACTGGTCCCCTCGGTGGAGTTCGAGATCCGTCACATTGGACTGGTTCCATACTCCAAGCTTTACCTCGTCAACAAGGTGCAGGCTCTGGAGGGGCCGTACACGGTCTACATGCGCCCCTTCGAACTGGACGACGGCCTGGAGATCGAGGCCCCCGATGTGATCGGTCTGGGCGCGGGTCTCACGCACTACGTGAAGGACGACGACCCCTCTTCCCAGGGCTCGGAGTTCGTGGAGAAGCAACAGGCTTGGTTCACGTCCGTGTGGGAACTGCTCGGCCGCTGACCGATTCCGCGGACTGCCTGGCTTCGAAGAGCCTCCCGGCGGCCGCCACCAACGGCCGGTGCGAGGAGACGACGGCATCCGATCCGTCCCTCTCCATCTCCTTGGCCTGGATCTCGTCCTGCGTCCAGCCGAGGAAACGGGTCCCGGCGGCCCGGGCCGCGGTGAGATCGGTGACCTGATCCCCCACCAGCAGGCAAGCATGGGCGGGGATCCCAAGGTGGGCGAGGGCCCGACGGACGCAGTGGGGGTTCGGTTTCATGAGTCGGGCGTCTTGCGGGTCCCGGCCGAACACCGCCTCGAACTGCGGGGTCAGACGCATGCCTTCGAGGGCCCGCAGAATCGCGCCCTCGGCGTTGTTGCTGACGATGACCAGACGCATACCGAGCTTGCGCAGTCGGGGCAGCAACTCGCCGATGTGCTCGGCGCGGGTGGCATCGGCGGCGGCCGAGATCTCTGCTGCGGCGACGGTCTTCTCGGCGAATTCGAGCGGACGGCAGCTGGGCTGCCGTTTCGGATCCTGCTCCTCGTACAGCCGCTCGTACATGTGCCGCAACGGCCGAAGAACGTGGTGGGAGTCGTCGCAGTCCCGGACGTCCGGGTCGAGGGAACCCCAGGCTGCTTCCGCGGTTCGTTTGATGCTTCGTGCAATCCCGGCTGTGGACTCGGAAAAGAGCCGGCAGACAGGTCCGTCGAAGTCGAACAGTACGGCGCTTGTGCGGGCGAGCAGTGGCAGTAGCGCTTCCTGGTCGTCGATGGTGTCTGTCATGGGATTCCTCGTGTTCCTCCGCACCCCGGGTGTGCTCTCGGGGTGTCGCGGGTGTCAACGAGGCGGTGGGTGCGCAGGTATCTGTCCAAGGCGTTCGCGCGTGCGCAGGTTCGCCCAAGTCGGGGACCGAAGCCCTCGATTACCGGGTTCGCGCCGCGCCGCAGGGTGCCAGTGGAGTAACGTGCGTCCCCTCTTACCCCATGGGCTCCACCGGAACGAGCTGAACCCAGAAATGCCACCCCAAGCAGCCTCCGACGCTCGACAACTCGCCGACGAAGTGCGCGGCGAGGAACCGGGTGTGATCAAGGGCCCGCTCAAGGGGTACCACCACGAGACCTATGTCCTGTGGCTGGACGGTGGTACGCAGATCGTCAAGGTCCGGGAGCCGCGTGCCGAGATCCTGTGGTTCGACCGGCGGTGCTTCGAGTCGGAGGAGAAGCTGCTGCGCACCCTCAAGGGGAAGGTCGAGTGGATCCCCGATGTCCTCGACGTCGCGGGCATGGGGTTCCAGGGGTTCATCGAGGGCCGAACTCTGCCCACCCGGCGCTGGGCGGGACGGCGGGTCTCCGACGCGATCTTCGACCAGATCGTCGAGCTCTTCCGTCAGATGGCGCGGATCCCGCCCGACATGCTCGAGAGCGTTCCCCGGCGCTGCCTACCGGAGGACCGTGCCGAAGACCGTGACACGGACGGATTCCTGGAGCGTCTTGTCGTCTTCATAGAGGATCAGGTCTACAAGAAGAACCATGAGGAGTTCGGAGAGCTCTTCGAGCAGCTCGGCGTGGGCAGTGAATCGTTCACCCGCCTGAAGAAGAAGATGTGCGGGCTGCGGCCGCGCCCTTTCTCCCTGCTGCACGCGGATCTGCACCGCAAGAACTTCGTCGTCGACTCCCGTGGACAACTCTGGACGATTGACTGGGAATTGGCGATGCTGGGCGATCCCCTCTACGACCTCGCCACGCATCTCTATCTGATGCGCTACCCGGAGACGCAGCAACGGCGTATGGCCACGGAATGGTGCCGTGTCGTCGAGAGCGCCAACCCCGGGGGTTCGTACGGCTGGGCGGACGACCTGGACGTCCTCCTCGACTTCAAGAGAGCGCAGTCGGTCTTCACCGACGTCATCCGTGTGTCGATGTCGCTGGGCGACGGGACGGGATTCAACTGGGCGGCTCTGCCCTGGGCCGCGCGGAAACTGCAGAGAGTTCTGGCCGCCGCGGCCGGGCCGCTCGATCTTGCCGAGGTGCCGAGCCACACGGAGATCATGACGGCCCTCATGCGCCGGCGCCGCGCCACGGACGCGGGCACCCGGGCTGATTCCTGACGCAGGTTCCGCCCCCGATCCCGCCCCGCGGACACACCGAAAGCCGGTGCTTCCTGCTGACGCTTGGCTGCCCTCTTCCTGACGGTCTGTCCATCCAGGCACCATGAGCAGGCTTGGTTCAAGTCGCGGGCCGACAGGGGGAGTCAGTGTCGGACACAAGGCAGTCCTGGAGGGACAGACTGGCTGCCGTATGCGGACGTGCGGAGTCCACGGTCACGAAGCTCTTCCTGGCCGCCGTCTTCGGACTCGGACTGCTGGCACAGTTCGTGAGGCCCATCGGTGACGCACTGCAGGACAAGGTCTACCTGGGCGGCGCGCTGCTCACCGTGGTGGGTTACATGCTCTACTCCGAGGTGCGGCGTCTCAACGCGGCGCACACGACACAGCGGGACAACCAGGAAGCGCTGGACCAGTTGGTGCGGCGGCTCGAAAACGAGGTGCAGCGCCTGAACACGTTGCTGCGCCCGCGAGGGGGCGAAGGGGTCACGCCGAGCAAGCTGGAGGAGGAGTTCAAGGAGGCGCTAGAGGCCGGGGGAGAAGTTCGGCTCACGGCGATGGGATTCACCGGAGAGACGTTCGCTGTCCCGCTGAAGAACATTCTCCAGAGCCTGGAACCGGATCCACTGCGCACCGTGAGCCTTCGAGTTCTGGTGCCGGACTTCACCAAGGAGATCGAGATCCCCGGCCAGGTGGGCCCGGGGGGTGAGATCTCTGACGCTCCGGACTTCCGCGAACACCTGAGGCATCAGATCGCTCAGCACGAGAGCAGTCTCAGGTCTCAGACAGGGCGGATGACCGTCCGCAGACGGGGAACGCTGAAGGTCGAATTCCGCGTGCTGCACATGTCACCCTCGCTCAAGCTCTACTTCATCAACGACGACGTGGTGTACGAGGGGATCTACGACAAGCTCGACCTGCGCCCGGACCCGTCGAACACCGCCCTTGCGGCCGACGACGGCAATCTCCTTGACCTCATCGGCTACGAATCACTGCTGACCCGCTGGTCCCTGGACGGCGGCGACCACGCCCGGGCGATCGTCCGGCGCCGCAGGGAGTTCTTCGAGACGCTCTGGAACGTGGCCCATGAACTGACCTAGTGCGTAGGCTCACCGCCATGAGCGAGCCCGGCCTGCGTGAACGCAAGAAGCAGCGGATGTACCAAGACGTCTCCGAGATCGCCATCCGCATGTTCCTGGAGCGCGGCTTCGACGCCGTCTCCGTCGCCGAGGTCGCCGCCGCTGCCGAGATCTCCAAGCCGACCCTCTTCCGGTACTTCCCGGCGAAGGAGGATCTCGTCCTGCACCGGATCGCCGATCACGAGGGGGAGGCCGCTCGGGTGGTGGCCGAGGGGCCCACGCCGCTGGCCGCGCTGCGGCGGCATTTTCTCGACGGGCTGGAGCGGGGGGATCCGGTCACCGGGCTGAACGACCATCCGCAGGTCCTCGCCTTTCACACCCTTCTCTACGGCACCCCCGCCCTCGTCGCCCGCGTGTACGCCTACCAGCAGCGGTCCGAGGCCGCGCTCGCCGAGGCCCTCGGTGGTGGGCTGGAGGCCCGGCTCGCCGCCGGGCAGATCATTGCCGTACAGCGGATTCTCGCGATGGAGAACTGGCGGCGCATCGCCGAAGGGGAGCGGGTGGAGGACGTACGGGCGGATGCCGTGGCCGCGGCGGAGCGGGCGTTCGCGGTGCTGGCGGCAGGCCTGCCGCATCTCGCATAGGTGAGACTCGGTAAAATATTTAACCTGGTTACGTTAGTTGGGTACGCTTGTGCCCATGACGTCAGCCGACCCCGCCCCGCCCGCCCTGAAAGAGTCCCTCCGCCACGAACGCGCCCACCACGACCGCTGCCGCACCGCCCTCGCCGCCATGGTCGACGGGGCCCAGGAGCAGGTCGTCGCCGGTGAGGACGTCTCCGCCTCCGGTGCCGATGCCGAAGTGCTCGGGTACCGGCTGCGCAGCCGGGCGAAGGAGATGCGGGAGCTGCCCGAAGGGCCGTTGTTCTTCGGGCGGCTGGACACCGCCGAGCAGTCGCTGCACATCGGGCGGCTGCGGATCAGCGAGGACGTCGCCGCCCCGCCGCTGGTCGTCGACTGGCGGGCGCCGGTCTCCCGCGCCTTCTACCAGGCGAGTGCCGGCGACCCGCAGGGCGTCGCGGTCCGGCGCAGGTTCGGCTGGGCCCCCGGCAGCCGCGGCGACTCCGCCGACCTCACCGGGCTCGAGGACGAGCACCTGGACCGGGGGGAGTCGCCGGTCAGCGACATCGTGGCGCGGGAGATCGAGCGGCCCCGCGTCGGCCCCATGCGGGACATCGCGGCGACCATCCAGCCCGAGCAGGACGATCTCGTACGAGGGGACCTGGGCGTTTCGGTGTGCGTGCAGGGTGCTCCCGGCACCGGCAAGACCGCCGTCGGGCTGCACCGGGCCGCCTACCTCCTCTACACCCACCCGCAGCGCATGAAGCGCGGCGGACTGCTCATCCTCGGGCCCAACCGGACCTTCCTCGCCTACATCTCCCAGGTGCTCCCCGCCCTCGGCGAGACCGGCGTACGGCAGTCGACCCTCCAGGAGGAGATCGCCGCGCACCCGGTCAGAGGGACCGACAGCGAGCGGGCCGCCGTCGTCAAGCACGACGCCCGGATGGCGGAGGTGCTGCGCCGGGCGTTGTACGCGCATGTCTCCAGCGAGGGGGTCGACTCCCTTTCCGTGGACGACGGTTCGTACCGGTGGCGGGTCGGGGCCGGTGAACTCGTGCGGATCGTCGAGGACGTACGGCGTGAGGAGCCGCCGTACGGGATCGGGCGCGAGCGGGTGCGGATGCGGGTCGTGCGGTGCATCCAGGCGCAGGCCGAGCGGCGGGCCGGGCCGCAGTCGAACGCCTGGGTGCAGAGGATCTCGAGGGCGCGGGCGGTCGGGGCGTATGTCGACGCCGTGTGGCCGCGGGTGCGGGCCGAGGAGGTCGTTGCCCGACTGCTCGCAGACCCGCGGGCGTTGGCTGTCGCCGCCGACGGGCTGCTGGACGCCGGCGAGCAGCGGGCACTGCTGTGGGCCAAGCCTCCGCGGTCGTGGAAGTCGGCTCGCTGGTCGGCAGCCGACCTGGTGCTTCTCGACGAGGTCGCCGGGCTCATCGGGCATCCCGAGGGGTACGGCCATGTCGTCGTCGACGAGGCGCAGGACCTCTCCCCGATGGAGTGCCGGGCCATCGCACGGCGGGCGCCCTTCGGGTCGCTCACCGTGCTCGGCGACCTGGCGCAGGGAACCACGCCCTGGGCGGCGCGCTCCTGGGACACGGTCCTGCGGCACCTGGGGAAACCGGACGCGGCCGTGGTGCCGCTGACGACCGGGTTCCGGGTGCCCCGGGCCGTCGTCGCACTCGCCAACCGGCTGCTGGAGCGGCTGGACGTCGACGTTCCGGCGGGGCGGTCGCTGCGCAGGGACGGGGAGCTGAGGGTGCGGGAGGCGGGCGCCGATCTGCCGGGGGCGGTCGTGGACGCCGTACGCGAGGCGCTCGGTCATGAGGGATCGGTCGGGGTCGTCGCCGCCGACGCCGATGTGGAACGGGTGACACAGGCGCTCGGCGCGGCCGGGATCGAGGCCGCGGGACCGGACGAGCTGGGCGCCCGCGTGACCGTCGTACCGGCGGGGCTCGTCAAGGGACTCGAGTACGACCATGTCGTCGCCGTCGAGCCCGCGGCGATCGCGGAGGCGGAGGCGCGCGGGCTGCACCGGCTGTATGTCGTGCTGACCCGGGCGGTCTCGCGGCTGGAGGTGGTGCACGGGCGGCCGCTGCCGTTCTAGCCCGAAGGGGCGAGGCAGGCCGCGGCCGCCCGCGGGTCAGGCCGGGGCGTCCAGGAGCGGGATCAACTCCTGCTCCTCGTACGTCAGATGGGCTTCCAGGTCGTGGGTGAGGCGCTCGACCTCGGCGCGGGCGGCGGCCGGGTCCTCGTCGGCCAGGGCGCGGCGCAGCTCCGCCACCAGGGCGGCGATCTGCTCGTGCTCCTCGGCCAGGCGCTCGAACACCGGGTTCGATCCGGGGTGACGCTCGGCGAGGAACGGGAACATCATGGTGTCCTCGCCGGTGTGGTGGTTGTGCAGACCCTGGCAGAAGGTCAGGCAGTTGACGCGCAGCTGGGCGCCGAGGGTGCCGTCGCCTGCCGCCATCTCCTTCCGGATCAGGGCGAGTTCACGGCGGAACGCGTCGTGCACCACCTTGATCGCCTCGCCGGGCGAGGAGGCGTTGATCTGCCCCGGGCCGCCGTTCGTGATCGCGTGCAGGGCGACCACCGGGATGATCCGCTCGGTCTTCTTCTGGTACTCGGCCCAGCCGGGGTCGGCCCCCACCGCCCGCGCCCAGGCCCGCTCCCGCTCCTCGCCTGCCAGTACGACGGCCTCGGCCTCGTACGTGAACACACCGCTCTCCACGGTGACTCGGGGGTGGGCGAGGAGGTTGTGGTACCAGTCCGGGTGCTTGGGGGAGCCGGCCGCGGAGGCGATGACCAGCACGCGGTCGCCGCCGTCGGGGAGGTAGCCGACGGGAGTGGTGTGCGGGGTGCCGGTGCGGGCGCCGGTGGTGGTCAGCAGGAGCAGCCGGCCACCCTCGAAGGGGCCGCCGACGCGGCCCCGGTGGGCGCGGAACTCGTCGATGACCTGCTGGTTGAAGTCGATGAACTTCTTGTTGTCCTCGTTGGGCATTCTCTTCTTTCTCTGCAGCTGGTGTCTTTCGAAGGATTCGAAGGCGGCGCAGAGAAAGAGGCGGGCTTCGCGCCCGCCCTGGCCTCACTCAGAGGCCGGGCACCCAACTCGCTCACGGCACAAGGCCGACCCGGCAGTCATGTACTGGACGATAACGTCCGGCGTATGACTGACGCCATCGAGTTCCGGACCATTCCCACCACCACCCTCGCCGACCTCCTGGGCCGCGGGCAGGTCATGGACATCGGGATCCGCCCCCTGTGGGGACCGCAGGGGCGAGTGGCCGGACCGGCCTTCACCGTCAGCTGCCCGCCCGGCGACAACCTGATGCTGCACGCGGCCATCCACCGCGCCGCGCCCGGATCGGTCGTCGTCGTGGAGTCCGGGGACCTGGACTGGGCGCTCGCGGGCGGCAACGTCTGCGCCGTCGCCCAGCGGCGGGGCGTCGCGGCCTTCGTACTGGACGGCCTGATCCGCGATCTCGCCGAGGTGCGGGAGGCGCGGTTCCCGGTGTTCGCCAGGGGTGTCATCCCGATCCCGGGCGCCAAGTCGGTCGTACGGCCGCTGGGTGAGCCGGTGACGTGCGGTGGCGTACGGGTCGAGGCCGGCGACGTCGTCGTGGCCGACGAGGAGGGCGTCGTCGCCGTACCCGCCGCCCGCAGCGAGGAGGTGCTCGCGGCGGCCCGGGCCAAGCTGGCGAAGGAGGCCGCCGAGTCGCTGGACGACTGGGAGGCGGCGCATCGGGCGCGCATCGACAAGATCCTGGCGGAGCGGGGGTTCGAGGGCTGATCCTGTCCCTGATGCTTCTCTTCCTCGACATCGACGGAACGCTGATCCCGTTCGGTTCGACCGACCCGTACCCGTCGTACGAGCCGCGCTTTCCGCTGCCGCGGGCGGCGGTCGCCGGGCAGCCGCTGCTGAACCGCATCGACCCCGCCCTCGGTGCGCGACTCGTGGCGCTGGACTGCGAGCTGGTGTGGGCGACGACGTGGCTGGACGACGCGAACGTCTGCGTCGCGCCCTGGCTCGGCCTGCCCCCACTGCCCTCGGTGGACTGGCCGGACGAGGACGAGCCGGCGACGCCGCTGCACTGGAAGACCCGGCCTCTGGTGGCCCGGGCGGACGGCCGACCCTTCGTCTGGGTCGACGACGAGATCACCCCTGCCGACCGCGCCTGGGTCGCAGCACACCATCCGGCGCCCGCCCTGCTGCACCGGGTCGACCACCGGTACGGGCTCACCGCCGCGGACTTCGCCGTCCTGGAGCAGTGGCTCGGGGACCGTCGCGCCGGGCACTGAGGCTCGGGGCGCCTGGCGTGAGAGCGCCCGGCCCCGGTCCGATGCACCCTCCCGAGTGGCGTGGCGCACTATTGCAAGCGGCTGCTTGCAATAGTTAGCGAGGATGGTGCAAGGTGGAGGCATGGCATCGCTCAACGTCGGCAATCTCGGCGAATACCTGCGCGAGCAGCGGCGCACCGCGCAGCTGTCGCTCAGGCAGCTCGCCGACGCCGCCGGGGTGTCCAATCCGTATCTGAGCCAGATCGAGCGCGGGCTGCGCAAGCCGAGCGCGGAGGTGTTGCAGCAGGTCGCCAAGGCGCTGCGGATCTCCGCCGAGACGCTGTACGTCCGCGCAGGCATCCTCGACGCCGAGCGGGACCGGGACGAGGTGGAGACGCGCGCCGTCATCCTCGCCGATCCCACGCTGAACGAGCGGCAGAAGCAGGTGCTGCTCCAGATCTACGAGTCCTTCCGCAAGGAGAACGGGTTCGGGATCGCCGGTACGGCGGACGAGACGACCGAGGCGCCCCCGGAGGCCGGCGCGGTGGTCCTGACCGCCGAGCCCAGCCAGGGCGCCGCGGACGGACAGGACGCTCAGGGCGCCGGCACCGCGATACGCCGCCCCCGCGAGGACGGCGGCGAGCAGACCGGTGAGCGCCGTACCCGCAAGACCCGCACGGCCGGCGGACGAAAGTCCGCCACGCGCCGCACCCGCACGTCCGACGGCAACGATGCCGAACCGCACGACCCGCAGCGGCCCACCGGTTGAGCAGACCGGCCACGCTGCCCGCGGGACCCAAAACCCTCAAGCGCAAGCGATCCGGGAGGACCATCACCATGGCCATCACCGACGACCTCCGTAAGACCCTCAGCGACCCGACGCCGCTCTACTTCGCCGCCGGCACCGCCGACCTGGCCCTTCAGCAGGCCAAGAAGGTGCCCGGCCTGGTGGAGCAGCTGCGCGCCGAGGCCCCGGCCCGTTTCGAGGCCGTCCGCACCACCGACCCGAAGGCCGTCCAGGAGAAGGCCCAGGCCCGCGCCAAGGAGGCCGGCGCCAAGGTCAAGGAGACCCAGGAGAACCTCCAGGCCAAGGTCACCGAGTTCCTGGCGACCCTCGACGGTGACATCAAGAAGCTCGGCTCCACCATCGACGCCGACCTGAAGAAGCTGGGCGAGTCGGCCCAGGACCTCGCGCTGCGCGGTGTCGGCGTCGCCGCCGAGTACGCCGTGAAGGCCCGCGAGACCTACGAGAAGGTCGCCGAGCACGGCGAGCAGGCCGTGAAGACCTGGCGCGGCGAGGCGGCCGAGGAGATCGAGGAGCTGGCCGTCGCCGTCGAGCCGAAGGCCGAGCCGGTCGCGGTCAAGGAAGACGCCAAGCCGGCCGAGGCCCAGGCCGCCCCGGCCGCGGCGAAGAAGCCCGCCGCCAAGAAGGCGCCGGCCCGCAAGACCACCACCGCGAAGAAGACGACGCCGCCCGCCAAGTGACACGGACGGGTGATCGGTAACGGGTCGGGCACTCCTGGAGGGCCCGGCCCGTTGTGCGGGTAGCCGGTGTTCGGGAACGGGTACGGTGACCGCGTAGGAACAAGCCGAGTCTGGTGGTGGACGTAGTGCTGATGCAGGGATTCGCAGGGTTGATGTGGCTGCTGAGCATGGCCCTGATCCTTTTCAGCGGCTTCGCGCTGATCGACGCGGCCATCCGGCGCGAGGACGCCTACCGCGCGGTCGGCAAGCAGACCAAGCCGTTCTGGCTGATCATCCTCGCCCTCGCCTTCGTGGTGAACCTGATCTTCCCGATCCTGTCGTTCCTGCCCGCGATAGGCCTGGTGGCCAGCATCGTCTACATGGTCGACGTCCGCCCGGCCCTACGAGGCCTCGCAGGCGGCGGCCGCAACCGACGGGGTTCCAGCAGCGACGGACCGTACGGCCCGTACAACGGCGGCCGCTAGAAGCTACGGCGGCGGCTGCTGGAAGCCGCCGGTCAGGGGAGCGCCGTCAAGGGGCGCGGGGCTGTTTCGATTTGCGGCTCCGCCGCGTGGGCGCGACCAGCCACATCGAGCCCGCAGTCGGCATACAACAAATGCCCCAACGGTGACTTACCGCTCAGACCCCCGGTCCAGCAGCAGCACTGCAACATCATCCGTCAGCTCCCCACCGTTGAGCTCACGAACCTCGTTCACAGCAGCCCGCAGCAGCGCCTCGCCCCGCAACCCCTCGGCCAGCTGCCGCCGCACCATCTCCACCATCCCGTCCTGCCCCAGCCGCTCGAGGCGCCCTTCCCCGATCCGGCCCTCGATCAGCCCGTCGGTGTAGAGCATCAGACTCCACTCCCGCCCCAGCTCCACCTGCATCCGAGGCCACCGCGCCCCCGGCAGCAGCCCGAGGGCAGGCCCGTTGTTGTCGTACGGCAGCAGCTCCGCGGTCCGCCCCGGACGGGCGATCAGCGGCGAGGGATGTCCGGCAAGGCACAGCCCGGCCCGCCGCCCGTCGGGCGAGATGTCCACCGTGCAGAGCGTCGCGAAGATCTCGTCGTCGGACCGCTCGTGCTCCAGCACCTGCTGCAGCGTCCCGAGCAGCTCGTCACCACACAGCCCCGCCAGGGTCAGCGCGCGCCAGGCGATCCGCAGCTCCACGCCGAGCGCCGCCTCGTCCGGGCCGTGCCCGCAGACGTCGCCGATCATGGCGTGCACGGTGCCGTCCGGCGTCCGTACTACGTCGTAGAAGTCACCCCCGAGCAGCGCCCGAGACCGGCCGGGGCGGTACCGGGCGGCGAACCGCAGCGACGACCCTTCGAGCAGCGGGGTGGGCAGCAGCCCTCGCTCCAGGCGCCGGTTCTCCTGCGCCCGGACCCGGCCCTCGGCGAGCCGCCGCTCGGCCGTGTCGGAACGTTTCCGCTCCACGGCGTAACGGATCGCCCGGCTCAGCAGCCTGCCGTCCAGTTCGTCCCGGAAGAGGTAGTCCTGGGCGCCGACCCGCACGGCCTCGGCGCCGCGCTCGGCGTCACCGGAGGCGGTGAGCGCGAGGACGGCGTGCCGGGGCGCGAGCTCCAGTACGTGCTTGAGCACGGCGAGCTCGTCGTCGTCATCGCTGCGCCCGGGGGCGGGCAGCGCGAGGTCCAGCAGGATGCAGTGGACGTCGTCGGTCAGCAGCCGCGCGGCCTCGGTGAGGTTGCGGGCGGTGCGGACGCGGATCGGACGGCCGGCCGAGTCCTGCAGCTCGGGTATGACGGTGGAGCCGCCGGGATCGTCCTCGATCAGCAGCAGCGTCAGGTTCGTGGTGGCGGCGGCGTTCTTGTCGACCGTGGCTTCCTTGCGCGGGGTCTGGTCCGTGGAGGTGCCGCCTTCTTGCGCGGCCTGCGCCTGACCACTCTCCGCGGCCGGGATCGCTCTCTGCCGCGGTATGGGTACGGGCATCTTGTTGAGTTCCTTCCCTCCCCCCGAGGGCACGCGGAGCGAGAGATCTCGATCCACCGACGGGGACCATAGCGGGTGCCGGCGCCGTAAAGGAATGGCGTGAGACACGCTGCTTGGCCAGGCGCCACTGTCATATGCCGCGATCCGTACCGCAGTTGGACAGGAGGGACGCGGCGCAGGAATGACGAACGTCACGTCCACCGCGGGTTTGCGGGGACGTTCGGCGTGCAGTGGGTCACGTGAGCGGGTTCACGCGACCGCCCGGCCGACCCTCCCTACGCGTCCGGGCGCACCACGCCGAGGATCGGCATGGACCCCGCCCCCGTGATCGTCACCGTCCGCCCGGGCCGCGGGGCGTGCACGATCGCGCCGTCGCCGATGTACATCCCGACATGGCTGGCGTCGTCGAAGTAGATGATGAGATCGCCGGGCCGCATGTCCTTGATGTCGACGTGCTTCAGCTGCTTCCACTGCTCCTGCGAGGTGCGCGGAATGGCATGCCCCGCGGCCGCCCAGGCCTGTGAGGTCAGCCCCGAGCAGTCGTACGTCTCCGGGCCCTCGGCGCCCCATTCGTACGGCTTTCCGATCTGCGCCGTGGCGTAGGCCACCGCCTTCTTGCCCAGCTCGGACGCCTTGCCGTTGATCTCGTCGAGGATCCCGGAGTCGAGCCAGGCGGTCTGCGCCTCGAGGGCGGCCTCCTGCTCCAGCCGGGCGAGGCGCTCCTTCTCCTTCTTCTCCAGCCGGCTCTCCAGCTTCTCGGCGGCCGCGATCTGCTGCTTGATCTTCTTTCGGGCGGCGTCCTTCGCCTTGCGGTTCGCCTCCAGCTTCTTCCACTGGTCGGCGGCGTCCGCGGCGTACTGCTTCAAGTCCTGCTGGGTGCGGGTCATTTCCACGATCAGGCCCTTGGTGGCGCGCTCGCCCTCCAGCACCCGGCCCGCGCCGTCGAGGAACTGCCGCGGGTTGTCGCTGAGCAGCAGCCGGGCCTCGTCGGGGAGTCCGCCGGTGCGGTACTGGGCGGCGGCCGCGGCACCCGCCCGCTTCTTCAACTCGTCCAGCTTCCGCTGTCCCTTGACGATCTTCTGCGCCAGGTCGACGATCGCGGCGGACTGCTGCTTGGCCTTCTCCTCGGCCGCGTTGTACGCGTCCGTGGCGACGGCCGCGTCGTGGTAGAGCTGGTCCAGCTTCTCGCGGATCGCCTCAAGGTCCTTGCCGCCTGCCGGAGTCGTGGAGGCGGATGCGTCCGGGGAGGGAGAGGTGCTGGGGGTGGGCGTCCGGCCGGCATTCGCGAACGCCGTCCCCGGCGCTGCCAGCACGGTGACCGCGCAGACCACGGTCACGGCCATCGTGATGAGGCCGCGCTTGCCCGTACCCATACAGCTACCCCCAAACCTGATTTACCGTCAGTAACTTACGGTGCCTGGGGGATCGTGCCACGCCGACGCGCAAAGCGACAGAGCCGCACGCGAGTCGGAATTCCCCCCTTCCCGTTGCCCTACGCGATCTCCCCGCCTTTGTGACGAACGACTCACGGAGATCGTTCCCCGCAGGTCAGAGGCGAAGGCCGGTCAGCCGCGGGGCGCCAACGCCTTCCAGGCCAGCGTCACTTCGCCCTGCCGCCACCGCCCCGCCCCGTCCGTCACCGGCCAGTCGGCCGTCAGGTCCCGCACCGCACGGATCCAGCGCTGCCGGGCGCCGTAGGAGGCGTAGGGCGCGGCGGCCAACCAGGCGCGGTCGAAGTCGCGCAGGAAGGCGTGCACGGGTTCGCCGGGGACATTGCGGTGGATGAGCGCCTTGGGGAGGCGCTCGGCGAGGTCCGAGGGCCGGTCCAGGGAGCCGAGCCGGGTGGCGAAGGTGACGGTCCGCGGCCCCTCGGGACCGAGTGCGACCCAGACGTGCCGGCGCCCGATCTCGTCGCAGGTCCCCTCGACCAGCAGCCCGCCGCGGGAGTGCTCGGTCGCCGGGGCCAGCCGGGCGCACAGCCGCTGCCACACCGCGGCGACCTCGGACTCGTCGTACTGGCGCAGAACGTTGGCCGCGCGGACGAGGTGCGGCCGCTGGGGGAGGGGGATCTCGAACCCGCCGTGCCGGAAGGCGAGCCCGTCGCGCTCGTACGGCTTGGCCGCCGTCACCCGGGCCGGTTCGATCTCCACGCCGACCACCCGGGTGCGGGGCGCCGCGGCGCGGAGCCGGGTGAGGAGTTCGACGGCCGTCCAGGGGGCGGCGCCGTAGCCGAGGTCGACGGCCACGGGATCGGCGGCGCGGCGCAGCTCGGCGCCGTGCGTGGCCGCGATCCAGCGGTCCATGCGGCGCAGCCGGTTGGGGTTGGTGGTCCCGCGTGTCACGGTTCCCACAGGGCGGGGCGTGGCGCGGGAAGTCATGCGTACGAGGGTATGCGGACGGTAGGCGGCCCCACGCACCCGAGCGTCGAACGGTTGAGCGACCTCCGGTAATGCCTCGGCAAAATCCCCTCCACCGGGGATGGGAACCCCTCCCCGCGCTGTTGCCTCCCTTGGAGGGCGCCCCACACCCTCGCCCAGGCATGCCCGCACAAGGAGGAACGCCACGTGAGCCAGTACGTCAGCAGGCTCGGGCGACGCTCCCAGGCAACGCCCCCGCGGCTGAGGCTGCACCGCCGCCCGCGCCGCGTCGCCATGCTCTCCGTGCACACCTCACCGCTCCACCAGCCCGGCACGGGCGACGCCGGCGGCATGAACGTCTACATCGTGGAGCTCGCGCAGCGCCTCGCCGCGATCAACATCGAGGTCGAGATCTTCACGCGCGCGACCACGGCCGCCCTCCCCCCGAGCGTCGAGCTGGCCCCGGGCGTCCTCGTCCGCCATGTCGACGCGGGCCCCTACGAGGGCCTGGCCAAGGAGGAGCTCCCGGCCCAGCTGTGCGCCTTCACCCACGGGGTGATGCAGGCCTGGGCGGGCCACCGCCCCGGCTACTACGACCTCGTGCACTCCCACTACTGGCTCTCCGGCCATGTCGGCTGGCTCGCCGCCCAGCGCTGGGGCGCCCCCCTGGTCCACGCCATGCACACCATGGCCAAGGTCAAGAACGCCAACCTGGCCGACGGCGACACCCCCGAGCCCGTGGCCCGTGTGATCGGCGAGACCCAGATCGTCGAGGCGGCCGACCGTCTCATCGCGAACACCGCCGAGGAGGCCGACGAGCTCGTACGGCACTACTCCGCGGACCCCGGCAAGGTCGCCGTGGTTCACCCGGGCGTCAACCTGGACCGCTTCCGTCCCGCCGACGGCCGCGCCGCCGCCCGCGCCCGCCTCGGCCTCCCGCAGGACGCCCTGATCCCCCTCTTCGCGGGCCGTATCCAGCCCCTGAAGGCCCCGGACGTGCTGCTGCGCGCGGTAGCCGTCCTCCTGGACGAGCGCCCCGAGCTGCGCTCCCGCATCCTCGTGCCGATCGTCGGCGGCCCCAGCGGCAGTGGCCTCGCCAAGCCCGAGGGCCTGCAGAAACTGGCCTCACGCCTGGGTATCGCGGACGTGGTGCGATTCCGTCCGCCGGTCGGCCAGGACCAGCTCGCGGACTGGTTCAGGGCCGCGTCCGTCCTTGTCATGCCGTCCTACAGCGAGTCCTTCGGCCTGGTCGCCATCGAGGCGCAGGCGGCCGGCACACCGGTGCTCGCGGCCTCGGTCGGCGGACTGCCGGTGGCCGTGAGCGACCGGGAGACCGGTTTCCTCGTACGGGGCCACAACCCGGCCGACTACGCGCGCGTGCTGTCCGGGTTCGCCGACGACCCGACGCTCCCGTCCCGCATGGGTGCGGCCGCCGCCCGGCACGCGCAGTCCTTCGGCTGGGACACCGCGGCGGCCGCGACGGCGGACGTCTACACGGCCGCGATGCAGTCGCACCGGCGTCGCGTACGCTCCCACCATGGCTGATGCAGAGAAAGCGGCCCAGGTGATCGAGGGCGTCCTGAAGGACGCCGAGCTCGAATGGGAGAGCCCCGCCCCCGGCAACTACGTCGTTCAGCTCCCCGGCACCAGGAAGCTGAAGACGACCGTCTCCCTCCTGGTCGGCCGGCACTCCCTCTCCCTCAACGCCTTCGTCATCCGCCACCCCGACGAGAACGAGCCGGGCGTCCACCGCTGGCTCCTGGAACGCAACCTCAAGCTGTACGGCGTGAGTTACGCCGTCGACCAGCTCGGTGACATCTACGTCGCGGGCAAGCTCCCGCTCTCCGCCGTCACCCCCGACGAGATCGACCGCCTGCTCGGCCAGGTCCTGGAGGCGGCGGACGGCAGTTTCAACACCCTCCTGGAACTCGGCTTCGCGTCCGCGATCCGCAAGGAGTACGCGTGGCGCCTGGCGCGGGGAGAGTCGACGCGGAATCTGGACGCGTTCACTCATCTGACCCAGCGCTCTGCTGAATAACTCCCGCACGCCCCCTTTCCGAGCACGGGCCCTCGTGGCATGCTCGCGGCCGACGCAGATCTGAACGTCGTTCATATCCATGAAGATCCGCATGGAAGGGCGTACGGAATGAGCACGGCGCACCAGGGCATGACCAGACGGAGCCTTCTCGTCGGCGCCACCGCTGTGGCCGCCGCCGCGGCCACCGGCACACCCGCCTCCGCCGACCCCACCGGCAGCCAAGTCCCCTGCATTTGGCGGGAGTTCGTCCGCACTCCCTTCGCCCACCCGCAGATCCCCTACGTCGGCCGGGCGGGCTGCCTGCGCGGGGCGGCGCGCTTCCCCCGCCGCCCCGTCGTGGCCGACGTGCGCGACTACGGCGCCGAGGAGGGCGGTTCGGCCGACTGTGCCCCCGCGATCAACCGTGCCGTCGCCGCCGCCGGGAGGGCCGGCGGCGGCACGGTCACCGTCCCGCCGGGGACCTTCCGCATCGACGGCCTCATCCACATCGGGTACGACAACGTCGTGCTGCGCGGCGCCGGGAGCGGCCGTACGACGCTGTACGCGACGAAAAGCCTCACCGAGCTGATCGGTGTCTACGGCTCCCGATACGGCGGCAGCAAGTCGGCCTGGTCCTGGGCGGGCGGTCTGATCTGGCTGGCCCCCCAGGCCCGTTGGGAGTCCCTGACCGCCGCCATCAGGGCCCAGGCCTGGCCCTTCGAGGGCTGGACCGGCAACAGGCGGGACGAGTGGGAGCCCCTGACGGCCGTGGAGCCCGCGCGGCAAGGGGACTGGACGGTGACGGTCGCCGACCCGTCACGGCTGCGCCCCGGCCGACTGGTCCTCCTGCGCATCGCCGACGACGCCGGCCACACCCTCCTCCAGCACATGTCGGGCGGCGGCCCCGGACCGGCGGCGTACTCCTGGCAGGACAAGACCAAGCTGCTGTCGTACGTCCCCTACGAGTGGCCGGTCCGGGTGGTCCGCGTGCGCGGCCGAAGGGTCACGCTGGAGCGCCCGCTCCCGCTGGACCTGCGTCCCGAATGGAATCCCCAATTCACCACCCACATAGGGGAGTTGACCGGCGCGGGCGTCGAAGGCCTCACCCTCGACGTCATGGAGACGCCCCAGTCGCCGCACCTCCTCGACAAGGGCTACAACGGCGTCGCGCTGCAGTGCGCGTACGACTGCTGGGTGGACGACGTGACCGTACGCAACGTCGACAACGGGTTCGGGCTGGTCGCCGCGTCCTCCTGCACCCTGCGCCGCACCAGGGTCGGCGGCCGAGGCGAACACCACCCCTACTTCTGCCGCGAGGGCTCGCACGACAACCTCATCGAGGACTTCACGATCGAACAGCGCACGGTCCCGGCCCCGGAGGGGACACAGCTGCACGGCATCAACGTCGAGGGACTGTCCTCCTACAACGTCTGGTCACGCGGCGACCTGCGGATGGGCACCTTCGACTCCCACCGGGGCCTGCCCTTCGCGAACGTCCGCACCGACATCACCCTCGACAACAACGGCCGCCACGGCGGCGACGCGAACGCCGGCCCCCTCTACGGCGCCCGCTTCACCCACTGGAACATCCGCGTGACGAACCGCAGGGCGGGCCTGGTGAAGATCGACGGACTCGCGCCGTACTCCGCGACCGTCGGCGTCAACGAGGTCACCGAGTTCGACCAGGTCGACGTACCGGACTTCACCGGGGACCTGCATACGCGACTGGAGCTGTATCCCACGACGAACGAGGTCCGGCCGCGGAACCTGTACGAGGCGCAGCGCGCGCTGTGACTCAGGCGCGGCGCAGGGTGTCGTAGCCGATGAAGTCGAACATGCGCCGACCGGGTTTCAGTGGGCGGGGCTCACCGGCGAACCGGTGGGCTCCGACGCCGTGGCCGAGGCTGGGGTCGGACACCCACAGCCGCTCGAAGTCCCGTTCCTCCAGCCAGGCGCAGATCTGGGGCACCAGGTCGGGCTCGAAGTGCCGGGTGCGGGTCCAGACGACCGTGCCGCCGGGCCGGCAGAGCTGTGTGAGGTGGTCGATCGTCCGCTCGACGTCGGCGTCGACCAGGTTGCCGAGGACGCCGCAGACGAGGACGAGATCGGCGGGCACGAGAGGGGCGTAGTGGTCCGTCATGGAGGCGTCCCCGGCGAGGACTTCGACGTCCGGCAGTCCCGCGGCCCGCGCGGCAGCCAGCGCCACCGCGACGTTCCGCCCGTCCAGTTCGACCAGCCGGGCCCGGACGTCGGCCCGTCGGGGGTGGTCGTGGAGTACACCGATCAGGTCGCGGCCCTGTCCGGCGCAGAGGCTGACCGCGGTGAGCGGGCCGGGCGGGGCCTCGTCGAGGGCGAGCCGGATGCGTTCCTGGACGAGGGCCAGGCGCCGGCCGAGGTAGGAGTCGGGTGAGTCGTACGCGGCGTGCCACTCATGCCAGTCCATGAGCCGGACGATATGGCCGCGGGCCCCGCAAGGGTGTCCTTGTCACACGTTCTTCGCATAACGCCCCGGGGTCACCCCCACCAACTTCCGGAAGTGCCGGGTGAGATGGGACTGGTCGAAGAACCCGGTGGCGGACGCGACCTCCCCCGGCGACCGCCCGTCGAGCAGGAGCCGACGGGCGCGGTCGACGCGGCGGGAGTTCAGGTACTGGTGCGGCGCGATGCCGTAGGCGGAGCTGAACGCCCGCACCAGATGCGCGGGATGGGCGTGCACGAGCCCGGCGGCCTCGTCCAGGGTGAGACCCTCGACGACCCGCTCGTCGAGAAGCTCGCGCAGGCGGCGCGCGAGGGCGGGATCGGGCCGGGGGGTGTCGGCACCGGCGCTCGGCCGCAGTTGGGAGCGCAGCCGCTCCCCGATGAAGGTCAGCCTGCTCTCGGCCTCCAGTTCGTCCCCGGCGTGCGCGAGCGCGGTGTGCAACTGCCCGACGCGCCGCCGCAGTACGGGATCGCGCAGGTCGGGCTGGTCGACGGCGGCCCCGATGAGGTCGTCGCGCAGGTGTGTGCCGTCGAGATAGAGGACACGCTTGCGGAAGCCGTGCGGGGTGGCGGGGGAGCCGTTGTGCGGCACGTGCGGCGGCAGGAGGGTGACCGTGTCGTGCGGGGTGCCGTGCTCATGCCGGTCGAGGTCGTACCGTACGGCGCCGTCGTCCACGATGAGCAGCGTCCACGCCTCGTGGACGTGCATCGGGTAGGCGTACTCGGTGAAGTGCGCGTGGAAGACCTCCACGACGCCGGGTATCCGGGGGCGCCAGGCGGAGACCTCCTGCCGGGGGCGCTGAGCGGCCATGCAAAGAACGTACAAGACGGGGCCGTACGACGGTCGGCAGTCTCGGTGCATGAGCACTGAACCGATGCGCTTCGACACCAAGATCGCCGTCCTGCTACGGGAGGACCTGGAGCCCTGGCAGCGGCTGAACGTGACCGCGTTCCTGGTCAGCGGCCTGGGGACGGCGGTTCCCGAGGTGATCGGCGAGCCCTACGAGGACGCGGACGGCGTCCGGTACCTGCCCATGTTCCGCCAGCCGGTACTGGTCTTCGAGGGTACGAAGGAGACGCTGACGGCGGCCCACGGGCGCGCGCTGTCCCGGGCCCTGCCGCGCTCGGTCTTCACCTCCGACCTGTTCGGCACGGGCAACGACCGCGACAACCGGGGCGCGGTGCGGGCCGTGGGGACGGGTGATCTGGACCTGGTGGGGATGGCGGTGCACGGCCCGAGGAACGCTGTGGACAAGGTGCTGAAAGGCGCGCGGATGCATCCGTGACCGAATCTGCACACTCAATGCGCAACCGCGGTACGAGTGAGTTCTGTTGATGCGGAGTTGTCCTGTTCGCGGCAGCCGGCGCAATGCCTGTCGGCTCCCTGTGGGGCGCTCGGTGTAGAGAAGCTGCCCCCAATTCGTGTGCATCTCCTCACGCTTCGGTGGCGGACCGTTTCAACTGCCCAGCTCCGGGCGCCTTCGCACTGGATGCCGAGCACGCTCCGTGATTTGATCCTGCGCACCGAGCCCCGCCTTCTGTCCCCCCGCGGGGCCGCTCCCCCCTCTGGCACATCCATGCGAAGGGCAGTTTCCCCATGAACTCCGCTCCCCAGGTTCAGACCGCCGAGCTCTCCGACGCCGACCTCGACGCCGTCTCCGGCGGTCTGGCCCCGCAGGTCTCCCTCACCGCCGGCTCCACGACGCTCAGCAGCGCCGACGCCCTGGCCGAGCTCGACACGCTCAAGGCGACGGCCCTGGGCACTCTCGGCGGCACCCTCGGCGCCCTCCCGCACCAGGTCGGCGTCAGCGCCAGCTTCTGATCGCCCGGCCGGCGACCTGACAGCGCCGGCACCGGTCGACAGCACGGCGGCAAGCCCTCCACCGGCGGACAACCGCAGGTGGGGGGCTTCGTCATGTCTTTTCCCACGTCCACACGGGTGGCGCCACGTGCGCCGCATTCGGGTGCTTGTGCGCACGTGGCGCTTCCCGCGCGGCGGCCGGGCGGCATACCTCCGGCAAGCACACACCTACCGAAGGAGACGTTTATGCGTGCACGTGCCGTGCTGGCCGCCCTCGCCCTCGCCGGGACAGTCCTGCTGGGAGGCGCGGCCCAGGCCCTCGCCGACGGCCAGGACGACTGGCCGACCAGCGACGTGGGCAAGGTCAACGGCGACCCCGACTTCGGCAAGTTCGAGGGGACTTTCAACTAGGCTTCCGCGCGCTGAGTGCCGGGCGTTGCTCGATTCCCCGCTTCGCGCCTTGATGTTCCCGGTGCGGGGCGGGGCTTTTCCGACGCCCTGCATGCCCGGGCGGCGGACACCTCACCCCGCCGCGACCTCGGCCCCGGCGGCAGTCGGCACTGTAGCCGTCGGCTCCGCCGCCGGAATGCGCCGCATAAGCGCGCCGTACCCAACAGCCGCCGCCGTGCCGACGACCGCGCACAGCCCCCACAGCCACTCGGCCCCGAACCGGTCGATGACCAGCCCGGACATCAGCGGAGCGACCAGCGCGGCGAGGGACCACGACAGCGTGTACACGCCCTGGTAGCGCCCCCGGCCGTGCACCGGCGACAGCCGTACGACCAGCCCCGTCTGCGTCGGCGCGTTGAGCATCTCGCCCAGCGTCCATACGCACACGGTGAGCGCGAAGACGCCGACCGACCCGGCGAAGGCGGTGAGCCCGAAGCCGTATCCGGCCAGCAGGGACGAGACCACGAGCAGCCGTCGGGGATCCCGGCGCTCGATGAACCGGGTGACGGGGATCTGCAGCGCGACGATCAGCACACCGTTGACGGCGATGGCCAAGCCGTAGTCGGCAGGAGTGAACCCGGCCTGCCCCATGGCGACGGGCAGCCCGACGGACCCCTGCTGAAAGACGAGCGCGACCAGGAAGGACAGCCCGACGACACTCATGTACCGCTTGTCGCGGACGACCGCACCAAGACCGACGGCGTCCTCCTTCGCCCCCTTGGAGACGCCGACCACCGGCCGTGACTCGGGCAGCTTCAGGAAGACGACGAGCGCACAGACGGCCGTCATCCCGGCCTCGATCAGAAACCCGGCGAGATAGCTGAACTCGGCGATGAAGCCCGCGGCCATGGAGGAGACGGCGAAGCCCAGGTTGATGGCCCAGTAGTTGAGGGAGAAGGCCCGCACCCGGTCCTCGGGCCGCACGATGTCGGCCATCATCGCCTGGACGGCGGGCCGGGAGGCGTTGGACGCCATGCCCACCAGGAACGCGACTCCGGCGATGGCGAAGGGATCGTGCACGAAGCCGAGGAGCGCGACGGAGGCGGCGGTCGACGACTGGGCGATCAGCAGGGTGGGCCGCCGCCCGAGCCGGTCGGCCATGACGCCGCCCCCGAGCGAGGAGACGACCCCGCCGAGCCCGTGCAGGGACGCGACGAGGCCGGCGTAGGAGGCGGAGTACCCACGATCGACGGTCAGGTACAGAGCCATGAAGGTGGCGACGAAAGCCCCGAGCCGGTTGACGAGGGTGCTGGTCCACAGCCACCAGAACTCGCGGGGCAGTCCGGACACGGTCTCCCGGGCGGCACGTCTCAGACCGGCGACTGACATCGAGAATCCCCCATGGACGTAAGTGGCGCAGACAGCAAGCACAACTTACGCAGGGGTTGAGGGGCCGGGCCACTCAATTAACAGATGCCGTCAACTGTCCGCCTGCTGGGCGGGCCTCCTGTGGCCCGAATGCGTGGATTACGCTCTGGGACATGGCCGACGCACCGTACAAGCTGATCCTCCTCCGCCACGGCGAGAGCGAGTGGAACGCGAAGAACCTGTTCACCGGCTGGGTGGACGTGAACCTGAACGAGAAGGGCGAGAAGGAGGCGGTCCGCGGTGGCGAGCTCCTGAAGGACGCCGACCTTCTCCCCGACGTGGTCCACACGTCCCTCCAGAAGCGCGCGATCCGCACGGCGCAGCTCGCGCTGGAGGCCGCGGACCGCCACTGGATCCCGGTCCACCGCAGCTGGCGTCTGAACGAGCGCCACTACGGCGCCCTCCAGGGCAAGGACAAGGCGCAGACCCTCGCGGAGTTCGGCGAGGAGCAGTTCATGCTGTGGCGCCGCTCGTACGACACCCCGCCGCCGCCGCTCGAGGACGGCACGGAGTTCTCGCAGAGCGACGACCCGCGCTACGCCTCCATCCCCCCGGAGCTCCGCCCCCGCACGGAGTGCCTGAAGGACGTCGTCGTCCGCATGCTCCCGTACTGGTACGACGGCATCGTCCCGGACCTCCTGGCCGGCCGCACGGTCCTCGTCGCCGCCCACGGCAACAGCCTCCGCGCCCTGGTCAAGCACCTGGACGGCATCTCGGACGCGGACATCGCGGGCCTGAACATCCCGACCGGCATCCCGCTCTCCTACGAGCTCGACGCCGACTTCAAGCCGGTCACCCCCGGCGGCAAGTACCTCGACCCTGAGGCGGCCGCGGCGGCCATCGAGGCGGTCAAGAACCAGGGCAAGAAGAAGTAACCCGCACTGATCAAGCCCCCTGCCCGCGCCTTCTCCGCCGGCGGGGGGCTTGTTGCTGCGCCGGGGCCGTCAGGGGAGCTTCCTCATCACCCGCAACCCGATCCAGTACGCGAGGACGGCCACCGCGAGGCTGATGAGCGCAGCGGCGGTGTACGGATACTCCCGGGTCAGATGCCTCGTCGTTTCAAGAGCGGGCTCGCGACTGAAGAAGAAGCCGGTTGTGGCCGCCAGGGCGGCGCCGGCCTTGTCCTTGGTCCACCGCGCCTTCGGGCCGGAGTCGCTTGTCACGAGACGGTTGTATCGGGGACAGGGGCGGGGCACAAGATCCCGCCAGCTACCTTGAGCCCATGACCGATGGAGGCAGACGCATCAAAGCGGTGGCCTGGGCTGTTGTCGGGTGGGCCCTGACGACGGTCGTGATCCGCTTCGTCGGCCTGGTCGACGAGGATTTCGAGAGCTGGCCGGTGTGTGCCGTTGTTGCCGCTGCTGCCCTCGCGACCGGGGAGCTGCCGGACCGCTGGCACCGGCGTCGGCGAAGGGCGAGGGAGCGCAGGTCTCCCGGCTCCGGGGCCCCCCGCGAGTAGTCGCGGCTTCTGTCACGCCTCCGGGCCCCAGTGTTCCGGCCCCACCCCCCGCCAGTCGATCCACGGCGACTGCGCCACGTCCGCGGGGTCGATTTCCAGACCGGCCCGGCGCAGGAACTCCGCGACATCCGCCACGTTGTACGCGAGCCCCAGGATCTCGCCGTCCACGCGGACCCGTCGGCCGCCCGTGGGCGACGGTGGATGCACGATCACGCGAATCGGTCCGGCCATGCCTTCAGGATCATCCGGGATGTCCGGGCCTGCACCCCAGCGTGTCATCGGGGGAGCCGTTCACTGGCGTTTTGCTGGGATCGTCCCAGGTCACGCAGTTCCCACCAGGCTGCGGGGCCGGGGCGCCGGTGCTGCCAGTAGGGGTGAAAGTACACCCGCGTCGACAGCCGGTGCAGGCGCCGGCGCAGCTCGGTGCCGCCGGGGTGCTCGGCGAGCCGGCGGTAGGTGGCACTCCAGTCCTGCTGCGCCTGGGCGAGGTCGTCGGGGAACGGTCGCATGGCCGAATTCAAGCATGTGTTCGATTTTCTGGGCCACCCCGGATCGCTGTCGGGTGGATGTAGGCGACTCGTCGGGGCTGTCGGGCGGATGTGGGTGGCGCGTCGGTGGGGGCTGACACCTTCCAGGGAAGGGGCCGGCCGGAGCTCGCCGGGCGGCCCGATCCCTGAGGAGCCACCATGAACACACCTGTCACGATCATCGGCGCCGGACTCGGCGGACTCACGCTCGCCCGCGTTCTGCACGTCCACGGCATACCGGCCACCGTCTACGAGGCCGAGGCCTCCCCGTCGGCGCGCGCACAGGGCGGGATGCTCGACATCCACGACTACAACGGGCAGCTCGCCCTTGAGGCCGCCGGTCTGATGGACGAGTTCCGCGCCATCGTCCTGGAGGGCCGCGAGGCGATGCGGGTCCTCGACACGGACGGAACCGTCCTGCTCGACAAGGAGGACGACGGCAACGGCGGACGCCCCGAGGCGATGCGCGGCGAGCTGCGGAAGATGCTGATCGACTCGCTGCCCGCCGGCACCGTCCGCTGGGGCCACAAGGTCAGCGGCACACGTGCCCTCGGCGACGGCCGCCACGAGGTCACCTTCGCCGACGGCACCACCCTCGTCACGAGCCTGCTGGTCGGCGCGGACGGCGCATGGTCACGGGTCCGGCCGTTGCTCTCCGACGCCACACCCGCGTACACCGGCACGTCGTTCGTCGAGACCTATCTGTACGAGGCCGACACCCGGCACCCCGCCGCCGCGAAGGCGGTCGGCGGCGGGATGATGATCGCGCCCTCGCCGGGCAGGGAGATCTTCGCCCACCGGGAGAGCGGCGACACCCTGCACATGTACGTGGCGCTGTCCAGGCCGCTGGACTGGTTCGCCGCCATCGACTTCACCGATGCAGCCGCGGCGACGGCACGGATCGCGGCGGAGTTCGAGGGCTGGGCGCCGGAGCTCACCGGGCTGATCACCGAGAGCGACACCGCGCCGGTCCTGCGTTCGATCCATGCCCTGCCGACCGGGCACCGCTGGGACCGGGTGCCGGGCGTGACCCTGCTCGGCGATGCCGCCCATCTCCAGGCCCCCAACGGCGAAGGCGCCAACCTCGCCATGCTCGACGGCGCCGAACTCGGCGAGGCCATCGCCGCGCACCCGGACGACATCGAGGCCGCGCTCGCCGAGTACGAGCAGGCGATGTTCCCCCGCAGCGCCGAGGCCGCCACTTTCGAAGGCGGTGAGATGCCCGGGATCGACTCCGAGGCCAACACCGCCCGCGATCTGATCGCCATGTTCACCCAGAAGGGCGAATGAGCCGCGCCTTCCTCCCGGCGGCCCCCGCCACCGCACCGGCCCCCTGCCCGCGTACTTTCGCGGGCAGGGGGCCGTTCGCAGTCGGCGCGCCGAGGTCAGACCGACAGCGGCACCGCATGCACCTCGTCCGCCTTGTGCCCCGACCGCTCGTGGATGCGCTGGACCGCCTCCGCCGACGGGGCCTCCGAGAGGCAGTAGACCGTGCCGGACTCGGGGTCCGCCCAGGCCCTTTCGAAGTGGACGCCCTCGTCCCCTTCTATGGCGAGGTCGGCCTGGTGGGCCTGTTGCAGCTGCTCGGCCGTGATGCCCTTCATCCCGTGGTGTACGTCCATGAACTGCGCCATGGCAGCGCACCTCCTTCCGATCCTTGCGACGGCGGCTTCTTCGCTCCTCTGCTTCCATGCTGCGCTCGTACACGGCCCGGGGCGACTCACGGCGAAGGGCCCCGGCACGATCACCGGGGCCCTTCACGTCGTACAGGTCGTACAAGATCAACCGGAGCGGTCAGCCGCACTGACAGGGATTGCCCGACTGGCACCCGCAGCCGCAGCCCGAGCCGCAGCCGCACGCGCCGAAGAGCGGGAGGCTCTTGATCTCGGCGGGGCGGTCCGTCTCGCGCTCCTGCGTCGGGTCGGGCGTGGTGGGGGCTTCGGCCATGGGTCCTCCTGGAGGCCTAGAGGCTGGTGCCTGTGCCCATTGCATGCCCGCTGTGCTGGGCGCATCAACGGCGCACTGTGGCGTCCACACGCCCCGCCGCCGGGGTTCACGCCCCCGGGATCCCCTTGGCGTTACGCCCCGTCGCCCCCGGTCACCGGCTGGATCTCCGGCTGGACGTCGCCCTGCAGATCGTCCGCGTGCTCACCCGTCACCAGGAACACCACACGCTTGGCGACGGCCACCGCGTGGTCGGCGTAGCGCTCGTAGTAGCGGCCGAGGAGGGTGACGTCCACCGCCGTCTCGATGCCGTGCTTCCAGCGGTCGTCCAGCAGGTGCTGGAAGAGCGTGCGGTGCAGCAGGTCCATCTCGTCGTCGTCGGACTCCATCTGCAGCGCCAGGTCGACGTCCTTGGTGACGATCACCTCGGCCGCCTTGGCCATCAGACGCTGCGCGAGCTGGCCCATCTCCAGGATGGTCGCGTGCAGGTCGTGCGGGATGGCACGCTCCGGGAAGCGGAGGCGGGCCAGCTTCGCCACGTGCTGCGCCAGGTCGCCCGAACGCTCCAGGTCGGCCGACATACGCAGCGAGGTGACGACGATACGGAGATCCGTGGCCACGGGCTGCTGACGGGCCAGCAGGGCTATGGCCCGGGCCTCGAGGTCGTGCTGGAGCTCGTCGACCCTCTTGTCGGCCTCGATGACGTTCTCGGCCAGCTTGAGGTCGGAGTCGAGGATGGCGGTCGTGGCGCGCCCGATCGCCGACCCGACCAGCCGGGCCATCTCCACCAGACCGTCGCCGATCGAATCCAGTTCCTCGTGGTACGCGTCCCGCATCAGGGATCCCTCTCTTACGTGTCCTTCGGGGCTGCCGGGGCAGGGGCCCGTGCGTCCGTCGGCCGAAACCGGCCGTCCGGAAACGTCGCTTCGCACCCCACGCTCCCACGTTCCGGCCCGTACGCGTCCGTTTCCGTCACCCCAAATGAACCATCACTGGCTCCAAGGTGAACTCTGGGCGACGAGTGTTCGAGCTCGCACCTTGACGGCTGTGGGGATGTCGTACCCCATGCCTAACCTGTTTGCATGGACGTGAACGCGGCGGTCGCCGCAGCGGCAGCGATCGCCGGGGTGCTCACCGGCGTGATCGCCATGCTGGCGTTCCGCTGGAGCGAGCGGGAGCAGAAGCGCCCCACCCGCACCTCCCTGCACACGGACCCGGTGCTTCCACCGGGCGTGGACACCGTCCTGTCCGTGCTCCGCTCCTCGGCGGTCGTCCTCGACGAGGCCGACGCGGTCGTCAAGGCCAGCTCCGCGGCGTACGCCCTGGGCCTGGTCCGCGGCGGCCGGCTCTCCGTGGAACCGATGCTCCAGATGGCCCGGGACACCCGGCGGGACGGGGAGATACGCCAGGTCGAGCTGGACCTGCCGCGCCGGGGCACCGGGCGGGGCGGCGACGCGCTCGCCGTCTCCGCGCGCGTGGCCCCGCTCGGCTCCCGGCTGGTGCTCCTGCTGGTCGAGGACCTCACCGAGGCCCGCCGCATCGAGGCGGTACGCCGCGACTTCGTGGCGAACGTGAGCCACGAGCTGAAGACCCCCGTCGGCGCTCTCTCCCTCCTCTCCGAGGCCGTCATGGACGCCTCGGACGACCCGGAGGCGGTGGAGCGCTTCGCCGGCCGGATGCAGATCGAGGCCACCCGGCTCACCAGCCTGGTGCAGGAACTCATCGACCTCTCCCGAGTGCAGAACGACGACCCCCTCGAGGACGCCGAACCCGTCCGCGTGGACGAACTGGTCGCCGAGGCCATCGACCGCTGCCGCCACCAGGCCGGCACCAAGCAGATCACCATGGCCGCCGGCGGCACCGCCGACCTGTATGTCTGGGGCAACAGGGGTCAGCTGGCCGCCGCCCTGGGCAACCTTGTGGAGAACGCCGTCAACTACTCGCCCGCCCGCACCCGTGTGGGCATAGCCGCCCGCCGGGTGACCGCGCCCGGCGGTGACCACATCGAGGTCGCCGTGACCGACCAGGGCATCGGCATCTCCGACAAGGACAAGGAGCGCATCTTCGAGCGCTTCTACCGCGTGGACCCCGCCCGCTCCCGTGCCACCGGCGGCACGGGCCTGGGACTCGCGATCGTCAAGCACGTGGCCGCCTCGCACGGCGGGGAGGTCACGGTGTGGAGCTCCGAGGGTCAGGGCTCCACGTTCACCCTGAGGCTGCCGGAGGCGGGGGCTGCCCGCGACCGCGCGCACCACCACCCCGACCCGGACGATCTCGACGACGAGGCCGACCGAACCACCCCCCAGTCATCCCCGTACGAACCGCTTCCCGCCCCGGAGGTCCTTCCGTGACCCGAGTGCTCGTCGTCGAGGACGAGGAGTCCTTCTCCGACGCCCTGTCGTACATGCTCCGCAAGGAGGGCTTCGAGGTCGCGGTCGCGACCACGGGCCCCGACGGACTCGACGAGTTCGAGCGCAACGGCGCCGACCTCGTCCTCCTCGACCTGATGCTGCCCGGGCTGCCGGGCACCGAGGTGTGCCGTCAGCTGCGCGGCCGCTCGAACGTCCCCGTCATCATGGTGACCGCCAAGGACAGCGAGATCGACAAGGTCGTGGGCCTGGAGATAGGAGCCGATGACTACGTCACCAAGCCGTTCTCGTCCCGCGAACTGGTCGCCCGCATCCGGGCCGTCCTGCGCCGCCGCGGCGAGCCCGAGGAGGTCACCCCGGCCGCCCTGGAGGCAGGCCCGGTCCGCATGGACGTGGACCGCCATGTGGTCACGGTCTCCGGCTCCAAGGTCGACCTCCCCCTCAAGGAGTTCGACCTCCTGGAAATGCTGCTGCGCAACGCGGGCCGAGTCCTGACCCGCATGCAACTCATCGACCGCGTCTGGGGCGCCGACTACGTGGGCGACACCAAAACCCTCGACGTCCACGTCAAGCGCCTGCGAGCCAAGATCGAGCCGGACCCGGGCGCGCCGCGGTATCTGGTGACGGTTCGTGGTCTGGGTTACAAGTTCGAGCCGTAGGCCGTCCACCGGGCCTACGACGAAGGGCGGGACCTCCTGGAGAGGTCCCGCCCTTCGTCGTACTCGTACGCGTGCTCAGTGCCCGGCGGCCGGCTTCGACGCCGAGACGCTCGCGGAGGCCGCGTCGGTCGGGGTGGCCGAGGTGGCCGGCTTCGAGGCCGAGGTGGACGGGTTCGGGGACGCCGTCGTGCTCGTGCCCGGCTTGGGGGTGGGGGAGGCGGGGGCCGACGGGATCTCGCTCGGGCCCCAGGTCTTGAAGTAGCTCTGGGCCGGGACCACGAAGGCGCGCAGGCTCACATCGCCGGTCTTGCTGAAGGTGAAGGTGACCTGGCGGACGCTGCCGTCCTGGACCGCCTCGCGTCCGTTGGCCAGCACGGCGCTGGCGTTGCCCTTGCCGCCGATCACCAGGGAGCCGTGCGCCGGCACGACCAGCTTGCCGTTGCCCTTGGCCGGCTTGATCTCGGCGGTCGCGTTGACGTTCGGGAGGGTGATCGAGTCCACCGTCTGCGCGGTGCCACCGTTGTTGAAGAGGGTCGCCGAGATCACGGCCGGACCGGCCGCCCGGACGTCGGGCTGGGTGATGATCAGGGCGTTCTGCACCTTGATGGAGCCGACCTTGGTCGCCGCGTTGTCCGGCTTGATCTCCAGCGTCTGAGCGTCGCCGCCCGCGCCGCACGCGGCGAGCGAGGCGGTCGAGAACGCGATGGCGGCGGCGGCGAGGGCGCCGCGTCGAAGGCTGCTGCTCACGGCGGCGGCAACTCCTTGACTCGAGCGTGGCGACCCAAGAAGCCGCCCTAAGTGTCTGTCAGCGGCCTTAGGTTACCGAGCCGTCCCCGAGTCGCCGCACCCGACCCTCCCTCTGGCCCGGCGTGGCTCACCAGGGAGTAGTCCACAGGGGGTAGCCCACGCCCGTCCGGCATTCACATAAGTCCCTCCGGCATACCCCGTCCTTCGGGGCGCAAAATTTCCGTGAAGGAATGCGCTGCCGCCCCGGAATTGATCACGACACGGAACAAGCCACGGAACAAGCCACTGAACAACAGGCCACGTAGTCGGGTGTCCGTGATCAATTCCGGAATCGACGCGGAAGCGTCTCCTGGCACCGAACGGAGTAGCGGAAGTCGCACACTTGGAACCGGACATATGCGGACGTTACTCCTCTTGGAAGGGCCTCCGGATGTGTGTAACGTACGCGTTTCACCTCCCCCGGAGAGCCGCTCCGACCTGCGAATACCTGCTTCCGCCGAGGCCGCGCAGCACGTTCCTGTTGCTGTTGTCAAGCCCCGAGATATGCCCTGACCTGCGAAAACGCCATTCAGAACCCGCGGTTTCCGTGTTACCCTGGATAGCCACGGAAGGGGTACCTGTCACATGACGTTCAAGGTTGGCGACACCGTGGTCTATCCCCATCACGGGGCCGCGCTGATCGAGGCCATCGAAACTCGCCAGATCAAAGGCGTGGACAAGACCTACTTGGTGCTGAAGGTCGCCCAGGGTGACCTGACGGTGCGTGTGCCAGCGGACAATGCGGAGTTCGTCGGCGTACGTGATGTGGTCGGTCAGGACGGGCTGGACCGGGTCTTCGAGGTGCTGCGCGCGCCGTATGCCGAGGAGCCCACGAACTGGTCGCGTCGATACAAGGCAAACCTGGAGAAGCTCGCCTCCGGCGATGTCATCAAGGTCGCGGAAGTGGTGCGTGACCTGTGGCGTCGTGAGCGCGAGCGCGGACTGTCCGCGGGTGAGAAGCGGATGCTCGCCAAGGCCCGCCAGATCCTGGTGAGCGAGCTCGCCCTCGCGGAGAACACGAACGAGGACAAGGCCGAGGCCCTGCTCGACGAGGTTCTCGCGTCCTGAACCTGACAGCAGGCGCAAGCCCGCTTCAGCACTCAGTACATTGAAATGCCGCGGTGCCCGATGACGTATTTCCTGTCGCCGGGCGCTGCGGCATGTTCATATCCAGGCGCCTTGCGTACGTCGTCCCTGCCGGGGAGGTTCCCCCGCGATACTTGGCGTGCCGGGCCCGGGCAGCTGGCTCGACCGGTGTCACGGAAGGGTCCGGTCAAGGCGTCGCGCCCGGCACTTCCCAGGCCATACCCACGCAAGGCCAGCACACAAACCTGACAGGAACCGATGTCTGACGATTCGCGCCCTTCGCCCGCCGGAACCCGTACGGCCGCGGTGATTCCGGCCGCCGGACGGGGCGTACGCCTCGGTCCGGGCGCCCCCAAGGCACTCCGCGCGCTGGGCGGCACCCCCATGCTCATTCATGCCGTGCGTGCCATGGCCGCGTCCCGTGCGGTCTCCCTGGTCGTCGTCGTGGCGCCGCCCGACGGCGCGCCCGAGGTCAAGTCGCTTCTCGATGCCCATGCGCTGCCCGAGCGGACCGACTTCCTCGTCGTCCCGGGCGGCGACTCACGCCAGGAGTCCGTGAAACTCGGCCTCGACGCGCTGCCGCCCGGCTACGACATCGTGCTGGTGCACGACGCGGCACGCCCTCTGGTTCCGGTGGACACGGTGGACGCCGTGATCGAGGCCGTACGGGAGGGTGCGCCGGCCGTCGTGCCCGCGCTGCCCCTCGCCGACACCGTCAAGGAGGTCGAACCGGCGGCGGCCCCGGGCGAGCCGGAGCGGGTGGTGGCCACCCCGGAGCGCTCCCGCCTCCGCGCCGTGCAGACCCCGCAGGGGTTCGAACGGGCCACGCTCGTCCGCGCCCACGAGACCGTGACCGACGACGTCACCGACGACGCCGGCATGATCGAGCAGCTGGGGCTTGAAGTCGTCGTCGTGCCCGGCCACGAGGAGGCCTTCAAGGTCACGCGCCCGCTGGACCTGGTCCTGGCCGAGGCGGTCCTGGCCCGCAGGAGGCTGAACGATGGCTTCTGACTCCTTCGGCGGCCCGCTGCCCCAAGTCGGCATCGGCACCGACATCCACGCCTTCGAGGAGGGCCGCGAGCTGTGGTGCGCGGGCCTGAAGTGGGAGGGCGAGGGCCCCGGCCTTGCCGGCCACTCCGACGCGGACGTCGTCGCGCACGCCGCGTGCAACGCGCTCTTCTCCGCCGCCGGCCTGGGTGACCTCGGACAGCACTTCGGCACGGGCCGCCCCGAGTGGTCCGGAGCCTCCGGCGTCACCCTCCTCACGGAGGCCGCCCGCATCGTCCGCGAGGCGGGCTTCCGCATCGGCAACATCGCCGTACAGGTCGTGGGCCCCCGTCCGAAGATCGGCAAGCGCCGCGACGAGGCGCAGAAACTGCTCTCCGAGGCGGCGGGAGCACCGGTGTCGGTGTCGGGCGCCACCACGGACGGGCTCGGGTTCCCGGGCCGTGAAGAGGGCCTGATGGCGATCGCCACGGCACTGGTGGTGCGGGCCGACCGGGGGTGAACGTCACGAAACCGTCCCCCTTGAGCGGAAGGGTCGCAAGGCACTGCCCCGCGCCCACTACCCTGGAGTGGTGACCATTCGCCTGTACGACACCAACGCCCGGCAGATCCGTGACTTCGTCCCGCTCACAGCGGGCTGTGTCTCGATCTACCTCTGTGGTGCCACCGTGCAGGCGGCCCCGCACATCGGGCACATCCGCTCGGGCCTCAACTTCGACATCATGCGCCGCTGGTTCGAGTACCGCGGCTATGACGTGACGTTCATCAGGAACGTCACGGACATCGACGACAAGATCATCGCGAAGGCGGCCGAGCAGAACCGCCCCTGGTGGTCGATCGGTTACGACAACGAGCGCGCGTTCAACGACGGTTACACCGCGCTCGGCTGCCTCCCGCCGACGTACGAACCGCGGGCGACCGGCCATGTCACCGAGATGGTCGAGATGATGCAGGGCCTCATCGAGCGCGGACACGCCTACGAGGCCGACGGCAACGTCTACTTCGACGTGCGCTCCTTCCCGGGCTACCTGGAGCTGTCCCGGCAGGAACTCGACAACCTCCAGCAGCCCTCGGGCACCGGCGAGACCGGCAAGCGCGACCCGCGTGACTTCGCCATGTGGAAGTCCGCCAAGCCGGGCGAACCGACCTGGGCGACGCCCTGGGGCCGCGGCCGTCCCGGCTGGCACCTGGAGTGCTCGGCGATGGCGCACAAGTACCTGGGCACGGCCTTCGACATCCACGGCGGCGGCCTCGACCTGATCTTCCCGCACCACGAGAACGAGATCGCCCAGGCCAAGGCCTACGGCGACGACTTCGCGCAGTACTGGGTGCACAACGCCTGGGTGACCATGGCGGGCGACAAGATGTCGAAGTCGCTGGGCAACAGCGTCCTCGTCTCCGAGATGGTCAAGACGTGGCGCCCGATCGTGCTGCGCTACTACCTCGGCACCCCGCACTACCGCTCGATGATCGAGTACAGCGAGGAGTCGCTGCGCGAGGCCGAGTCGGCGTTCGCGCGCATCGAGGGCTTCGTGCAGCGGGTGGTGGAGAAGGCCGGCACCGTCGAGCCGTCCGCCGAGGTGCCGCCCGCCTTCGCCGAGGCGATGGACGACGACCTGGGCGTGCCGCAGGCCCTCGCCATCGTGCACACCACGGTCCGGCAGGGGAACTCGGCCCTCGCCGCCGACGACAAGGAAGCCGCCGTGGCCCGCCTCGCCGAGGTGCGCGCCATGCTCGGCGTCCTCGGACTCGACCCGCTCGACCCGCACTGGGCCGGTGAGGCCGACCGCGGCGAGGACCTGCACGGCGTGGTCGACAGCCTCGTACGCCTGGTCCTCGACCAGCGCGAGGCGGCCCGCGGCCGCAAGGACTGGGCCACCGCGGACGCCATCCGCGACCAGCTCAACCAGTCGGGTCTCGCCATCGAGGACGGCCCGCAGGGGCCGCGCTGGAGCCTCGGCCCGCGCTGACCCAGCAGCTGATCAGAAGATCGATTGTGCCGCCCGGCCGTGCGGGCGGCACACTGCATAGACGTACGAACGCACGCTTCACCCTTTTGAGAGCAGACAGGTAGGTCATGGCAGCCAACAACCGCCGCATGTCCGGCAAGAAGGGCGCGCAGGTCGGCAGTGGCGGCCAGCGGCGCAAGGGCCTGGAGGGCAAGGGCCCGACCCCGCCCGCTGAGATGCGCAAGGGGCACAAGAAGAACCGCATCGCGACCGCCAAGGCCAAGCAGACGCAGCGCCGTCCGGTGGCGCGCGGCCGCGGCGGCAAGTCGTCGTCCGAACTGGTCGTCGGCCGCAACCCGGTCGTCGAGGCACTGCGCGAGGGCGTGCCGGCCTCGACGCTCTACGTCCAGCAGTTCATCGACAACGACGAGCGCGTCCGCGAGGCCCTCCAGCTCGCCGCCGAGCGCGGCGGGATCAACCTGATGGAGGCCCCCCGCCCCGAGCTCGACCGCATGACGAACGGGCTCAACCACCAGGGCCTGGTCCTCCAGGTCCCGCCGTACGAGTACGCCCACCCGGAGGACCTGGCGAGCGCCGCCTACGACGAGGGCGAGGACCCGCTGATCGTCGCCCTGGACGGCGTGACCGACCCGCGCAACCTCGGCGCCGTCGTCCGCTCCGTCTCCGCCTTCGGCGGCCACGGCGTCGTCGTGCCCGAGCGGCGCGCGGCCGGCATGACCGCCGGTGCCTGGAAGACGTCGGCAGGTACGGCGGCCCGCACCCCCGTCGCCCGTGCCACCAACCTGACGCGCGCCCTGGAGGCGTACAAGAAGCAGGGCATCGTGGTCGTCGGCCTCGCCGCCGACGGCGAGCACGAGATCGGTGAACTTCAGGCCCTGGAGGGCCCCGTCGTCATCGTGGTCGGCAGCGAGGGCAAGGGCCTGTCCCGGCTCGTCGGCGAAACCTGTGACTTCCGGGTGCGGATTCCGATGCCGGGTGGGGCGGAGTCGCTGAATGCCGGTGTGGCTGCGGGGATCGTCTTGTATGAGGCGGCTCGGCGGCGGGTCTGACGGGAGTCGGCGCAGGCGGGCGGAGCCCGCCCGCCGGTGCGACTGGACACGCGTTCGCGCCATCACTCGTGCGGGTCAATCTGGGCGTCCCGGACAACGTTGACGCGATCCGGACACATCCGGCGGGTCAAAGCAGTGTCCTAACGACACGTCACTCGGTTAGATGAGTGTGGACACCAGAACACCCCGCACGCCCCCGGGGGACGGCCCATCGGGATTCGATGACGCTCCCGCGCTGAGCATGGTGAAGGTGCCGAGCGATCCGGCGCAGGTCATCGTCAATCATGCGAGCTTCCGTGTGCAGCTCGGCGCCTCGGCCCGCACCACCCGATCGCCGCGGATCGCACGGCACTTGACCGCCACCCAGGACGCCGCCCGCACGCCCGCCGTCGGCAGCGCCGCGGGCCGAGCCGGCGCGGGCGCCCGCCGTCGGCCGGTCGTCTGGAGCGGCAGGTCGGCCCCCGACGACACCGGTGCGCACCGGCTGCTCCAGGCCGTGCGCGGCGGCAGCGTCCGGCACGGCGACGAGCCGTCCGTCGACGCGGGAGCCACCCAGGTCATCCCGCGCGTGGAGGTCGGCGGCTACGACGAGGCCTACGACGAGCTGGAACAGACCGTAGAGACCCCGATCGTCGGCGCCCAGCGCGCCCGCCCCGTCGACGACATCGTCGGTACCCGCCTCCTCCCCGGCATGCGCTCGTCCGGCAGCACATACGACGAGGGACACGCCTACGGCGCCCAGGAGTTCGAGGACTTCGACGAGACCGGCGAGTTCGACGACTCGGACGAGTTCGACGACGGCGACGAGTTCGGCGAATTCGAGGAGGAGGACACCGACCGGCCCGCCAGGCGTCAGGGCGTCGACCCGGCACGGCACGCCTACTACCCGGGCCGCCGGATGAACCTCGGCGTCGTCCTGCTCCCCCTGCGCATCTTCCTCGGCTTCATCTCCATCTACGCCGGCATGGGCAAGCTGTGCGACCCCGTCTACTTCGACGGCGGCAAGCGCGGCTCCATGGTCAAGTGGCTCAACACCCTGCACCCCTGGGAAGTCGCCGAGCCGCTGCGGCAGTTCGCCCTGCAGCACCCCGTCGGCTCCGGCCTCGTCATCGCCTTCGCGCAGGTCCTCGTGGGCGTGCTCACGGTGCTGGGCTGCTGGCAGCGGGTCGCCGCCGTCTTCGGCGCACTGCTGTCGGCCGCGCTGATCGTCACCGTCAGCTGGAAGACCGTTCCCGCCTACGACGCCCCCGACATCATCTACCTCGCCGCCTGGTCCCCACTGATCATCGCCGGCGCCCCCGTCTACTCCGTCGACGGCCGCCTCGCCGGCAGCGCCTGGCGGCGCCTGGGGCCCTGCTCCGACATCTGGGACCTGCGCGCCTACGTCCTGCGCCGCGGCGCCCTCGTCACGGCGATCGTGACCGGCCTGACCCTGCTCGTCGGCTCGCTGCTCGGCGGTGCGGTCCGCGACGCCGACCGCGTGATCGTCCCCGGTCCCGGCGAGGCCCCGCGCAACGAACTGCCGGGATCCCCGCTCCCGCAGGAGCCGCACAAGCGGCACAGCCAGTCGCCCTCGGCCTCGAACACGCCGACCCACGGCGCCACCGCCGGTTCCACGCCTTCCCGCTCGGCCACCACACCGGGCGCCACCGCGACCGGCGGCACCCCCAGCCAGACCCAGGGCACCGCGGGCCGGACCCCGCCCCAGCACTCCTCACCCTCCGGTGGCGCCCCCAGCACCAGCTCCGGCCCCACCTCCGGCGGCGGAGAAGGCGGCACGGGCTCCGGCGGCACCTCCTCGGGCGACCCGGGCCTGGTGGGCGGCCTGCTGGGGTAGCCAGAGCCACTCAGCTTGGGTCCATACGAAAAGGTCCCGCACGAAAACGTGCGGGACCTTTTCAACATGCGGTGCTGTAGCGCCCGGAAGGGGCAAAGCGCTCGCGCTCTCACCGCCCCAGAGCGGCCAGCTCCTTCGCTGCCTCGGTCAGATCCTTCGCCGTATCAATGGCGCGCCAGTACGAACCCTGCGGGATGGTGAACCCGGCCAGCCGCCGCTCACGAGCCAAATGGGGAAACGTCGTCCGCTCGTGATCCCCCCGCTCCGGGAGCAGGCCGGCGAACTCGGAGGAGAAGACGTACACACCCGCGTTGATCTCGAACGTCGACGGCGGCGCCTCGATGAAGTCCGTGATGTGCCCGAAGCCGTCCGTCTTCACCGCGCCCCAGGGGATGCGCGGGCGGGCCAGGGCCAGCGTGGCGACCGCGTCGCGCTCCGTGTGGAAGTCCGCCATGTCCCGCAGCGAGAAGCGGGTCCAGATGTCGCCGTTGGTGGCGTACCAGGGCCGGTCCGGGTGCGGGAGATGGGCGGCGGCGTACCTCAGCCCGCCGCCGCGCCCGAGCGGCTCCGTCTCGACGACCGTCGTCACCTTCACCGGCAGATCTGCGGACTTCAGCCAGTCCTGCAGCACCTCGGCGAGATGGCCGCAGCTGACCACCACGTCGGTCACGCCCTCCTCCGCCAGCCAGGCAAGCTGATGGCCGATGATCGGAGTTCCCGTGCCGGGGATCTCGACCATCGGCTTGGGCCGGTCGTCGGTGTAGGGACGCAGCCGGGAACCCTGGCCACCGGCCAGGATGACGGCTTGAACGGGGCGGGACGCGGCGCTCGGATGGGTCATGACCGAACTGTACGGTGCGTCCCGCCCGCGTCCGGAGCCTGCAACCGTTCCTTAATCAGCCGTTACCCTCCTCCGAACTCTCCGCGATGTCCACGGCGGAGGAGGGACGGGTTCCGTCAGCTGAGCGCGGCCGCGACTCCCGAGGCGAAGGACGTGTCGCAGACCGGTCGGGCGTAGGACTGGGCGCGTGTGGGGCCGTACATGCGGACCGCGGCACGGCCCAGGGACCGGGCGATGGACACGCAGTGCTTGGCGAGCGAGGGGCGCTCGCTCACGGCCTGCTGGAGGTGCGTGAGGACCGTGCCCGGGTCCTCCTGCTGGAGCTCGCCCAGGAGCTTGTCGCGCAGCACGTCCTGTGGGGCGCGGTGGGCGGCCCTGGCGTCCGAGGTGATGTCGGACGCCTCCGAGGCGGTGAGGACCGAGTCCGAGGGGTTTCCCGTCCAGTTGACTCGGGTGACCGCGAGGGTCCCGGAAAGCACCAGGACGACGGGCAGGACAAGGGCGAGCGTGCGGCCGATCCGGCGGGCGGGGCCCCGGCCGCGTCGCGTCTGTTGGTTAGTGGAGTGCTTCACGCGAGTGAGAGTAGCGCCAGGTGATGATTTGGCGACATTTAGTAATCAGTTCGAGGGACGGAGAGCCGCCTCGAATCAGGCGTGAGGTTGACGCACGGTGCTCGAAATGACCGGTGTGCCGGGGTAAATATCGACGCCGAGAAGGGCCCCGCAGGCGTCTGCGGGGCCCTTCTTCGTCAACCTGGGTGAATTACCCGGGATGGGTGTTTCGGGAGTTGCCGATCGGCCGAGTGGCCTCAGTCGGTGAGACGCTCACCGGTGGAGGTCGAGAAGACGTGGGTCTCGCCCGGGCGGGGCACCACGTGCAGCGTCGAGCCCTTCTCCGGCACCCGGCGGCCCTCGACACGGACGACCAGGTCCTTGGTCTCGCCGCCGACCTCGGCGGTGCCGTAGACGTAGCCGTCGGCGCCGAGCTCCTCGACGACGTTCACGGAGACCGCGAGACCGGCCGGCTTGTCCTCGGTGTCCTTGGACAGGGCGGAGGCGGCGGCGCCGCCCTCCTCGACGATGTCGAAGTGCTCGGGACGGACGCCCACGGTGACCGTGCGGTCGCCCTTGTCGGAGGCGGCCTTCAGGGCGTCACGGTTGACCGGGACGACGCTGTTGCCGAACTTCACGCCGCCGTCGGTGATCGGCACCTCGACCAGGTTCATGGCGGGGGAGCCGATGAAGCCGGCGACGAAGAGGTTGGCGGGCTTGTCGTACATGTTGCGCGGCGAGTCGACCTGCTGGAGCAGACCGTCCTTGAGGACGGCCACGCGGTCGCCCATCGTCATGGCCTCGACCTGGTCGTGGGTGACGTAGACGGTGGTGATGCCGAGACGGCGCTGGAGCGAAGCGATCTGCGTGCGGGTGGACACACGGAGCTTGGCGTCCAGGTTCGACAGCGGCTCGTCCATGAGGAAGACCTGCGGCTCACGGACGATGGCGCGGCCCATCGCGACGCGCTGGCGCTGACCACCGGAGAGGGCCTTCGGCTTGCGGTCCAGGTACTCGGTGAGGTCGAGGATCTTCGCGGCCTCTTCGACCTTCTTGCGGATCTCCGCCTTGTTGACGCCGGCGATCTTGAGCGCGAAGCCCATGTTGTCGGCGACGGTCATGTGCGGGTACAGCGCGTAGTTCTGGAACACCATGGCGATGTCCCGGTCCTTGGGCGGCAGGTGCGTGACGTCGCGGTCACCGATGCGGATGGCGCCGGCGTTCACGTCCTCGAGCCCCGCGAGCATGCGGAGCGAGGTGGACTTGCCGCAGCCGGACGGACCGACGAGGACGAGGAACTCGCCGTCCCCGACTTCGATCTCCAGACCGTCGACGGCGGGCTTCTCGGTGCCCGGGTAGATCCGGGTCGCCTTGTCGAACGTAACAGTGGCCATGGTGATGGGCCCCCTTCTACCGGCAGGAACGTGCCGGACGATCCGTTGTAGGAAGGTGGTGTAGTCCACGAGAGCGGACTGGCTCAGGACGCTACCTGGCGTTCGCCCGATCTGTCAGTACCCCCGGGGCTGTGAACTTCGCGGAAATATTCGACAGGGGCGGGCCGGGACCTGGGTACACTGCACGGGCACGCACGCGTACCCGCGTGCAGGCCTCCTTAGCTCAGCTGGTCAGAGCGCCGCTCTTGTAAAGCGAAGGTCGTCGGTTCGAATCCGACAGGGGGCTCCGTGAACAGGGGCGGCCCGCCGGGCCGCCCCTCTGTGTTGCGTTCAACCGGCGAGCTCGTGCGGCGCGAGTTCGCTGGCGCGCTGCTCGCCGGCCACGGTGAGGATGACGTCCCGCAGCCGCTCGACGTACAGCCGCATGTTCTTGTACGCGATGTCGGTGTCGGGGTAGCGGCAGGTGAACCACAGGCCCTCGTGGAGCCGGTTCAGCCAGATGCACACCTGGTCGCCGTAGGACACCCGCACCAGCCCGTAGGCCGCCAGCTCGTCCCAGCGCTCGGCCCCGGGGATGCCCCGTGCGTCGACGAACGAGACGATCGAGTACAGGTCGGGCGAGGTCGGCCGGAAGTCCTCGCCGAGCAGCCGCAGTACGCGGGCGAGCGGCATGCGCGCGAGCGACCTGTTGGCCTGGAGTTCGGCGCGCACGGCGGTCAGCGCGGTGGGGAAGTCGGGCGCCTCGTCGATGGCGACCTCGATCGGGGCCCCGCCGACGTACCAGCCCACCGAGTTGGACCACTTGGACTTCACCCGGGTGTGGAAGGGCACGACGGCGCGGTAGACGGGCTGTTTGCCGATCTCGTGGACGATGAGGCTGGTGGCGGCCAGGACGCCGACGAGGCTGCCGCCGAAGGGCCGGCAGTACGACTCGAACGCCGCGGCGGCGTCCGCGTCGACCAGCATCTCGCGCATCAGCTTCTGCGTGGGCAGCTCGCCGCCGGGCTCAAGACCCAGGTCGACGGGGAAGCTGGGCAGCTTCCCGTCGCACCGCCGGATGAAGTCCCGCCAGCGCCCGACGATGGCGTGGGTGCCGTCGATCCGGTCCGCGTCCGCCCGCTCGATCTCGCAGAAGTCGACGTAGCTGCCGACCGGTGACTCCTCGACGGGGCGTCCCTCGGCGGCCGCCGTGTAGAGCTCGTTGATCTCGGCGGGCATCCGCTGGATGGAGTAGGAGTCGACATTGCTGTGGTCGAAGGCGATGTACAGGCTCGCGCCGTCCTCCCTGAGGACCGCCGCGTAGAGGAAGTTGGGCCAGCTCAGCGCGCTCGCGGAGGCGTCGAAGCGGTCCTGGAGGTGCTGCACGAGCCGCGCCGCGTCGGGGAAGTCGCCGACGTCCTCCCGCTGGAGGAACACGTCCTCGGTGTCGAGCGTGAAACGGCGCATCTCGTCGCCGTCCCAGCGGAATCCGCTGCGCAGCGTCTCGTGCCGGAGCGTCCAGCTGCGCAGGGCGTCCTGCAGCGCGTCGAGGTCGACCCTGCCCGGGATGTCGAATGCCGTACCGACCCAGGTCGGCACGAACAGGCCGCCCTCGTGCACCGATCGGGCGGTCCTGATGTGCGACTCCTGGACGTACGCCGGCGGCCGGGGGTCCTCCGGAAGGCCCGCCGCCACTGTGACGGTCGCCGGACTGAGCGCCCACTCGACGAGCCGTCCGGGCCGGACTTCGCAGCGCTGGATGTCGGTGATTCGCACGGGCGTCTCCTGTCGCAGTTGGAGCCCGAATCGGGCGGACCCGATCAAGGGAATGCCGCGACCGCGAAAGGAGATACCCGGAACATGGGGTGTTCCCACTTTTGAGTGGATTGAGTGATCGGCGGATGTGCGCCAATCGGTTGGCGGGACACCGCTATTCACCGGCCCGGGCATTTCAACATACGAACAAGTCGCGCTCGAGAAACCGGAGTTCATCCCCGGCCGGGAGTGAGTGGCTCCCGTTCTCGTACGGGGAGAATACGCGCTTCTTCGAACGGACTTTGCGTAAGCCGGAGTTGCCGCGCGTCGAGTGGACACGGGATATCCGGCGGTGTGGAATGCCTAGTCGTTACTGCTAGTGTTCGTCCAGTCACAGTAGGCAATCTGCCTCGACATCCAGGCAATGAAGGACCGAGGGTTTCATGCGCAAGCTTCAAAAGGCCATGGTCGCAGCAGCAGTGGCGGCCGGAGGTCTCTCCGTCATCGGTGCCGGCGCCGGCACCGCCTACGCCCACGGCCACGGCCACGTTCGCGACACCAAGCCGAAGGTGACGGAGCAGTACCGCCCGTACCAGGAGTGCAGTCCGCAGACGGTGGCCGACGGCGACCTCCCCATCGGCGTACTCGGTCTCTCCGAGACCTTCGACACCACCTGCGGTCAGTTCAACAACGCCTTCACCTCGTAATCGTGCGCGACGCTTTCCGCGAGCCCCTCGGGGTCACCCCCCGCAGGGGCCCGTTCACGTGTGGCCGCCCGGAGCGCGAGGCCGCTCCGGTGGCCCGCATGCGTTCGTGATGGCTCTGGAAGTTCCTTCAGCAGGTCAGCCCTTCACTTCGTAGGCGAAACGGGCCGGACCGCGGCGCACGGCGCCCGGGTGCCCCTCACAAAGGAAACGGATCACATGCTCAGTAGGAAGAAGATCGCGGCCGTCTCGGGGCTTCTGTACGGCCTCGCCGTGACCTGTGCCGGAGCCACTCAGGCGTATGCGGCAGCGGGCCCGGGAGCCTGCACGGTGAGCGCGTCGGGTGACGTCACCTGCGTCCAGCGGTTCGCGGGCAAGACGTCCGACGGTGATGACTTCATCGTCCGCCGGGCCAACACCTGCACCCCGCAGAAGCCCATGGAACTGCCCGTCATTCCCCTGCTGAACAGCGGAAGCACCAAGATCGGCCCCGCAGTGACCTGTTCCCCCAACGACACGGGGGTCGACGACAGGGACACCCCCTCGGAACTGCCCGGTGGCATTCTCGGCTGAGGCCCGCACTTCCGAGCGACGGACGGCCGGACCGGGGCGACCCGGACCGGCCGTCCGCTTTTTGTGTGCCGTTTTGTGTGCTGTTCT
Source organism: Streptomyces sp. NPDC001137 (assembly GCF_040298885.1). Taxonomy (NCBI): domain Bacteria; kingdom Bacillati; phylum Actinomycetota; class Actinomycetes; order Kitasatosporales; family Streptomycetaceae; genus Streptomyces; species Streptomyces sp. NPDC001137. The sequence goes on from NZ_JBEPBA010000026.1 coordinate 110,438, forward strand.
GTATGACGGCTTTTCTCCGTCCGCGGCAGATGGGTGACTGCCGCGCGCTGCCCGTGACTTGGGCCGGGGGAATCGTCGTTTTACGGGAGAGCGCCGAGTGCGTGACCGAACCGCATCAGCAACTGCCCATCCGCAACAACCCTTTCCCTCTCCGAGCCCGCGGCCGAGCGGGCGGAAGGCTGCTTTGGCATAAGCCGACACGGTGCACAGAAGGGCCCAAGATCCCAAATGACTACGTTTCGTGTGTATATGCTCACATTAAGTAGTCGAGCCAGGGCTTCCCGCCCAGCTAGGAAAGGGTCTAATCATGCGCAAGTTTCAGCGCGCCGCGGCAGTAATTGCAGCGGTCGCGGGGCTCTCCGCCCTCGGGGCCGGCGTCAGCAGCGCCACCGACGGCTGGGGCGGCGGGGCCACCGCGGTGGCTTCCTCGCAGGCCAACGCCGTGGCCTACGGCGGCGGCGGGGGGTGGGCTCCGCACGACGCCCCGCAGGCGGCTCCGTACGGTGCCCCGCAGGCCGCTCCGTACTTCGCGCCGATGAACGTCAACTTCGCGCCGCCCGCCGCGCCGCAGGCCGCCCCGATGGCCGCGCCCCAGCCGGCGCCCCAGTACTTCGTGCCCCAGTACATCGCCCCCCAGTACATCGCCGCGCCGCAGTACGCGCCCCAGTACGCCGCGCCCCAGCAGGCGCCGCAGTACGCCCCGCAGTACGCCACCCCGTACGGCTCCAGGTAAAGAAGCCCCTGGCGCAACGACCTGAACAAAACCCTCAACGGCAAAGGCAGCCCGGACGCGCGGCAAACCCATCAGGGTGCGCGTCCGGGCTGTGCCGGTATCTCGATCAAAGGAACACAGCGCATGTTCAGTCGGCAGAAAATCGCAACCGTCTCGGGGATTCTCGGAAGTCTCGCCGTGATCTGCGTCGGAGCCGTGCACGCGCAGGCGGATGAGAACCCGCGCGACTGCAAGACCAACGCCGCAGGGGAAACCACCTGCGTGCACAAGACCGAGAGTGTCCACAAGGACAAGCACGGCACCTTTGTCGTCAAGCAGTCGCAGAGCTGCTCGACGACGGCGCGGCCGCGTCTGGTGCTGCCCGAGGACGGCATGCTCAACAACGGGTCGACGCATGTCGGGGCGGTGGTGGACTGCACCAACAAGGCGCCGACGCCCAAGGGGTTCAAGCGGCCCCACTTCAAGGCGCCGCACATCAAGACGCCGTACATCAAGACGCCCCATGTCACGACACCGCACTTCGATTTCTGAGGCGCGCTCGACGAGTGCCGGACCGGGGCCGCTCCCGATCCGGCATTTCGGCGTTCCGGACGCGTGAAAGCCCTGGTGCCCCGGCCGAACGGCCGGGGCACCAGGGACTGTTCCGACTTGCCGACCTACTTGCCGACGCTGTTGTTGCAGCCCATGTTCGAGCCCAGCTGGGTGTCCTGGGCGCCCGGGTTGCCCTCGCCGTTCAGCAGGTTGCCCGCAACACCGTTGAGGATGCCGACCTGACCGAGGACGTCGACGTTGGCGTCGTGCGAACGACAGGTGGTGCTCTGCAGAACGTTGACGCCACCGCCGCGATGGCCGCCTTCGCCCGAGCCGAAGCCGCCCTGATCGGCGTGGGCGGCGCCGGCGCTCAGGAGTCCGACGCTGCTGAGGGCAGCGACCAGGACGGCAGCCTTGCGAAGCTTGTGCATGACATCTCCGGTGGAGTGAAGTGGATGCGATCCGTGACGGATCGACTTCGTGCAGTTACGGAGGCTAATAAGAAATACCCGTAAAAGGCTGTGCGGCGCGCCGAATTCGGGATGAGCCTCACTGCCCTGGTCGATGTCCGGAAATGCCGTTGCCGTGACAAAAAAAGGGGGCCCCGGCACCGAGTCTGGAGCTCGGTGCCGGGACCTGCTTCCCGCTCTCGGCCGTCTATGCGGCCGTCATTCGACTAGAAGGCGCTGTTGTTGCAGCCCATGCTCGAGCCGATGTGGGTGTCCTGGCCTCCGGCGTTGCCCTCGCCGTTGAGCGCGTTGCCGAGCAGGCCGTTGAGGATGCCGACCTGGCCGAGGACGTCGACGTTCAGGTCGTGCGACTTGCAGTTGGAGCTCTGCAGCACGTTGAACTTGTCGCCGCCCTTGCCGCCCTTCCCCCCGTCGTCGTGGGCCTGAGCGGTGCCGGCACCGAGGAGTCCGACGGTGCTGAGGGCGGCGACCAGGACGGCAGCCTTGCGAAGCTGGTGCATGTCATCTCCGGTGGAGTGAGTGGGTGCGATCCGTAACAGATCGACTTCTTACAGTTACGGAGAATAATAGGAAATAACCGACAATCACCTAGCGACGCGCCGTGTCCTGTGATCTTGTTGCGGCAGCTCCCTGAAGTCGTCCGGCGATCCCGGTGGTCTCCGCCGCCCCTAGTGGGCCTTGGCGAGGGCGTTCGCCTGGCTGTTGGCCTGGGTGCAGGCGACGCCCTTGGTCTCGGCGGCGGCGAGCACGGCGACCGGGAGGTTCGCGTTGAGCACGGACTGCGGGCTGCACTCCTGGGCGGGGCGGAAGAGGTTGAACTGGTCGGCGTTGCCGCCCGACTGCGTCGGGGCCGCCGGGGAGCCGATGTGCGGGTTGAACTGCGGGTTGACCTGCGGATTGACCTGCGGGGCAACCTCGGCGGGCTGCGCCGGGGCCGCCTGCCGCTGGACGGGACCGCCGGAGGCGTGGGCGGTGGCCTGGGTGGCGGTGAAGGCGCCGGCCATGGCGGGGCCCGGGGGCGGGGCGCTGTTGCCGTAGGCGACAGGAGAGGCGGCGACGCTGGGGCCGACGCCGATGGCGGACAGACCGCCTGCCGCTGCTACGACGAGCGCGACGTGCTGGAACTTGCGCATGGAACCTTCGGCCCTTCATTGACCTGGCATGGAACGTGCTGAAATAGCAGATGAGCCAGTGGAGTTGTGGCTGTTCTTGCTGACCTGGGCGGCTGCGGTGGGTGATGGATCTTCGCTCTGTCCCCGTGGGGAACGAAGCAAGTGCGAAGCCAGTCACGGGAGTCGGGGAGCAGTCACCCATTCGCCCCCGGTGAGCCGGTTATCTGATCAATTCCAAATGGGTGACGGAATTCTCGATCCCGTGACCGAGCGGAAGCAAATGTCGTTGCCAGCAAGGAGAGGGCAGCGACCATGAACCGGTGAGAGGGGCAAGGGGATCCGCTGTCGGCTCCGGCGTGAACATCAGACTGAGCGCACGCAACACAGCACTGAATACAACGGATTTCCCTGCACAGGTATTGAAGGGCCGAGGGTTCCATGCGAAAGATTCACAAGGCCGCGCTCGTCGTAGCAGCGGCCGGCGGTCTGTCCGCCATTGGCGCCGGCGTCAGCCATGCCGACGCCTACCCCGGGTACCCGGGTGGCGCTCCGGCTGCTCCCTACTACCCGGCCCCGGCGCCCGCGTACTACCCGGCGCCGCAGTACGCGGCCCCGGCGCCCGCGTACTACCCGGCCCCGGCACCGCCCCCGCAGTACTACGCGGCCCCGGCTCCCCAGTACTACCCGGCACCCCCGCAGAGCGCTCCCGTGCGGGCCGTTGCCGCCTCCACCGCGGACAGCACCGCGCAGTCCGGTGGCCCGCAGTCGTACTCCCAGCCGGCGCCGCAGTACGTGCCCCAGGCGCCGGCCCCGCAGGCCGCGCCGCAGCCGAGCCAGGCCACCGCCGTCGCCTCTTCGGTGGGTGGTGCGCAGGCCGGTGCGCCGGCGCCCGCCGCGCAGTCCGTTCCTCAGCAGCAGCCGCTGGTTCAGCCGCAGGTCGCCCCGCAGTCCTCGCCCGAGGTCATGCCGAAGGTCGCCCCGCAGGTCGCGATGCCCCAGGTCTTCAACCCGGAGCCCGCGCCGCATGTGGCCCCCCAGGTGAACCCGCAGGTGAACCCGCAGGTGAACCCGCTCATCGACCCGCTGGTCTCGCCCGCCAGCGCGGCACCGCAGGTGCCCGGGCTCGGTCTCGGACAGGTTGCGGCTCCTCCCGTCGGGAACCTGGGTCTGCCCCGACTCGGCTGATGGCCTCCCGGTAGTCGTCCATCGTCCCAACTCGATCTGCTGCAGATCACTTCCGCTCGATCAATGGAGAAGAAATGCGCAAGCTTCAGAAGGTCGCCATCGTGGGCGCCGCTGTCCTCGGCAGCATCGGCGCCTTCGGGGTCGGCCCGGCCTTCGCACACGGCGAGCCGGGGCACGACATCGACGTCATGCAGGACATCGAGTGCCGCTCGCACGACATGAACGTCGACGTCATCGGCAACCTTGGTGCCCTCAACGGTCTGCTGGGCGGCGCGCTCAACGGCGAAGGCGACCCGGGTGCCCAGCCCGCCCACCTCGGTTCGGACATGGGCTGCAACAGCAAGGCCCTCTGAGCAGCCGCGCTACCGCTTCTCGCCCAGGTCAGGAGCAATCCGGCCTGGGCTTTTGCACTTCCCGGCGTCAGCTGCTGCGGTCGGCCAGCTTCCTGAGCGCGTCGTCCGTCAGCCGGTACACCGTCCACTCGTCCTGCGGGCGGGCACCGAGGGACTCGTAGAAGGCGATGGCCGGGGTGTTCCAGTTCAGGACGGACCATTCGAGGCGCTCGTAGCCGCGTTCCGTGCAGATGCGGGCCAGTTCGGTCAGGAGGGCTTTGCCGTGGCCGGCGCCTCGTGCGGTGGGGCGGACGTAGAGGTCCTCCAGGTAGATGCCGTGGACGCCGCGCCAGGTGGAGAAGTTGAGGAACCACAGGGCGAAGCCCACGGGTGCGCCGGTGGTGTCGTCGGCAGCGATGTGGGCGTAGGCGGCGGGGCGGTCGCCGAAGAGGGCCTCGTGGAGTTGGGCCTCGGTGGCCCTCGCCTCGTGCGGGGCCTTCTCGTAGGTGGCCAGTTCGAGGATCAGGCTGTGGATGAGGGGGATGTCGGCGGGGGTTGCTGTGCGGATCACTCCGTGAGATTACGCCCCGCCGGGGCGCCGGGGCCTCAGGTCGGCACAGTCCCGGGCCGCTCAAGGGGCGCTGGTCAGACGCCGGGCGATTTCCAGGTGGGCCGGTAGGGGCGGGCGGCCCTCCTCGATCTGCCAGACCGAGTTCTGGAGCACCCGGCCCAGGGTCCAGGCGCGTGCCCGGTCCCGGTCCAGTCCGAGGGCGTCCGTCATGGCGTCGAAGCGCCACCGCACCTCCTCCGCGTCGAAGCGGTTCCACAGCGTGGGGAAGAGGTCGAAGCCCGGGTCGCCCGCGAGTGGCTTGGGGTCGATGGCGAGCCATGGGGCGCGGTCGGAGCCGAGCACGTTCTCGACATGCAGGTCCCAGTGGAGGAGCCGGTCGCCGGGGTCGTCGGCGACCTCGCGCACCGCAGCCGCGCAGTCCTCGAGCAGTCGCCGCACGTCCGCCCGGGGGAGACGGGGCAGGGCCGCCGAGGTCCGTTCCAGCAGTACGGTCGTGATGTCGCCGAGGTGCCGCAGCCCGGTCGGGGCGGGAGCCGAGGTCAGCCGGGCCAGCAGACGGGCGACGACCAGTGTCGCCTCGCGTGAGTCCGGCAGGTCGGCCAACCGCTGTGTCGGATCGAGCCGTTCGAGCAGCAGGGTGCCCGTTTCGGCGTTGGACTCCAGGAGCCGGACGGCCCCCTCACCGTTCCAGGCCCGCAGGGCGACCGGCTCTCCGGCGGTCTCGTCGTCGAGGTCCTGGAGCTTGAGCGCGGCTGATGAACCGTCGGCCCGCAGCACCGGCAGGACCAGCGCGCACCGGCCGTGCATCGAGGGACCGTCCAGTCGCAGCCGCCAGAGGTCCAGGAACCGCTCGGCCCGTTCCGGAAGCCCCGCGATGAAGGCGCGTCCCGCCTCCCCGCCGTATTCCTCGTGCCGGGCGATCAGCTCAGCCGGAATGTCGATCACCCTTGCGACGATACTTACGTGCGTGAATCGCCTCATGCGAATCGACCGGGGGATCGGGCAGCGCGTGTGGGCCTACGTCTGCAGCGCGCCCGGCACGTATGTCTGGCTGGCGATCCTGTTCGTCACGACCGTCGCCCTGCACCACATGTCTCCGCAGTTCGAGCAAGAGTTCCTGCGGCAGCGGTCCACGAACATCCATGAGCTGTCGAACGACCCGGGGCGGGTGCTCGTGCAGAGTGCCATGTGGATCGACGGTGGTGACTGGTTTCCGTATGCCTTCCTCTACACCGCGTTCCAGTACACCGTCTTCCATGCGCAGGCCGAGCGGTGGCTGGGGACGCTGCGGTGGCTGATGGTGTGCGTGGCCGCGCATGTGCTGGCGACGCTGATCAGCGAGGGCGCGTTGCTGAAGGCGGTGCGGGACGGGATGGTGGCGCACTCGGCCGTCAACACGCTGGACATCGGGGTGAGTTATGCGCTGGCCGGGGTGGTGGGGGTGCTGGCGTACCGGATCGCGGCGCCGTGGCGGTATCTGTATCTGGCGGGTGTGTTCTTCGTGTACGGGGCTCCGCTCGCGGACTCGCCGACCTTCACCGACTTCGGGCATTTTGTGTCGGTACTGATCGGGTTGGCGTGTTATCCGCTGGTCAGGGGGCGGGGGAAGGCCTGGGATCCGAGGGAGACAGTTTCCGCCCTGAGGGGTTAGCTTTCCGGCCATGAGCAGCTCGGTGAGCAGTGTCGTGAACGGTGGAATCTCGTACTGGTACGCGGACGACGGTTTCCCGGCGGTGCGGGAGCCGCTCGGCGGTGACGCGTCCGCCGACGTCGTGATCGTCGGGGGCGGGTACACCGGGCTGTGGACCGCGTACTACCTGAAGAAGGCGGTGCCCTTCCTCCGGATCACCGTCCTGGAGCAGAAGTTCTGCGGGTACGGGGCCTCCGGGCGCAACGGCGGCTGGCTGTACAACGGGATCGCCGGGCGCGACCGGTACGCGAAGCTGCACGGGCGCGAGGCCGCCGTACGGCTGCAGAAGGCCATGAACGAGACCGTGGACGAGGTCGTCCGGGTGGCGGAAGCGGAAGGCATCGAGGCCGATGTCCACAAGGGCGGGGTGCTGGAAGTCGCCACCACGCCGGCCCAGTTGGCGCGGCTCAAGGCCTTTCACGAGCGGGAGCTGTCGTACGGGGAGAAGGACCGTGAGCTGTACGGGGCCGGGGAGACCGCCGAGCGGATCCGGGTCGCGGACGCGGTCGGGTCGACCTGGACCCCGCACGGGGCGCGGCTGCACCCGGTGAAGCTGGTGAAGGGGCTGGCGGCCGCCGTCGAGGCGCTCGGGGTGACGATCCACGAGCTGACGCCGGTGGCGGAGATCCGGCCGAAGCACGCGGTAACGCCGTACGGGACGGTCCGGGCGCCCTATGTCCTGCGCTGCACGGAGGGGTTCACCGCCGGCCTGAAGGGGCAGCGGCGCACCTGGCTGCCCATGAACTCCTCGATGATCGCGACCGAGCCGCTCACCGCCGAGCAGTGGGAGTCGGTGGGCTGGGACGGGCTGGAGACGCTCGGGGACATGGCGCACGCGTACATGTACGCGCAGCGGACCGCCGACGGGCGGATCGCGCTCGGCGGGCGCGGAGTGCCGTACCGCTTCGGGTCGAGGACCGACAACGACGGGCGGACGCAGACGGAGACGGTCGAGGCGCTGCGGGAGATCCTGGTGCGGTTCTTCCCCTCGCTGGCGGGGGTGGGGATCGAGCATGCCTGGTCGGGGGTGCTCGGGGTGCCGCGGGACTGGTGCGCCACGGTGACCCTGGACCGGTCGACGGGGCTCGGCTGGGCGGGCGGCTATGTCGGGTCGGGGGTGGCCACCACGAATCTCGCGGCGCGGACGCTCAGGGACCTGGTGCAGTTCGACTCGGGGCAGGGCGGCCGGACCGAGCTGACCGATCTGCCGTGGGTCGGGCACAAGGTGCGCAAGTGGGAGCCGGAGCCGTTGCGGTGGCTCGGGGTGCAGGCGATGTACGCCACCTACCGGGCCGCGGACCGGCGGGAACGCGCCACGTACAGCGCCGAGTCGTCGAAGCTGGCGCAGTTCGCGGACCGGGTGGCGGGGCGGCACTGACGATTTTTTGCCATCTGATTGCACTCTAGGGGATCTCTCAGAACTGCCTTGCCGTCAAAGCTGTTGGCCAGCTCGTGTCATGTACGCCACTGCTCCCAGGGGAGGGCACTTCATGGCAGCCAAAGGCTGGCGAAGAAGACGAGTATGGGCGGTGCTCGCCACCACTGCCGCGCTGGGCCTGACAGTCACTCAGGCGCAGGCGTCGAATGGTGGCAGCGCCCCCTTCGGACTGCGGGAACTTCACAGACAGGCCCTTCTGCATCAGCAGCAGAAGGGCCTGTCGGCTTTCGCGCAGGCGGGGGACGACGATGACGGGGGAGAGGCACAGGAGGAGGCCGAACAGGCGGACCAGTACGCCGAGGCGCGCACCTCGCCGGGGATCGTGGCACCGGGGGCGTACGGGGCGGCGTACGACGCTCTGGTGGATCTGCCGCACACCAAGGGGAGCTGGAGCGATCTCACGCGGCTTCCCTACGACGCCGACGACCCGCGGTACCGGGACATCAACTCCAACTCCAGCGGCGGGGCCGGGAAGGTGACCGGCCGGGTAACCGGGCTCGCGGCCGACCGGCACGGGTATGTGTACGCCGGTTCCGCCAACGGCGGGGTCTTCCGCTCGCGTACCGGTGGCGGTCACTGGACGAACATCTCCGACGGGCTGCCCGCGCTGTCGACGGGCGATCTGCAGCTCGACGGCCTGGGGCGGCTCTGGTACGCCACGGGTGAGGCCAACACCAGCGCGACCTCCTTCCTGGGGACCGGCGTGTACGTCCTCGCCGATCCGCGCAAGGGCAGCTTCAGCCCGGACGACCGGGTCGGCGGCGACGAGCTGGAGTCGACGTCCATCAACGCCCTGCGGTTCGGCGGTGGCAAGGTGTGGGCCGCGACCACCGAGGGCGTGTGGAGCCACTCCACGAAGACGCTGGGGGGCCACTGGAAGCTGGAGTTCGCACCCAACCCGGACTATCTGCCCGGTGGTCCGAAGGCGAGCGACCCGTCGGCCGCGTACAAGAACATCACCAGTGACATCGCGATCGACCCGAAGGACCCGGCCAAGGTCGTGCTGGCCGTCGGCTGGCGCGGCGGGGACACCTACAACGGGTTCTACGCCAGGTCCGGCGGCAGCTGGCAGCGGCTGACCGGTCTCGGGGACCTGCCGAGCAACGCCGAGGACGTCGGCAACGTGACCTTCGCGCGCAGCGCGGACGGCTCGCGGTACTACGCCATCGACCAGTCGCCCGAGGAGACCGCGGAGAACCCGGACAGCGGCCTTGCGGGCATCTTCGTCTCCAAGTCCGGTTCGCCGACCGGTCCGTGGACGAGGATCGCCGACTACAAGCAGCTGCGGGACTCCGGCTCCGCGCTCACCGGCGACGGATACCAGCCCGGCATCCAGGCCTGGTACGACCAGTTCCTCACCGTCGACCCGAAGAACCCGGACCATGTGTACGCCGGTCTTGAGGAGGTCTTCGAGACCAAGGACGGCGGAAAGTCCTGGTCGGTGCCCGGCCCGTACTGGAACTTCGGTTTCCCCTGCTGGTCCATCGACCCGGGCAAGCAGACCGGTGACTGCCACCAGACCGTCCACGCCGACCAGCACTCCGTGGCGATCGGCAGCAACGGCGGCGCGCCGTACGTGATCGTCGGCGACGACGGCGGCACCTTCCGGCGGCCGCTGAACGGCAGCGCCGACGCCTCCGGCCACGCGACCGACTGGACCTCCCTGAACGACGGCACGATGGACGCCCTGCAGTACTACTCGGTGGGCGTGGGAGCCGATCCGGCCGGGCGGGGCCTCGCGATCACCGGCGGCCTCCAGGACAACGGCCAGTCCGAGCTGCGGGCCGGCGACCGCGTGATGGGCTCCAACTTCGGCGGCGACGGCGGCGACACGATCACCGACCCGGCGAACGGGTGCAACATCGCCCAGGAGTACGTCTACCTGGCGGTCTCCGTCACCAACAACTGTGCGGTGAATGACGGTGGTTGGGTCACCGACCCGTCGAAGGCGACCACGTACTCCGTCGCCCCGCCCGACAACGCGACCGGCGAGGCACGCTTCATCGCCCCGCTGAACGCCGACATCAAGGACCCGAACGTCTGGGTCGCGGGCGGCCGGCATGTGTGGATCAACACCAAGGGGTACGCGATCCGCAGCGGCAGCGAGTGGCTCGGCGCGTTCGACCTGGGCGCGGGGCACACGGCCACGGCGGTGGCCTCCTCCGGCGGCAAGGTGTACGCCGCCTGGTGCGGGCCCTGCAACAACCAGGGCTTCACGCGCGGCATCGCGGTCGGCAACGCCGACGGCACCGGCTGGCACCAGCTGAGTCTGCCGGTCGACGGGACCGTCCCGAACCGCTATCTCTCGGGTCTGGCGATCGACCCTGCGAACTCCGACCACGTCCTGCTCGCCGTCAACGGCTTCTCACGGAAGTGGACGGAGGGTCCGGGCGCGGGTGTCGGGCACCTCTTCGAGACCCGGGACGGCGGGGTCACCTGGAAGGACGTCTCCGGGAACCTGCCCGACGTACCGGCCAACTCGGTGGCCCTGCTGAAGGGCGGCACGATCGCGCTGGGCACGGATCTCGGGGTGCTGGTGAGGACACCGGGCTCGAAGGGCTGGAAGGTGGCCGGCGACAACCTGCCCACCACCGCGGTGCTCCAGCTGCGGACCGGCCCGGACGGGCGGCTGTACGCGGCCACGCACGGGCGCGGGATCTGGGCGATCGACGTACGGCGATTGCGGTGAGCGGCTGAGCGACCGCCCTGAAGGGGGGAGAGGGGAGGGGCCCGCGGTCCGTGCGGCCCCTCCCCGTCCTTGTGCCCCCTATACGGCCGGCTCCGGCACCGGCTGCTCGGCGGGTGCCCCGTGCTTCGGGGCCTTCACCGTGACCATCAGGCCCGCGACCAGGCCGGCCAGCAGCATGATCCCGGCGGCCCACCAGATGGCGACCGTGTAGCCGTGCACGACGCCCTCCTTGGCGATCAGGGCCTTCTGCGCGGGGTTGTGCAGGTGGGCGGCGATGTACGCCGTGCTGCTGGTGGTGGCGATCGTGTTCAGCAGGGCCGTACCGATCGAACCGCCCACCTGCTGCGAGGTGTTGACGGTCGCCGAGGTCACACCGGAGTCGTGCGGGGCGACGCCCGCGGTCGCGGTGGCGAAGACCGGCATGAAGGTCAGGCCCATGCCGAGGCCCATCAGGATCAGACCGGGCAGGATCTCGGTCGCGTACGACGAGTGCGTGGTCATCCGGGTCAGGAGCATCATGCCGCCGGACGCGAGGACCATGCCGGGGACCATCAGCATGCGCGGCGCCACGCGTTGCAGCAGCCGGGCGGAGATCTGCGTGGAGCCGGTGATGATCGCGGCGGTCAGCGGCAGATAGGCCAGACCGGTCTTCACCGGCGAGTAGCCGAGCACCACCTGCAGGTAGTAGGTCATGAACAGGAACAGCCCGAACATGCCGATGACGGCGAGCATCATGGTCAGGAAGCAGCCCGCACGGTTGCGGTCCTTGACGATGTGCAGCGGGAGCAGGGGCATCGGGGCCCGGTTCTGCCACCACACGAAGGCCACGAGGAGTGCGACGCCGCCCGCGAACAGCGCCAGCACCAGGGGGTCGGTCCAGCCCCTCGGCTCGGCCTCGCTGAAGCCGTAGACGATCGCGACCAGTCCGCCGCAGCCCAGCACCGCACCCGGCACGTCGAGGCGGGCGTCCTGGCGGCCGGGACGGTCGTGCAGCAGCGCGAAGGCGCCGAAGACGGCGATGATCGCGATGGGCACGTTGACGTACAGGCACCAGCGCCAGTCCAGGTACTCGGTGAGCAGACCGCCGACGATGAAGCCGATCGCCGATCCGCTGCCGGCCAGGGCGCCGTAGATGCCGAAGGCCTTTCCGCGTTCCTTGGGATCGGTGAACGTCGTGGTGAGCAGGGACAGCGCGGAGGGCGCGAGGACGGCGGCGAAGGCTCCCTGGAGCGCGCGGGCGCCGAAGAGCATGCCGGAACTGGTGGCGGCGCCGCCGAGCGCGGAGGCGGCGGCGAAGCCGATCAGCCCGAAGACGAACGTCCGCTTGCGGCCCACCAGGTCCGCGATGCGGCCGCCGAGCAGCAGCAGTCCGCCGAAGGCCAGGGTGTAGGCGGTGATCACCCACTGGCGGTTGCCGTCGGACATGCCCAGGTCGCGCTGTGCGGACGGGAGCGCGATGTTCACGATGGTCGCGTCGAGGACGACCATGAGCTGTGCGAGCGCGATGATCACCAGGCCCCACCAGCGGCGGGGGTCGGCGTCCACGGGAGGGGTGGCTTCGCCTGATCGGGTGACGCTCATCTGGTCAGAAGACCATGAATCGGGCCGTATCGCACCTTCGGATGCGCTCTTCCTGGTCATGGCTCCAGTACCACCTTTCCGGTCGTTTTGCGCGTTTCGAGCGCACGGTGCGCGGCCGCCGCCTCGGCGAGCGGGAAGCGCTGCACGGCGGGGGTCAGCCTGCCCGCGGCTGCTTCGGCGAGAGCGCGCAGTTCCAGGGTCTGTACGGGGTTGGGGCCGCCGGCCTTCCGCATCATCACGGGGCCGAGGACCTGTTCGGAGACGCCGTCCACGAGGTGGGGCCCGCCGCCGCGGACGCCCGCGGCCGACCAGCCGAAGACGAGGTGTCTTCCGCCGGGGCCGAGCAGCTGGGTGCAGTGGCGGGCGACCTCGCCGCCCACGCCGTCGAGGACGACGGTGGCGGCGCGTCCGCCGAGATGGGCGCGGACCTTGTCCGGCCATCCCGGTTGCTTGTAGTCGACGGCGAGGTCGGCGCCGCCCGCCGCCACGCGTGCCGTCTTCTCCGGGCCGCCCGCGAGGCCTACGACGGTGGCGCCGGCGTTCTTCGCGTACTGCACGAGCAGGGTGCCGAGGCCGCCCGCGGCGGCCGGGATCACGGCCACGGCGTCCGGGCCGAACTCGGCGAACTGCACGATCCCCATCGCCGTACGCCCTGTTCCGATCATGGCGACGGCCGCGGCGAAGTCCAGGTTCGCGGGGATCTCGTGCACGCGGTCGACGTCGGTGACGGCCAGCTCGGCGTAGCCCCCCGGGGCGAATCCGAGGTGGGCGACCACACGCCTGCCGAGCCACAGCCCGGCCACGCCCTCGCCCAGCGACTCGACGACACCGGCCACCTCGCGGCCCGGGACGGTGGGCAGCCGGATCGGCTCGGGCAGCGGCCCCTGCTCGCCCTCCCGGAGGGCGGTGTCGAGCAGGTGCACTCCCGCCGCGGCCACGGCGATACGGACCTGGCCCGGACCCGGCAGCGGGTCCGCCACCTCCTCGTAGCTGAGGTTCTCGGCCGGACCGAAGGCATGGAGCCGGATGGCGTGCATGGTGCAATCCCCCATCGGTTGCTTGTCAGGGAACCCAGCCTTCAACCTCAAGCGTGCTTGAGGTCAAGGGGGCCGGCGGACCGGCGGCCGAGCGCCAGTGACACCGCGGAGAGGGCGCTGTTGAAGGAGACCTCCGAGAGCACGCCGGGAGCCGCGACCTGGTCGCCCGCCAGGTACACGCCGTCACCGCGGTCGATGGCCGGGCGGTCGCGCCAGCTGGTGCCCGGTAGGTCGACGGCGCCGGTACGGCCGTTCGCGACGGCCTCGCGCCGCCAGGTGACGCGTTCGCGCCATCCCTCGAAGGCCAGGTCGAGGAGTTCCTCGGCACGGGCGACACCGTCGGCCCTCGTCTCGTGCGGGGCGATGGGGAGCTGGCCCTGGATGAGCTGCTCGCCGGCCGGGGCGAGCGAGCGGTCCTGCGCCGTGAACCTCTCCAGCCACCCCGGGGAGTCGAGGTCGCACACGGCGAAGGCGTCCCCGCGCCGGGTCCGCACGGCGAGATCGACGAGCGTCGTGCGACCGCTCGTCCAGGTCAGGGAGTCGTCCTTCAGCAGCCGGCGGGCGGCGTCGAGGGAGGTGGCGACGACGACCGGGCCGCCGGCCGCAGGAAGGGCGTCGAGGGAGTCGACGCGGGACAGGGTCTCCATCCGCACCCCCAGGTTCCATGCCCGGGCGGCCATCCGGTCGATGACGGTCGCCCAGCCGCCGCGCGGATAGTGCGCCTCGGGCGGCAGCTTGGTGGCACGGCGCAGCCGCTCCTGCACGAACGCGGCCGACAGGGCGCCGGGGTCGTGATGGAAGAGGGCTACGGCGGAGTAGTGGGCGGCGGCGCGGGCCGCCTCCTCGCCCGCGATGCCGGTGGCCCAGGTCATGAAGTCGACGTCGACCGGCGCCTGTTGGAGGCCGGGGCGCAGCAGCTTGAGCATCGCGAAGGGGGGCGTGCGGCGCAGGCCGCCCTGGTGGCGGAGCCGGAGCCGGGCCGCCTCCAGGGGCGGGATCGGGGCGAGCGGTCCGATCAGGTTCCGCTGCCTGAGCCAGGTCCAGTGCGGGCCGCCGCTGTAGAGGGCGTGCGGTCCGTCGTTCGTACGGTACGGGCCCTCGGCGGTCCGGGCTCGCCCGCCGAGGGTGTGGTGGGCTTCGAAGACGGTCACCTTGGCGCCGGCCTCGGCAGCGGTGACGGCCGCGGTCAGTCCGGCGAATCCGCCGCCGATGACGGTGATGCGGTGCATGGGTCCGGGTCTCCCTCGTTTCGGGTCCGCCTTTCCGTGCATACGACGAATTGGGCCCCCGGAATGTGACATGGATGGCGTTCTGCCTGGTCAGGGTCGTTGTCAGTGGCGGAGTGCACCATGGGGGCATGGCGAGGAGAGAGGCGGGCGGGATGGGCGGTTCCAGCGGTACGGCGGTGAAGGCGGCGCGGCGGCCGGAGGTGCGGCTGCCCGCGCTGGAGCCGTTCGGGGGCGGGGAGTTGGAGCCGGACGGGGACTACGACGGGCTGGAGTTCCGGGAAGTGGACCTCGCCGGGCAGGACGGCGGCGGCGCCCGCTTCATGGACTGCGCACTGACGGGGTGCGCGCTGGACGAGACGGGGCTGCAGCACGCCCGCATCCTGGACTCGGTCCTGACGGGGCCGCGCGGGGTCGGTACGAACCTCGCGGAAGCCACCCTGCGCGACGTCGAGCTGGTCGACGCCCGCCTCGGCGGGGTGCAGCTGCACGGGGCGGTCCTGGAGCGGGTGGTGATCCGCGGCGGCAAGATCGACTACCTGAACCTGCGCGCGGCCCGGCTCAAGGACGTCGTCTTCGAGAGCTGCGTACTGGTGGAGCCGGACTTCGGGGGCGCCCGGCTCGAGCGCGTGGAGTTCGTGGACTGCGTCCTGAAGGAGGCGGACCTCACCGCGGCGACCCTGAAGGACGTGGACCTGAGAGCGGCGGCCGAACTCGGCATCGCGCGGGGGGTGGACCGGCTGTCGGGGGCGGTGATCAGTCCGGGGCAACTGATGGATCTGGCGCCGGTGCTGGCTGCGGAGATGGGGATTCGGGTGGAGGGGTGAGGGGGACTTCTCGGTGCCGGGGCGGTCCTTTCAGCCCGTCCGGCGTTTGAGGACGAGGCCGTTCAGGCCGAAGCGGGGGTCTGGGGGGCGGCAGCCCCCAGGACGGTCACGCCGGCTCACGGCAACCGGGGAAACCGCGCCTGCAACGTCCAGATCGCCGGGTTCTCCCCAAGGTCCTCATGAAGGTCGACCAGGTCGGCAATCAGATCGTGCAGAAAGTCCCGCGCCTCCCGCCGCAGCTCACTGTGGGAAAAGGAGAGCGGCGGATCCTCCGCCGGCATCCAGTCGGCCTCCACATCCACCCACCCGAAGCGCCGCTCAAAGAGCATGCGGTCGGTCGACTCGGTGAAGTCGAGCTCCGCGCGCTGGGGCCGGGACGCGCGGGAGCCCGCCGGGTCGCGGTCGATCCGCTCCACGATGTCGCACAGCGCCCACGCGAAGTCCAGCACCGGCACCCATCCCCAGGCTGTGGACAGCTCCCGGTCCGCCTTGGTGTCGGCGAGATAAACGTCACCGCAGAACAGGTCGTGCCGCAGGGCGTGGACGTCCGCGCGGCGGTAGTCCGTCTGCGGAGGGTCCGGGAAACGGTTGGAGAGGGCATAGCCGATGTCGAGCACGTACGAGATGGTGTCACGCCGCCATAGGATCATCGGCGTGCCCAGACCCGTACCCTTTGTCCCCGCGGCCCGCCGCGCACCCATGGTCCGCCGAGCCCCCGCAGTCCTCTGCGCCCTCGCCGTTCTCCTGGCCCCGGCCCTGACCGCGTGCGGCGGTGTCCACGGCACACCGGGCGGCTCCGGCCTGCGTGACCCGTACTTCCCGAAGGCGGGCAACGGCGGATACGACGTCGGCCACTACGACCTGAAGCTCGCCTACGACCCCGCCGACGGGCACCGCCTCACCGGCACCGCGACCATCACCGCCCGCGCCACCCAGGACCTCTCCGCCTTCGACCTCGACCTCAAGGGGCTGCACGTCGACGAGGTCACCGTGGAGGGCAGACGCGCCCGCTGGAACCACACCGGGCAGGAGCTCACCGTCCGCCCGCACGACGACCTCCGCGACGAGGAGACCTTCCGCGTCACCGTCCGCTACTCCGGCAGCCCGGTGACCATCACCGACCCCGACGAGTCCGAGGAGGGCTGGCTGCGCACCGCCGACGGCGCGCTCGCGCTCGGCGAACCCACCGGCTCCATGGCGTGGTTCCCGGGCAACGACCACCCCTCCGACAAGGCGTCGTACGACCTCGCCGTCACCGTGCCGAAGGGCCTGCAGGCGGTGTCCAACGGAGAGCTGACGGGCCAGACGAGCAGCGGGGGCCGTACGACGTACACCTGGCACACCGCCGAACCGATGGCGACCTACCTCGCCACCCTCGCCATCGGCCACTACGACATCAGCCGGTCCACCATCGGCAGCAAGCACCTGCCCGTGTACGTCGCCGTCGACCCGACGCAGGCGAAGGCGAGCCGGAAGGTGCTCGCGCAGCTCCCCGAGATCATCGACTGGGAGGAGTACAACTTCGGGCCGTACCCCTTCGCCTCCACCGGAGCGATCGTCGACCGCCCGGACGACGCCGGGTACGCCCTGGAGACCCAGAACCGTCCCGTCTTCCCCGGCGCCCCCGACACCGGGACCCTCGTCCACGAACTCGCCCACCAGTGGTACGGCGACTCCGTCACACCGAAGAGCTGGCGGGACATGTGGCTCAACGAGGGCTTCGCGACGTACGCGGAGTGGCTGTGGGACGAGGACCACGACGGCGACACCTGCCAGCAGACCTTCGAATCCCGCTACAAGGACGGCGACAAGGACATCTGGGCCTACTCGCCGGCGAAGCCGAGCAGTGCGGCGCACATCTCCGACCCCCTCGTCTACGAGCGCGGCGCGATGGTCCTGCACAAGATCCGGCAGACCGTCGGCGACGACACCTTCTACGACATCATCCAGGGCTGGGCCGCCGCCCACCGCCACGGGAACGCGGACACCGACGACTTCACCGCGTACGTAGAGAAGAAGGCACCCGACAAGGACTTCAAGGAGATCTGGAAGGACTGGCTGTACGGGGAGGGAAAGCCGGACCACCCGTAACGGAACGGGCGGTCCGGCAGATCAAGCCCCGGTGTGCGGACGTCAGTTGACGTTGACGGCCTTCCAGGCCGCGGCCACCGCGTTGTACTCCGCGCTGCCCGCGCCGTACAGGTCGCTCGCCGCCTGGAGGGTGGCGGTGCGGGCGCCCGCGTAGGTGGTCGAGGAGGTGAAGTACGTGGTCAGGGCCTTGTACCAGATCTGGTCGGCCTTGGCGCGGCCGATGCCGGTGACCGTCGAGCCGTCGTATGTCGGGGAGTTGTAGGAGACCCCGTTGATGGTCTTCGCGCCGCTGCCCTCGCTCAGCAGGTAGAAGAAGTGGTTCGCGACGCCCGACGAGTTGTGGACGTCGAGGCGGCCGACGTTGCGCGACCAGTAGTCGGCCGAGCTGCCGTCCTTGCTGGGCTTGTCCATGTAGCGCAGCGGGCTGCCGTCGCCGTTGATGTCGATCTTCTCGCCGATGAGGTAGTCACCCGGGTCGGAGGAGTTGTTGGCGAAGAACTCCACCGAGGTGCCGAAGATGTCGGAGGTGGCCTCGTTGAGCCCGCCGGACTCCCGGCTGTACTTGAGGCCGGCCGTGGCCGCGGTCAGCCCGTGGCTCATCTCGTGCCCGGCCACGTCGAGCGAGGTCAGTGGGTGGGTGTTGCCCGAGCCGTCGCCGTACGTCATGCAGAAGCAGCTGTCGTTCCAGAAGGCGTTGACGTACGCGTTGCCGTAGTGGACCCGGGAGTAGGCGGCCTTGCCGTCGCCCGCGATGCCGTTGCGGTTGAAGGCCGACTTGTAGAAGTCCCAGGTGACGGCGGCGCCGTACGCCGCGTCGACGCCGGCGGTCTGGCGGTTGGCCGGGGTGCCGTCGCCCCAGGTGTCGTCCGCGTCGTGGAAGAGGGTGCCGGTGCCGGACGTGCCGCCGTTCAGGTCGTACGTCTTGTGGCCGCCGCGGCCGCCGTCGATCAGGTCGTAGCCGCCGGAGGCGGAGGCCGTGGTGCCGAGGGTGACCGTGCCGCTGTACTCGCTGGTGCCCGTGCCGGTGTCGACGGCCTGGTACTCGTAGATCTTCTTGCCCGTGGTGGCGTCCGTGATGACGTGCAGCTCGCTCGGGGTGCCGTCGTGCTGCACGCCCTTGACGACGGACTCGTAGGCGAGGACGGGCTTGGCGCCGGCCGCCCAGACGACCTTGCGGGCGGTGGCGGTCGAGGCCCTGGTCCCGGCGAGGGCGGACTTCTTCGCGGCGGCGGCCGATAGGGAGGCGTCCGTCGACGCCACGGATATCCGCGCCTTGGTCGCCTTCGAGACACCCTTCAGCGCGCCGCTCCTGGCCACGTGGGTGACCAGGTCGCCGCCGAGGACGGGCAGACCGGCGTAGGTGCGCTGGTAGCGGGTGTGGACGGTGCCGTCGGCGTCCTTGACGACGTCCTGGACGACGAGCTTCTCCTGGGCGCCGAGCCCGAGTTCCCGGGCGGTCGAACCGGCCGCCTCCTGGGCGGACTTGATGGCGACGGCGCGGGCCGAGGCGCTGAGGGGAAGGGCAGTGGCGCCGCTGTCATGGGTGGGGGCCGCGGTGGCGGCACCGTTCTGCAGGGCGAGCACGACCATCGCCGCCGAGCCGATCAGGGCGGCGGTGCGGAGTGCGGTCTTGCGGGAGGTGCGGGTGGTGCGGGCGGCACGGAACTGCTGTCTCACTCGGTCTCCTTCGGGCCGGCCTCATGGTTGAGGCACAGAGATGGCACAGGTGGGGCACAGAGTTGCGGCGAGCGAGGAGAGGGTGTCATCCGAGCCGGTCTGTTTGACAGACCGCCGTCAAGACTTTACGTGTTTGTATCCGAAAGCCGTTACTGGAGATCCGCTATACGGACAGGTGGGGTCCGGTCAACTACACATTCGACAAGCGCAGTTGAGCGCCAGATCGTCACACCTGCCGCTCGAGATCGGCCAGGCGGGTTGCGGCTCATGCGGGCGGGGCGTGAAGGTCCTTCCGCAGTACCGCGCAGGGACGGCCGAGTTGGCGGTCGAGGCGGTGGTCGATCACCTCGTAGCCGAGAGTGGTCCAGAAGGTGAGGGCCTTGGGGTTGTTGTCGAGTACGGCGAGGCGTACGGCGTCCCGGCCGCTCGCTCGGAAACGTTCCTCGACGAGAGTGGCGAGTCGGCGCCCGTAGCCGCGACCGTGCACGTCCGCGTCCACCATCAGCAGCCCGATCCACGGATCCGGGTCGGCCTGGTCGGGGTGATGGGCGAGGGTGATGGCGATTCCGACCAGGCGTCCTTCGCTGCGGGCGAGCAGGACGTCGACGTCCGGGTTCACGAACTCGTCCGCCAGCGCGGTCGCCACCTGCTCAGGCCGGATGTCGTCCGGGTCCGGGAAGTCGCCGCTGAGGGCGTGGAACTCGCGGTTGGAGGCGTAGAGGGCCGTGAGCTCGGTGAGCAGCTCGGCGGGGAGGGCGCCGTCTTTCGGGGTGAGCTGTTCGAGGAGCATGGGGCGACAGTATCCGCAGCATGCGCTGACCTTTGGGAAGATTTCCCGGTAGCCACACCACGATTCCGGGGACGGAAGACGATGACGACACCGCCGCAGCCGCCGTACGGCCATCAGCCCCAGTACGGCCAGCAGCCACCGCCCCCACCGCCGCACCCACCGGCCACGGCTCCGGCGGGCTTCGGTCCGCCGCCACCGCAGTACGCCGCCCCGCATCCGGGTGCGTATGCCCCGGTCCCGACTCCGCCCCAACCGCCTGCCGAAGGGCCGGAGTTCATGGCCGTCGACGTCCACAACTCGGTCGTGGTCGACATCGCGGGGGTTGCCTTCGAGGATCACGGTGCGGCCATCGAGTTCTCCTGGCAGGAGATCGGCAGCATCCACTACAAGGCGAGCCCGAACGGCAAGGCGCTGATGGTGGCGGTGGTGCTGCCGAGCGGCCAGTTCTACGAGTGCGTGGTGCAGGCGAAGCCGAGGTCGCAGCTGGGGGAGTGGTTTGCGCAGTTGGCGGCGGTGTTGGGGTACTACCGGCCGATGGGCTGGTAGCGCGGCAGGCCGGAGACCATCGGCGTCACCACGAACGGCGTAGTTGCTGCTCGGGTCGTGCCGATCGAGGTGGATGACATCCCCTACGTATCCGACCGACCCGATGGGGGATCTCTGGACGCAGGTGCGGCCGGGGCCCTCGGTGTCGACCGAGGGCCCCGGGACCGCTGTGCGTGTGCGGTGTGCGTCAGACGTTCACGCCGAAGTCCTGCGCAATGCCCACCAGGCCCGAGGCGTAGCCCTGGCCCACCGCGCGGAACTTCCACTCCGCGCCGTTGCGGTAGAGCTCGCCGAAGACCATGGCCGTCTCCGTGGCCGCGTCCTCCGAGAGGTCGTAGCGGGCGATCTCGGCGCCGCCGGCCTGGTTGATGATGCGGATGTAGGCGTTGCGGACCTGGCCGAAGTTCTGCGAGCGGTTCTCCGCGTCGTAGATGGAGACCGGGAAGACGATCTTGTCGATGTCGGCCGGGAGGCCCGCCAGGTTGACGTTGATCGCCTCGTCGTCGCCCTCGCCCTCGCCGGTGCGGTTGTCACCGGTGTGGACGATGGTGTTGTCCGGGGTCTGCTTGTTGTTGAAGAAGACGAAGTGGGCGTCCGAGAAGACCTTGCCCTGAGCGTTGACCGCGATCGCGGAGGCGTCGAGGTCGAAGTCCGTGCCCGTGGTGGTGCGGACGTCCCAGCCGAGGCCCACGGTGACGGCGGTCAGGCCCGGAGCCTCCTTGGTGAGCGAGACGTTGCCACCCTTGGACAGGCTTACAGCCATGGTTGGGAGTCCTTTCCCTCGTTTTGCGTACGGCGGTGCGGCCGGTACGGGTCGTACGGGCATGAAGCTACAGCTACCCCTACCAACGCCAAGAGGGGCACCGAAGGTTCCATGTGTCTTTACTTTCTTTACCGAACTTCGGGTGAACGATATTCGCGTGACGTGTGCCGGTCAGCTGCGCAACCATGGACGGCATGTCCGGTCCCTACCTCATCCGCGGCTCCGTCTCGCTCCCCGAGGCCGAGCTCATGTGGCGTTTCTCGCGGTCGTCGGGGCCCGGCGGGCAGCACGTCAACACCAGTGACTCGCAGGTGGAGCTGCGCTTCGACCTGGCGAGGACCGAGGCGCTGCCCGAGGTGTGGAAGGCGCGGGCGTTGGAGCGGCTCGCCGGCCGGCTCGTCGACGGGGTCGTAGTCGTCCGTGCCTCCGAGCACCGGTCCCAGTGGCGCAACCGCGAGACCGCCGCCGTACGGCTCGCCTCCCTTCTCGCCGAGGCCAGCGCACCGCCGCCCAAGCCGCGCCGGCCGACCCGTATTCCGCGCGGGATCAATGAGCGGCGGTTGCGGGAGAAGAAGCAGCGCTCCGATACGAAGCGGGGGCGGTCCGGGCGGGACTGGTCGTAACGACTGGGGCGGAAAGGTCCCCGGCTATTCGTAGAACGTCCCTTGTTCTTTGCCCTTTGGCGCATCCCGCTGTCACATCCCCGCCTCCCCGTACGTCATGTGAGTGAGAGCCGACAACGGACCTGTGAGCGGGGAGCGGTGGCGATGAGCGAAAGCGAAGTTCCGAACGACCTTCCGGCGGAGAAGGAATTTCTTGCCCGGCGATTCGAATCACACCGGAGTCATCTGCGGGCCGTTGCCTACCGAATGCTCGGTTCCGGCGCCGAGGCAGATGACGCGGTGCAGGAGGCGTGGTTTCGGCTGAGCCGCAGTGACACCCGGCGGGTGGACAACCTCGGGGGCTGGCTCACGACGGTGGTCGGGCGGGTCTGTCTGGACATGCTGCGCTCTCGCAAATCGCGGGCGGAGGAGCCGTTGGAGAGCGGTACGGCCATCGCACGCGTGGCGGATGCCTTCGCCGCCGACCCGGAGCAGGACGCACTCCTCGCCGACTCCGTGGGCGTCGCGCTGCTCGTCGTACTCGAGACGCTGACGCCTGCTGAGCGGCTGGCGTTCGTGCTGCACGACCTGTTCGCGGTGTCGTACGAGGAGGTCGCGGAGATCGTGGGGCGGAGCCCTGAGGCGGCGCGGCAGTTGGCCAGTCGGGCGCGGCGCCGGGTGCAGGGCGCCCAGGCGCACGATGCCGGCCGGGTGCGGCAGCGGGAGGTCGTGGACGCGTTTCTGGCGGCCGCGCGGGAGGGTGACTTCGACGCCCTGGTGGAGTTGCTCGACCCGGACGTCGTCGCGCGCACCGATGTCGGTGTGACCACGGGGGCGGCGGCGGTCGCCAAGGGTGCGTCCAGCTTCCGGCACTTCGGGGCCGTGTCGCGGCCCGCGCTGGTCGACGGTGTCACGGGGCTCGCCGTGTTCATCGACGGGCGGCTGGACCGGACGCTGGCCTTCACCTTCGTACGGGACCGGATCGCGGTCATCGACATCGTGCTGGACGCCGCGCGGGTGGCCGAGCAGGACGTCACCCTTGTCGACTAGGACAGCCCCTAACGGCCTCGTCCTCAAACGCCGGACGGGCTGAAAATGCCTGACCGGACCCCGGGTGCGATGCCCCTCGACCGTCCGACAGGCGGAAAGACACGGACTCGCGCCCCCAGAGCACGCCCCTCGGGTCGGTGGGGAATCGGTGCCCCGGTTGTCGTCATGCTCGCACCCAGGGGTGCATCCACGCGCGCGTGGATGATCCGCAGTTCACCCCAGCTGCCGGTACCGGCCCCGGAAGTACGCCAGCGGCCCCCCGTCCGCGCTCGGCACCCCCGCCGTCAGCACCCGTCCGATCACCAGCGTGTGGTCTCCCGCCCGTACCCGCTGTTCCGTGCGGCACTCCAGGGTCGCCAGGGCGCCGCCCACCAGGGGAGCCCCGGTCGCCTCTCCCCGTACGTACGGGATGTCCTCGAACAGCAGTCGGTCGCTGATGCGGCCCTTCATGGCGAAGCGGCCGGCGATGTGGCGCTGGCTCTCCGAGAGGACCGAGACCGCCCACAGGGGCTGCTCGTCGAGCAGGTCGTCCATGCGGGAGCCCTCGCGCAGGCTGACCAGGACCAGGGGCGGGTCGAGGGAGACGGACATGAAGGCCGTGGCCGTCATGCCGACGTCCTCGCCGCCCGGTGCCGTCGGGTCGTCCGGGTCGAGCGGCGGCTCCTGCGCGGTCACCAGGACCACACCCGCGGCCAGCCGGGACATGGCGGCGCGGAACTCCTCGTTGCTCACCCCCTCAGCATGCCCGGAGCCGGGCGGGGCAGTGATCGGGAACGTGGCAGCGGGAGTGTTCGGCACGCCCGAGACGCTAGTGTCCGCCCTGCGCGGGCCGCATCGGGCCCCGGGCCGATACCGGACCTAGGACCATCGGCGGAGTTCAGCGGAGTTCAATGAGTTCGCCGTACCCTTGGGCGGCGCGCCTTCACATAGCCACAAAGTTTGCGTTCAGTAAACGCACAGCGAAAACACAGAAACACCACTCAATTGTTCATCTTTAGCTGTGACTTGAGTCACAAGAGCCACTAATTGTTGACCCTGTGTACCGAGTGGGCAGCGCGCTGTGATTCAGTGGCTGGGAAGCTGCCAATGACGATACGCCGATGAGAACCCTTGATTCGCTGCGAGGTCTCGGGGGGAGGGCGAGCATGGAGACCGAGTCGGAGCCCTACGTCCGTCTTGCGACCCTGCGACAACTGCACCAGGTCATGGCTGACATGAACACGGCCCGAAGCCTGGCGGACACGCTGCAGACCGTCGCCGACGGCGTGGTCAACGGTCTCGGGTACGAGCTGGCGTGCGTCAATCTCGTACGTCCGGACGGAGATCTCGTCGTCGCCGCCTTCGCCGGAAACCCCGCGGCCGAGGCGCTCATCACCGGCCGCGTCGGCTCCCGCGAGTCCTGGGAGCGCCGTCTGAGCATGGGCGAGCACTGGGGCGACCTGGTCTTCATATCGCACACCGAGGGCTGGGTCCTCGACGACGACGACGTCCCGCAGTGGTACACCGACGGCCCGGCGCCCCGCTTCGAGGACGAGTGGCACCCCTCGGACCGGCTGTTCGCGCCCATGTACACGCCCCCCTCTCCCGGCGGCAGCTGCGGTGAGCTGATCGGCGTCCTGTCCGTGGACCGGCCGCGCAACGGCCGGCGGCCGGGCGCATGGGGTCGCGAAGCGCTCCAGATGTATGCGTTCCAGGCCGCCATCGCGATCAGCAACGCGCGTCTACGTGCGAATATGCAGCGGGCACTGGTCAGACTCGAAAGGGAGCAGCAGGCCCTGCGGGCGAGCGAGGAAAGCTTCAGGCAGGCCTTCGAGTACGCCCCCTCCGGCATGGCGATCGCCGAGATGGGCGGGGACCAGCACGGCCGGATCCTGCGCACCAACGACGCGCTGTGCCGCCTGCTCGGCCGCCCCGCCTCCGCGATGCGCCGCTACGCCTTCTCCGACCTCGTCCACCCCGAGGACATCGGCACCCTGCTGAGGACGTCGGCGGAGGGCGGCAGGGCGGAACTCCGCCTGGGACGCCGGGACGGCACGTACGTGTGGGTGTCGCTGCGCAACTCCGTCGTCGCGGACGCGGCCGACGGGCCCCGTTTCCTGCTCACCCACGTCGAGGACATAGAGGATCGCAAGCGGCGTGAGCTCCAGCTCGCCCACCGCGCCTCCCACGACTCGCTGACCGGCCTGCCGAACTCCGCCGAGCTGCGCTCCCGGCTCTCCTCCCGCCTCTGTCAGCGCGCCGGCCAACCCGGCGCCCTGGAGTCCCTGGACGCGGCGTACGGCCATCCCGTCTACGACGCGGGCGGCCACGGCTTCGACTTCCGGCCGGGCGGCGTCGAGGTGTACGACGGGTACGACCACCATGTGCACACCGCCGCGCCCCAGAGCGAGCACGACGACGGCACCAAGGGGCTCGCGGTCCTCTTCTGCGACCTGGACGGCTTCAAGTCGATCAACGACCGGTTCGGGCACAACGCGGGTGACGCGGTTCTCATCGAGGTCGCCCGGCGGCTGTCGCGGGCCGTGCGCGACGGCGACACGGTCGCGCGGCTCGGCGGCGACGAGTTCGTGATCCTCGCGGACGGGCTCGGCCGGGCCGACGCCCAGGACCTGGCCGTACGCCTGCGCAACGAGATCATCCAGCCGATCCGGGCCGAGGGGCGGGCCGTGCGCGTGGGCGCCAGCTTCGGCATCGGGTGGGCGCACTGCGGCATGACTGCGGACGAAGTGTTGAAGTCCGCCGACGAGCGGATGTACGTAGAGAAACGATCTCGTCCCAAACAACACAGACGCGCGGGCTGATCTCCAGGTCAGGGGCCGGGTCCGCGGACGGATGCGATCCGAGTCACCCGTTTGGGGCAGCTGGAGCGGGTAGGCTCGCCATTCTGACCCCACGCATCGCGTTCGACCCGCACCGCTGAGGAGTACCACGGAGATGACGTCCGGCAACAACGGCGCCAGCACGCCCGAGGACGACGACCCGTTCGGCTACCTCTACGCCGACGGGCAGGCCAACGGAGCGCAGCCGCCGTCCGGTGGCGGCGGCTACGGCTACCCGGGCTCCGTCAACCGGGTGCGGGCCGTCGGCCAGCGGCAGTACGGCCAGCCCGCCCAGGCCCAGCAGACGGCCGCCTACGGCCAGGTCCCGCAGCAGCAGGGCGCCTACGGCCAGCCGAGCGCCCACTACGCGGCGCCGGAGACGCTTCCCGGCGGCGGCGCTCCCACGGC
Organism: Streptomyces sp. NPDC001137; assembly: GCF_040298885.1. Taxonomy (NCBI): domain Bacteria; kingdom Bacillati; phylum Actinomycetota; class Actinomycetes; order Kitasatosporales; family Streptomycetaceae; genus Streptomyces; species Streptomyces sp. NPDC001137. The sequence goes on from NZ_JBEPBA010000026.1 coordinate 136,606, forward strand.
CCCGCAGCAGCCGGCGTACAGCGGCGGCGGTGGCCGCCGCGGCCCCAACACCAAGGGGCTGCTGATCGGCGCGATCGCGGTGGTCGCCGCGGTGGTGATCGGCATCGGCGTGGCGATGATGAACGGCAACTCCAAGGACGACAAGGCGGGCGGCGGTTCCTCCAGCACGCCGTCCACCTCGCAGAGCTCGAAGCCGAGCCAGTCGGCGAGCAGCAATGCTTCGGCGGAGCTGCCGAAGTCCGACGCGAAGGATCTTCAGCTGGGCGGTACGGCGGCGAAGGCTTCGGACGTCCAGGGCGCCGGGGCCGACGGCGGTGTCTACGTGGGCAACCTCAACAATGTCGGCTCTTCCGTCACCTGGACGATCGACAATCTCTCCGAGGACGGCGCCTACACCCTCTTTGCGACCTACAGCGTCCCTGGTCAGGACCAGTCGATGACGCTCCTCGTCAACGGCAAGCCCTTCGGCCAGAAGTTCAACCTGGGTAACTTCGCGCATGCCGCGGACGGAGACTTCGTCAAGGGCTGGACGAGGAGCTACGTGTGGCCCGACCTCAAGAAGGGCCCGAACACGCTTACCTTGACCTGCCAGGCCGGCGACAAGTGCAACGTCCTGCTGGACCAGCTGTACCTGAAGAAGGGCCACGTCAAGAGCTAGGTGTGCTTGTGACGGCTTGAATACGCGGCGATGGCCGTTGGAACGTCACACGCTCCGACGGCCATCGTGGCGGGCCCTTTAGATACGTCCGCCCTGAACGCACATGATTGCAACCCAGCCTGTCCTGCCCGCCCAGCGCACCTTGACCCAGTGGTTGTCAGAGGGGCCGCCGTTCCAGCACTTGTATGAGCCCCCGGTGTGGTTCGTGCACGGTGTCGTGGTGCAAGGAACCCTGGTGTCAGGATTGCTGATCCGTGCGATCGTGGACGATGAGGTGCTCGTGCTGGTATGGATGTTGAAGGAATGACCGTCCGTCATCCAGACGCCAGCCTGTTCCGGTTCCGCCGCTGAGGCCGTGGAACCCATGGAGACGACGAGTCCCAGAGATGCGACCCCGAGAGTCGCGAGTTGCTTGATGGTTGATGCTTTGCGCACACTTTCCCCCAGCGAGAAGTAGATCTTTGGTCGCTGGAGATCATATGTTCTAAGGGTCGGCGTGCGGTGATGGCCATGAGTCATAGTTGGCTAGCTTCAAGCCGCGCCGACTTCCCTCGGCACTGTCGTCTGCCCCACCGGCTCCTCGTCCGCCCCAGGGGCGAACTCTCCCGCCACCGGCGCCAGTACGTCGCCGCCGATAGCGCCACCGCCTGGGACAGGCTGTCCGGCCACGGGAGTTGTTCCTTCAGCCCCGACAGCAGGCCCGCGACCGCCGAGTCGCTCGCGCCCGTCGGGTTGTCGTGGATGCGGGAGGGCGAGGTGGCTCGCGGTCATGCATTGGCCATAGCCGCCTGCGAATTCAGCGCGCGGGCCCGCACCTCGTGCACGGCCTCGCGCAGCGGCACCGCCTCTGCACACTCCTGTCCCAGGCTGATCCGACACCCTGCGGTACACAAGTGGTCGCCGGTGTCCCGTCGGCGGTTGTAGTGGCCGTGTGCTCCGGGGGAGGCGGTCAGCGCGGTGAATGCCCATTGCCGGCCGGTCGCGGCCAGTCGGCTGTTCTTGATCCGCCGGTGGGCGACGTGGCGGCCCTTGCCTGACTGGCGGGTCACAGGTGCGCTTCCGGCAAAGGCTTTCAGATTGTCGGCGTGGGTGAACCGGGCGCGGTCGTCGCCGATCTCGGCGAGAATCCGTGCGCCAGTGAGCGTGGCCAGGCCGGGGAAGCTCGTGATGATCTCGGCGTCGGGATGCTGCAGGAAAAGTTCTTCTGTGTCGGATGCGAGGTCGTCACATGCCTGGCAGGCTGCGTCGAGCTGGGCAAGGAGGGCGAGTGTCTGCCGGCCCATTGCTTTCTCGACCAGGGCGGGTTGGCGAAGCCGGCTCGGGCGGAACACCTCGAGCAGCCAGTCGGTCTCGGTTTCGATGAGGCGTTGGCGTCCTGCTTTGGTGCCGGCAGTCCTCAGCCGCCCGTGGGGCAGTCGGGCGGCCTCAGCCGGAGTGGACGCGATCGACAGGATGGTGCGGGCCTCTGGGGAGAGCAGCCGCTCGCGCTTCGCTGCGAACGCCTCAAGGATCGCGGGGTAGTGCTCACGCAGGTGTGACCGGAGCCGGTTGTGAGCGCGTGTGCGGTCCCAGGCCGCGTCCTGCTGAGCTCGTGCGAGGACGGCAATTGCCCTGACCAGGTCCGAGTCGGTCGGCGCGGGCGATGGAACTCGCTATCCGTGCCGGTCACGGTATCGGGCGACGGCCATCGGGTTGATGGCATAGACCTGGCGTCCGGATCCCCGCAGGCAGGCGACCAGGAGTCCGCGGGAGGTCTCGATCGCCACCGGGATGGGACGTCGGCGTCAAGCCGCGGCAGGAAGGACCACCCGGCGACCTAATAGAAGCGCTCTCGGGCGCACCACCACATCAGCCGTCCGTGGGCCCAGCCCTGCCCAGAGTCCTCGCTCTCGTGAAGAGCTCGAAGGTCTGGCCGATTGGGAGGTGGCTCTGGGAACGGCTCGAATCACGGCACCGTACGACGACTGGAGTCCGCATGGCAGGGGCCTGAACCGCGTCCGTCTTGTCGAAGCACTCCTGGCGCTGCGTATATCCCAGACGTCTCGCTCTGGCCCTTGCCGACCGGCCCAACCGACCAACGCACATGTGTATTAGGCGTATTCGGCGCGGGCGATCCGGCAGAAACTGCGGAGCCGCGGTCTCCGCGCGGTCATCCCGGAACGGGTCGACCAGAAGGCCAACCGCCTGCGGCGCGGAAAGGCCGACGGCAGACCGCCGGCCTTCGACCGCGAGCTCAACAAGGGCGCGAACATCATCAGATTCTCGTGCGAGCAGGGAAACCAGGTGACGTGTTGTTCGATCAGTTGTGGCTAGTGAAGGGCTGTGCCGGGAACTGATTGGCTGAACACAAGTACCGCCGCCTCCCCACGACGGCGGTGCTCCCCGCTCTTGGTTGTTGCCGGCCTATTAGTGCCAGGCCGTGCAGGAGTTTACAATGGTGTTGCCCTCAAGTGTGGCGACTTGCACGCCGATCTCAAAGAGACCGCTGCTGTCAGAAGCTGTAGAGGTCCAGGTTTTGGTCGTACCCGCTCCATCCAGGTTCTTGTGCCAAGGCCAGTTGCGTGTCTTTCCGTTAACGTTCTTGCTCAGAAGTCGGATCCCGACGGAGTGTCTATCGCCCTTAATGTCGACCAGGTTGAATTCCAGGCCGACTTTGGCGTCCGGGCCGTACCAATTGCTGATTGCCACGCCCCCGGAAGCGCCCGTAGTTGTGCATCCTCGGTTGGCGACGTCGACAGCGTGAGCAGGACTCGTGATTATCATGGTTAGGAGGAGAGTTGCGCTTGCGGCAATTGTCATGCCGAGCTTTTTCTGCAGTTTAATCCCTACTCGGACTTATGGGTAAATGGGTGGTTGATGGATGAGGTGATCTTACTTGGTTGTCGGTTATTGGTGAACGGACACCTAATAATTGGCCGAAACGTTCCTCCGTGAGGAGCTACGCCACGCTGACGTCGCGGGTCACCGCAACCCGCCCCACCAGCTCCTCGTACGCCCCCAGGTCGAACTCCCCCGCCACCGGCGCCAGTACGGTCGCCGCTGACAGGGCGACCGCCCGGGACAGCCGTTCCGGCCACGGGAGTTGTTCCGCCAGGCCCGACAGCAGGCCCGCGACCGCCGAGTCGCCCGCGCCCGTCGGGTTGCCGTGGAGGCGGGCCGGCGGGGTGGCGCGCCAGCGGCCCTCGGGAGTGACCGCCAGGAGGCCGTCCGTGCCGAGGGAGGCGACGACCGAGCGGGCGCCCCGGCGGCGGGTGTCCTGGGCGCCGCGCAGGGGGTCGTGGGAGCCGGTGAGTTCGGCCAGTTCGTCGGTGTTCGGTTTGACGAGGTCCGGGCGGGCGGCGACTCCGCGGCGCAGGGGCTCGCCGCTGGTGTCCAGGAGTACGGGGACGCCGGCCGCCTTCGCGAGACGTATCAGGCCCGCGTACGCGCCCACCGGAACCCCCGGCGGCAGGCTGCCGCACAGGGCCACCGCGGACGCCGGCGCGAGCAGGTCCTCGTAGGCCTCCTGGAAGGCGGACCACTCGGCGGGGGTGATGGTGGGGCCCGGTTCGTTGAGCTGCGTGGTGTCGCCTGTGCGAGCGTCCACCAGCGCGATCGTGCGCCTTGTCGGACCCGCGACCGGGACGAGGGCGTCCACCAGGCCGGGTGTGGCGGTCAGCAGGTCCTGGACCGTGCGGCCCGTGGCGCCGCCAGTGAAGCCGGTGACCGTCACCTCGTGGCCGAGGGCCGCGAGCACCCGCGCCACGTTCACGCCCTTGCCGCCCGGCCGTTCGGTCACCTCGGTGATCCGGTGCGAGGCGTGCGGCTTGAGCGCCGGTATGCGGTATGTGAGGTCGAGAGCGGTGTTCAGCGTGACCGTGAGGATCACCTCGGCCGACCTCCCCCGAAGACGAATGCGATGCGCCCGCCGAAACGGACGGCGGCCGTCCCAGTTTCGCAGGACAACCGCCGCCCCCAACAGCCGGACACATCACCCCAGTTGGGGATCGACCACCCATTCTCCGCGGCGCATCACGCCCTTGAGGGCGAATTGATGGTCGAGAACCACCAGGTCGGCGTCCTTTCCGGGCTCCAGGGAGCCGATCCGGTCGTACAGGCCCAGCAGCTTGGCCGGATTGGCCGAGATGGCGGTGACGACGTCCTCCACGGGCAGCCCGTCCACCGTCACCGCCCGCTGGAACGCCCGGTCCAGCGTGAGCGTCGACCCCGCGATCGAGCCGCCTTCGACAAGGCGGGCCACACCCTCGGTGACCTCCACCTCCAGGGGGCCGAGCAGATAGCGTCCGTCGCCGAAACCGGCCGCGTCCATCGCGTCCGTGATGAGGGCGACCCGGTCCGCGCCGGCGTGATGGAAGGCCAGCTGGAGGGCGGCCGGATGCAGATGTGTGCCGTCGTTGATGAGCTCGACGGTGACGCGTTCGTCCTCCAGGAGGGCGGTGATCGGGCCGGGGGCCCGGTGGCCGATCTGCGGCATCGCATTGAAGAGGTGGGTGGCGACCGTGGCGCCCGCGTCGATCGCCGCCACCGTCTGCTCGTACGTCGCGTCGGTGTGGCCGATCGCCGCGACGACGCCGAGTTCGGCCAGGAGGCGTACGGAGTCGAGGCCGCCGGGGAGTTCGGTGGCGAGGGTGACCATCTTGGCCCGGCCGCGGGCCGCGTCGATCAGTTTGCGCACCTGAGCCGGGTCCGGGTCGCGCAGCAGCTTCTCGGAGTGGGCGCCCTTGCGGCACGGGGAGATGAACGGGCCCTCGAAGTGGATGCCGGCGATGTCGCCCTGCTCGGCGAGCTCGCTCAGCAGGCCCGCCCGCTGGGCGAGGAGATCCATGTCGTCCGTGACCGTCGAGGCGACCAGGGTGGTCGTGCCGTGCAGACGGTGGGTGTGGATGCCCTTGAGGACGTCCTCGACGGTGCCCGAGGTGAATGAGGCTCCGCCGCCGCCGTGGTTGTGGAGGTCGACGAAGCCCGGCACCAGCGTGCAGCCGGACATGTCGATTACCTGGGCGGTGCCCTGCGGGGCTTGGGCGGCGATTCGGGTGCCGTCGACCACCACTTGGCTGTATTCGACCGTTCCGGTGGGGAGAACCACGTTGGCGCCGGAGAGCACCAGGGGGGTGGCGGCCGTCGCGGGCTGCGGGTGCGTCGTGGTTGATCGCGCCCACGCGGCGGTGGCCGCAAATTCAACAGGGCCCCGCGCCCCTGGGGGAGTTGCCATCAGCGCGTTACCTCCGTGCCGTCAGTTGTAGTGAGGAGATCCCAGGCCAGTAGCCCGGCGCCGAGGCAACCGGCGGTGTCGCCCAGGGCCGCTGGAACGATCTGCGGCAGTTTCTGGAACGTGACCCGCCGCCCGACGGCCTCCCGCAGCGGTGTGAACAAGGTGTCCCCCGCCTCCGCGAGGCCGCCACCGATGATCAGGATGCGGGGGTCCAGCAGGGTGAGGGCGGTGACCAGGCCGTCGGCCAGGGCGTCGACCGCGTGCTGCCAGACCCGTACGGCGTTCGGGTCGCCGGACGCGACGGCCTTCGCGCAGTCGGCGGCGTCCGCGTCCGGGTCCCCGCAGGCCTGCGCCCAGGCCTCGCTGACCGCCGCCGCGGAGGCATAGCGCTCCAGGCAGCCCCGCTGGCCGCAGGGACAGGGGCTGCCCCCGGGCCGTACGACGATGTGGCCGATCTCGCCCGCGAAGCCGTGCGCGCCCGCCTCCACCCGGCCCGCGATGCCGATCGCGCCCGCGATGCCGGTGCCGAGGGGGACGAAGAGGAAGCGGTCGGCGCCCTGTCCGGCGCCGATGCGGCCCTCCGCGAGACCGCCGGTGCGTACGTCGTGGCCGAGGGCGACCGGGGTGCCGAGCCGCTTCGCGAGCAGATCGCGCAGAGGTACGTCGCGCCAGCCGAGGTTGGCCGCGTAGGAGGCGATGCCCCGGTCGGCGTCGACGATGCCGGGGACGGCGACGCCGGCGGCGGACGCGGGCTCGCCGAAGTGCTCGGCGCCGTGGGCACTGAGCTCGGCGGCGAAGTCGAGGATGCCCTCGACGACCGCTTCCGGCCCGCGTTCGCGGCCGGTCGCCCGGCGGGCCTGGTGGAGGAGGGCGCCGTCCTGCGCGACCAGCGCGGCCTTCATCCCGGTGCCGCCCACATCCAGGGCGATGACATGTCTCACGGGGGACAGTGTGGCCCGAGGACCCGCAAGAGGTCTAGTCCACTTACGTGGTGTAGACCTATCGTGTCCACATGTTGAACAGCGAGACAGTAGGGTTGGGGTCACCAGCAGTGCAGCGGCGGGGTAGGACAGGAACGATCGCGGCGGTGTCCGCACTGGGCATGACGGCGGTCCTCGGCGGCTGCGGCCTGACCGGCGGCGGCTCGGGGGACGTCACTCTGAGACTGGTCGCCGCGGACTACGGCGACTCCGCCGACAACAGCTCCCAGAAGTACTGGGACCGGCTGGTCGAGGAGTACGAGAGCAAGCACTCCGGCGTGAAGATCGACGTCACCGTGTACTCCTGGAACGACGTGGACCGCAAGGTCAAGGAGCTGGTCGAGGCGGGCAAGGCGCCCGACATGGCGCAGATAGGCGCGTACGCCGACTACGCGGACAAGGGTCTGCTCTACTCGGCCGACGACATGCTCTCCATCAGCACGCAGGCCGACTTCGCCTCGCAGCTGGCCACCGCGGGGCAGGTGAAGGGCGTGCAGTACGGGCTGCCGTTCGCCGCCTCCACACGACTGCTCTTCTACAACAAGACGCTCTTCAAGAACGCCGGGCTCACCCCGCCGAAGACCTGGAACGAGCTCGCCGCCGACGCCAAGGTGCTCAAGGCGCGCGGCGTGAAGTACCCCTACGCGCTTCCGCTCGGGCCGGAGGAGGCGCAGGCCGAGACCATGCAGTGGCTGCTGAGCGGCGGCGGCGGTTACACCGACACCGTCGGCACCTACGGCTTCGACTCCGCGCAGAACGTCGACACCTTCAACTGGCTCAAGGACGACCTGGTCGACAAGGGCCTGACCGGTCCCGTCGCGCCCGGCAGCCTCAACCGGGCCACCGCCTTCGCGGCCTTCGCCAAGGGCGAGGTCGGCATGCTCAACGGGCACCCCTCGCTGATGAAGATCGCCGCGAAGAAGGGCGTGAAGTTCGGCATGGTGCCGATGCCCGGCAAGGACGGCGAGAGCAAGAACGCCATGGGCGTGGCCGACTGGATGATGGCCTTCAAGAAGAACGGCCACGCCGAGCAGGTCGGCAAGTTCCTCGACTTCGTCTACAGCGAGAAGAACGTGCTCGCCTTCTCCCGCGAGTACGACCTGCTGCCGGTCACCACCTCCGCCTCCGACGCCATGAGCACGGGCAAGCAGGACGCAGCCCTGGCGCCGTTCCTGAAGCAGCTGCCGCTGTCCGAGCTCTACCCGGTCGACAAGACCTCCTGGGCCTCGGTCGCCGTGGCCGTCAAGAAGCACATAGGCAGCGCGGTGGCCCCCGGCGGCAACCCCGCGGCCACCCTCGCGCAGCTCGAGTCGACGGCGTCCATGGCGGAGAACTCGCATTAGGCCCTGTCGTTCGGATCAGCTCGGCGTCGCTGTCAGTGGCGGGGGTTACGGTTCAGGACATGGACCAGGAGCAGTCGGCAGGCCGCGAGCCGCGCGAGCCGCTGGGCGAGCGCGAGCAGGCCGTCCTCGCCCTCGAGCGCCGGGGCTTTCCGGGCCCCGGCGCCAAGGAGCGCGCCATACGCGAGGAGCTGGGCCTGGCGCCCGTCCGCTACTACCAGCTGCTCAACGCCCTGCTGGACGACGAGCGGGCCTTGGCCCACGACCCGGTGACGGTGAACAGGTTGCGCAGGGTGCGGGAGACCCGCCGAGCGGAGCGCTGACGGCCGGCGCTCCCCTGAGCCATGGGTGCGCCCTGCCCCGCGCGGTTATGGTCACCGTATGGGCACCCATACGGACACGGACTCGACGCACTCCATGGACCCCCTGCCGACCCCCGCCACGCAGGCGGGCCGGGACGGACTCGCCGCGATCCTCGCGAACCCCGCGAAAGCGGTGGTGGGCCTGGACTTCGACGGCACCCTCGCCCCGATCGTGCCGGACCCCGAGCAGGCCCGCGCCCACCCGGAGGCGGTGCCCGTGCTCGCCGCACTCGCACCGAGGATCGCCTCCGTCGCGGTGGTCACCGGCCGCCCGGCCGGCGTCGCCGTGCGGCACGGCGGCTTCGCCGGGGTCCCCGGCCTGGAGCACCTGGTCGTCCTCGGCCACTACGGCGCCGAGCGCTGGGACGCGGTCAGCGGCAACGTCAGCGCACCCGCTCCCCACCCCGGGGTCGCCGCGGTCCGCGCCGAACTCCCCGGCTTCCTCGACCGCATCGGCGCCTGGCAGGGCACCTGGATCGAGGAGAAGGGCCGCGCCGTCGCGGTCCACACCCGCCGCGCCTCCGACCCCCAAGCCGCCTTCGAGGCCCTGCGCGCCCCCCTCACCGACCTCGCCACCCGCCACGGCCTGATCGTCGAACCCGGCCGCATGGTCCTCGAACTGCGCCCCCCGGGCATGGACAAGGGGGTGGCCCTCCTGGAGTACGTCCGCGAGATCGACGCGTCGGCGGTCCTCTACGCAGGCGACGACCTCGGCGACCTCCCCGCCTTCGCCGCCGTCGACAAACTCCGCTCCGACGGCACCCCCGGCCTCCTGGTCTGCAGCGGCAGCGACGAGGTGACGGAACTACGGGAACGAGCGGACCTGGTGGTGGACGGCCCGGAGGGGGTCGTACGCCTACTGCGAGCCCTGGCGGGGCATGTCAGCCCGTCCGGCGTTTGAGGACAAGGCCCTTCAAGGGCCGAAAGGCGGGGGTCTGGGGGCGGCAGCCCCCAGCCTCAGCCGCGCAAGGCCTCCAGCTGCTCAAGAAACCACTGCGCCGGCGGCAACGCCGTAGCCGCAGCAGCAAGCCGCTTGCTGCGCTCGGCCCGCTCAGCCGCCGGCAGGCTCAACGCGGCGTGCAGCGCCTCCGCCGTCCCGATCACGTCGTACGGATTCACCGTGATCGCGTCCTCGCCCAGCTCGGCGTAGGCACCCGCTTCCCGCGACAGCACCAGCGCGCAGCCCTCGTCGGAGACGACCGGCACCTCCTTCGCCACCAGGTTCATGCCGTCCCGGATCGGGTTGACGAGGGCCACGTCGGCCAGCCGGTAAGCGGCCAGCGAGCGCGCGAAGTCGTCCTTGACGTGCAGCACGACCGGTGTCCAACCCGGCGTCCCGAAGCGGGAGTTGATCTCCTCGGCCACCCGCTGCACCTCGGCCGTGTAGTCGCGGTACACGGCGAGGTCCTGCCGGGAGGGGTAGGCGAACGCGACGTGCACGACCCGCTCCCGCCACTCGGGGCGGCCCTCCAGCAGCTGCCGGTACGCCAGCAGCCCGCGCACGATGTTCTTCGACAGCTCGGTGCGGTCGACCCGCACCACCGTTTTGCGGCCGGCGCCGATCTCCTCCTTCAGCGCGGCCATCCGCTCGGCCACATCGGCCTCGTGCGACCGCTTGCGCAGGAAGTCCGCGTCCGCGCCGAGGCCGTGCACGCCGATCCGGGTGCCGCCGAGGCCGCCCACCACCGCCGAGGCGCACGCGGTGAACGCGTCCGCCCAGCGCCGGGTCAGAAAGCCCAGCCGGTCGGCGCCCAGCATGCCGTGCAGCAGCTGCTCGGCGATGTCGTCCGGCAGCATCCGGAAGTAGTCCACCGGCGCCCACGGAGTGTGCGAGAAGTGCCCGATCCTGAGGTCCGGCCGCAACTCCCGCAGCATCCCCGGCACCAGACACAGGTGATAGTCCTGCACCAGCACCGCCGCGCCCTCGGCCGCCTCCTGGGCGAGCGCCTCGGCGAAGGCGCGGTTGTAGGTCTCGTACGAGGCCCACTGCCGCCGGAACTCCGCGTCGAAGACCGGCTCGAGCGGGGTCTGGTACAGCATGTGGTGCACGAACCACAGCACCGAGTTCGCGATGCCGTTGTACGCGTCGGCGTGCACACCGGCCGGGATGTCCAGCATCCGCACACCGTCCTCGCCGACCCCGCGCCGTACCGCCTCGCGGTCGCCGTCGGACAGCGCCGAACACACCCACAGGGCGTCCGCGTCGGGCCCGATCGCGGACAGGCCGGAGACCAGCCCGCCGCCACCGCGCCTGGCGGCCAGCGAGCCGTCCTCCTGCACTTCGTACGAGACCGGGCCGCGGTTGGACGCGACCAGCACCTGATGACCAGCGGAGTGCGTGGAAGCCATACGCCTCAACCTAGCCCGGCCCGGAAACGCTCAAACGTACGGCTGGGCTCTGCGGGTGGACCGTATACACCGCCCGCACCGCGTAACGCGCAGCCTCAGGCGACCTTGCGCGACGCGTACTCCGCGATCTCCACCATCGGCGGCCGCTCCTCCGTGTCCACGGAGTAGGTGCGCGGCTCGAAGCCGTCCTCGCCCCGTTCGAACTGGGTGAGGGAGGGACGGATGAGATGGCCGCGGGCCAGCCGCAGCTGTGCCGTGCGGTAGATCGCGGCGGACATCCGGCCCAGCGCCTGCCCGTCCTGGTGGCGGTGCTTGCGCACCCCGACGTCCACCTGGGCGAGTGCGTCGAGGCCCACCAGGTGCAGGGCGTCGACCAGCATGCCCAGCTCGACGCCGTACCCGACGGGGAACGGCAGCTGTTCCAGCAGGCTGCGCCGGGCCGCGTACTCGCCGCCGAGCGGCTGCACGAAGCCCGCCAGCTGCGGCCAGTGCATGTTCAGCAGGGGGCGCGCCATCAGCTCGGTGACCCGGCCGCCCTGGCCCTGCGCGCCGGCCAGCGGACGGTCGTACATGCCCTTGACGAGGTCGACCCCCGGGTCGGTGAGCAGCGGGCCGACGATCCCGGAGACGAAGTCGGAGGAGAACTCCTTCAGGTCGGCGTCGATGAAGCAGACGATGTCCCCGCTCGTGACCAGGAGCGAGCGCCACAGCACCTCGCCCTTGCCGGGGACGGTCGGGATGCGGGGCAGGATGTCGTCGCGGTGGACGACCCTGGCCCCGGCCGCCGCGGCGACCTCGGACGTACGGTCGGTGGATCCGGAGTCGACGACGACGATCTCGTCGACCAGCGGGACCTGCTGCATGAGGTCGTGACGGATGATCGCGACGATGTCGCCGACCGTCTCCTCCTCGTTGAGCGCGGGCAGCACGACACTGACCGACTGGCCCGTGCGCTGCTTTGCGGCCAGGATCTTGTGCAGCGGGCGATCGGTCAGCGACCAGGAGCGGGTGGTCAGCCAGCGCTCGACTTCTTCCAGCACGTAGGCGGCTCCTCTGCGTTCTCTCGGCGATACCGGATCATCAGATGATCCATCTCGCGGTTCGGACGGCTATCTCAACTGTCCTGGCCTTCGGTTACAGTCTTGAACAACGCTGGTGACCATCGCATGTCGGGGGTCGCCCGGCGTTTACAACCGCATACCGCTCATCCAGAGGGGCAGAGGGATACGGCCCGATGAAGCCCCGGCAACCCTCCAGCCGGTCTCGTACCGATCGATGCTGATCGTTCCGCGAGGCTCCCGGCTAGGGAAGGTGCCAAATCCGTCTCACGGCGAGATGCGTCGTGAGGAAGATGAGGAGAAAGGGCCTCGCCTCACATGGCTGCGCAGACTGTTGCAAGCACCACCGACTCCACGACCGTCGACCTCGGTCCCGCCGCGGCGCTCTCCTGCCGCGAGTGCGGTCACCAGGTGCCCCTCGGCCCGGTCTTCGCCTGCGAGGAGTGTTTCGGCCCGCTCGAGATCGCGTACGACTTCTCGGCCTACGACACCGAGGAGCTCCGCAAGCAGATCGAGGCGGGTCCCGCGAACATCTGGCGTTACGCGCCCCTGCTGCCCGTCCCGGCGGACGTGGCCGACAAGCCCAACATCAACCCCGGTTGGACCAAGCTGGTCAAGGCCGACAACCTCGCCCGCGAGCTGGGCGTGACCGGGGGTCTGTACGTCAAGGACGACTCCGGCAACCCGACGCACTCCTTCAAGGACCGGGTCGTCGCCCAGGCCATCGAGGCCGCCCGCGCCTTCAACTTCACCACCCTGTCCTGCTCGTCGACCGGCAACCTGGCCGGTGCGGTGGGTGCCGCGGCCGCCCGCGCCGGCTTCCGGTCCTGCGTGTTCATCCCGCACGACCTGGAGCAGGGCAAGGTCGTCATGGCCGCGGTCTACGGCGGCGAGCTCGTCGGCATCGACGGCAACTACGACGACGTGAACCGTTTCTGCTCCGAGCTGATCGGCGACCCGGCCGGCGAGGGCTGGGGCTTCGTCAACGTCAACCTGCGGCCGTACTACGCCGAGGGCTCCAAGACCCTGGCGTACGAGATCTGCGAGCAGCTCGGCTGGCGGCTGCCGGACCAGCTGGTCGTGCCGATCGCCTCCGGCTCTCAGCTCACGAAGATCGACAAGGGGCTGCAGGAGCTGATCAAGCTGGGGCTCGTCGAGGACAAGCCGTACAAGATCTTCGGGGCGCAGGCGGAAGGGTGCAGCCCTGTCTCCGTCGCGTACAAGGCCGGGCACGACGTGGTGCGGCCGCAGAAGCCGAACACGATCGCCAAGTCGCTGGCCATCGGCAACCCGGCGGATGGTCCTTATGTTCTCGACATTGCCCGGCGTACCGGTGGGGCGGTGGAGGACGTGAACGACGAGCAGATCGTGGATGCGATTCGGCTGCTCGCCAAGACCGAGGGGATCTTCGCGGAGACCGCCGGTGGGGTGACCGTGGGTGTGACCCGCAAGTTGATCGAGAACGGTGTTCTCGACCCCGCCCTCACGACCGTCGTGCTGAACACGGGTGATGGCCTCAAGACCCTCGACGCGGTGGCCGGTACGGGGCTCACCGCGACGATTCGCCCGAGCCTTGAGTCGTTCCGTGAGGCGGGGCTCGCCTAGCAGGTAGTTGTTCGTCTGCGGGCCGGTGGGGGCTGGTCGCGCCCCGCGGCGGAGCCGCAAATCGACACGGCCCCGCGCCCCCAAAGACAAAGGCCCGTTTCCCTGACCGGAGGTTCATCGTGAGCGTCAACGTCCGCATCCCCACCATTCTCCGCACCTACACCGGCGGGCAGGCCGAGGTCACCGCCGAAGGCGGCACCCTCGGCGAGGTCATCGCCGATCTCGAGAAGAACCACACCGGGATCGCCGCTCGCGTTCTCGACGACCAGGGGAAGCTGCGCCGCTTCGTCAACGTGTACGTGAACGACGACGACGTGCGGTTCGAGCAGGGGCTGGAGACGGCGACTCCGGACGGGGCGGGCGTCTCGATCATTCCGGCCGTGGCCGGAGGCTGAGCGAAACAGGTCGGACGACCGATTATTACCGTCGGTAACGCTGATTACCGAGAGTTCATCGAATTGCCCCCTCCGTGAGAGAAGCGGAGGGGGCAATTCTGCATGGTTGAGCACGGTACAGTTGGGGAACCTGCACGACTCCGCTTGCCGCATGCATATGAGTTCCTGCTTCTCGGGCAGCGAGAAGTAGCCAAAGTGTGCAGGTTTTTTGCGCCTTATGCTCCATTTATGGGGCCCGACTTGCCCTGAATTCAGGCGAATTCTCCGTAAATTCCCGACCGGTCGTGCCCGGAATTCTCGTCCGATTGACCTGTTGCAGACGGCAGTTGGACAGATACATTCAGCCGCGGTCGACGCGTTCCGGCGCACGCCCCCAACCGTGGGGGGTGAGGTCTGACCCGGATCCGCGAAGTGTGGATCTGTGCAAGGGCCAGTAATAGGGGAGTTAGGCATGGCTCAGGGCACCGTCAAGTGGTTCAACGCGGAGAAGGGGTACGGCTTCATCGCGGTCGACGGTGGTGCGGATGTTTTCGTCCACTACAGTGCGATTCAGATGGACGGCTACCGCACCCTGGAAGAGGGTCAGCGGGTCGATTTCGAGATCTCGCAGGGCCAGAAGGGGCCGCAGGCGGACATGGTCCGTCTGGCGGCCGGCTGAAGCACGCGCCGGGTTAACTGCAGCGACGTTCTTCTGTTCTTGATCGAAGGGTCCGCACCTCACGGGGCGGGCCCTTCGGCATGTCCGGGGGCCTGGGTCGGTCCCGGGCGGGTGTCGCCCAGTACCCGGGAGCCGCTTGCGCCCGCCCGTCGCCCGACCACCACCCCTCAACGAGCACTCGCTGCGCGAGCGCGCCTTGCACTCTCATGGGTCGAGTGCTAATCATTGGCGTTAGCACTCTGAAGGTGAGAGTGACAATGAAGGACCGGGTCGGTGAGGCCCGCAGGCCGGGTGGGGAAGGAACCCACGAGGTGTGCGAGCCGTCCGTCGCGGGCGCGGGCGCGGTCCGAAGGAATCACCCCCAGTCCTGGAGGGACCACTTCACATGGCCAAGATCATCGCGTTCGACGAGGAGGCGCGGCGCGGCCTCGAGCGCGGCATGAACCAGCTCGCGGACGCCGTGAAGGTGACGCTCGGCCCCAAGGGCCGCAACGTCGTCCTCGAGAAGAAGTGGGGCGCCCCCACGATCACCAACGATGGTGTCTCCATCGCCAAGGAGATCGAACTCGAGGACCCGTACGAGAAGATCGGCGCCGAGCTGGTCAAGGAAGTCGCCAAGAAGACGGACGACGTCGCCGGTGACGGTACGACCACCGCGACCGTGCTCGCCCAGGCCCTGGTCAAGGAGGGCCTGCGCAACGTAGCCGCCGGCGCCAACCCGATGGCCCTCAAGCGCGGTATCGAGAAGGCCGTCGAGGCCGTCTCCGGTGCCCTGCTCGAGCAGGCCAAGGATGTCGAGACCAAGGAGCAGATCGCTTCCACGGCCTCCATCTCCGCCGCCGACACCCAGATCGGCGAGCTCATCGCCGAGGCCATGGACAAGGTCGGCAAGGAAGGCGTCATCACCGTCGAGGAGTCCCAGACCTTCGGTCTGGAGCTGGAGCTCACCGAGGGTATGCGCTTCGACAAGGGCTACATCTCGGCGTACTTCGCCACCGACATGGAGCGGATGGAGGCGTCGCTCGACGACCCGTACATCCTGATCGCCAACTCCAAGATCGCTTCCGTCAAGGACCTGCTCCCGCTCCTGGAGAAGGTCATGCAGTCGGGCAAGCCGCTGCTGATCATCGCCGAGGACGTCGAGGGCGAGGCCCTGTCGACCCTGGTCGTCAACAAGATCCGCGGCACCTTCAAGTCCGTCGCGGTCAAGGCCCCGGGCTTCGGCGACCGCCGCAAGGCGATGCTGAACGACATCGCCATCCTCACCGGTGGCGAGGTCATCTCCGAGGAGGTCGGTCTCAAGCTGGAGAACACCTCCCTCGACCTGCTGGGCCGCGCCCGCAAGGTGGTCATCACCAAGGACGAGACCACCATCGTCGACGGCGCCGGCTCCACGGAGCAGGTGCAGGGCCGGGTCAACCAGATCCGTGCCGAGATCGAGAACAGCGACTCGGACTACGACCGCGAGAAGCTGCAGGAGCGCCTGGCGAAGCTGGCCGGCGGTGTCGCGGTCATCAAGGCCGGTGCCGCCACCGAGGTGGAGCTCAAGGAGCGCAAGCACCGCATCGAGGACGCCGTCCGCAACGCGAAGGCCGCCGTCGAGGAGGGCATCGTCGCCGGTGGTGGCGTCGCGCTCATCCAGGCGTCCACCGTCTTCGAGAAGCTGGACCTCGAGGGTGACGAGGCGACCGGCGCCAACGCCGTGCGCATCGCGCTCGAGGCCCCGCTGAAGCAGATCGCCGTCAACGCCGGCCTCGAGGGCGGTGTCGTGGTGGAGAAGGTGCGCAACCTGACCCCGGGCCACGGCCTGAACGCCGCGACCGGCGAGTACGTCGACCTGGTCAAGGAAGGCATCATCGACCCGGCGAAGGTCACGCGCTCTGCCCTGCAGAACGCCGCCTCCATCGCCGCGCTCTTCCTCACCACCGAGGCCGTCATCGCCGACAAGCCGGAGAAGGCCGCCGCGCCCGCCGGTGGCGGTATGCCGGGCGGTGACATGGACTTCTGATCGGCCTCCGGCTGATCCGGGTTCCAACCGAGGGCGGCACTCCCTGGAAACAGGGGGTGCCGCCCTCGGGCGTGTTCGAGGTCATAGAAGATTTGATTAAGAGGGTGCAACAATGCGTGTGCACATACCCGGTTAACGCTGTCCCCGCACGAGGAGCCCACCCACGTGACCACCGCCCCCTCCCGCGCCGCCGAGATCCTCTCCCGGCCCACCGCGATCAACGGCCTGACCGTCCCCAACCGCATCGTCATGGCGCCGATGACGCGCATGTTCTCCCCGGGCGGCATCCCCGGCGAGGACGTGGTGTCGTACTACGCCCGCCGGGCCGCCGCCGGCGTCGGGCTCATCGTCACCGAGGGCACCTACGTGGGCCATGAGTCGGCCGGCAACAGCGACCGCGTCCCCCGGTTCCACGGCGAGGAGCAGCTCGCGGGCTGGCAGAAGGTCGCCGAGGCGGTGCACGCGGCGGGCGGCACGATCGTTCCGCAGCTGTGGCACATCGGCACGGTCCGCAACCAGGGTGACGCCCCCTACCCGGACGCGCCCTCGCACGGCCCGTCCGGTCTGCGTGTCACCGGCGTCGAGGACGCCACGCCCATGACGCAGTCCGACATCGACGCCGTCATCGGCGCGTTCGTCGAGTCCGCGGTCGCCGCCGAGCGCATCGGCTTCGACGGCGTCGAACTGCACGGCGCGCACGGCTACCTCCTCGACCAGTTCCTGTGGGCCGGCACCAACCGTCGTACGGACGCGTACGGCGGCGACCCCGTGGCCCGTACGAAGTTCGCGGCGGAGATCGTGGCGGCCGTGCGCGAGGCCGTCTCGCCGGAGTTCCCCGTCCTGTTCCGGTACTCGCAGTGGAAGCAGGAGGCCTACGACGCGCGGCTCGCCGAGACGCCGGAGGAACTGGAGGCGATTCTCGCCCCGCTGGCCGCGGCCGGTGTCGACGCGTTCCACGCCTCCACGCGGCGGTACTGGCTGCCGGAGTTCGAGGGCTCCGACCTCAACCTCGCGGGCTGGACGAAGAAGCTCACGGGCAGGCCGACCATCACCGTCGGGTCGGTCGGGCTCGACGGGGACTTCATCCGCGGGTTCGCCGGGGAGGGGTCGCCGGTCCGGGGGATCGACGACCTGCTGGACCGGCTGGAGCGGGAGGAGTACGACTTCGTCGCTGTCGGGCGGGCGCTGCTCCAGGATCCCGAGTGGGCGGCGAAGGTGTTGGCCGGGCGGAGTGAGGAGCTTCAGCCGTACTCGGCGAGTGCGTTGAAGACCCTGAGCTGAGCTGGGCCGTGCCCCGCTTTCCGGCTGCCCGAGGCGCACGTGGCGCTGTTCGTGGCCAACGCCGCCAACAACACCCACCTGCTGCGGCTGCCGCAG
>NZ_JBEPBA010000027.1:0-152772 GCF_040298885.1 Streptomyces sp. NPDC001137
CGAGTACGAGGAAGCCTTCTGGCGCAGCCAGGAGCAAACCCCGCAGTCCGCCTGAACCAATCAAGATCGGACTCTACGAAACTCGGGGCAGCTCAGTAGGCCTCCGCTATGGATTCGCGGCCCGCATTGACGGCCATGTAGCCGAGCAGCCCTGAGGCTTGGGCCGCCAGCCGGAACAGGGATTCGCGCTGTCGAGGTGGCTGTCGTCCGTCCAGACGGTCCTGGATGAAGTTCCGTAGATCGACAGCCTCGGGGGCGAGGCGGTGCGGCCCTTCGGTCTCATAGCGATCGACGAGGTCCGTCACGCCCTGTTCCAGGATCGCGATGGTCGCCAGATCAGTGTTGGACGAAGTGGTGGCGTTCAGCCTCTTCGCGATAGCGAGAGGGCTTTCCCAGCCCGGAGTGGGTAACAGCGTCGGCTGCGGGCCGGGATCTTGGGACTGATTCTGGGCAGCGGGACCTGGGAGAGGAAGCGGTGCGACATGCGGGGGAACACCGAGCCGCTCAAGGACGGGGATGATCTTGTCGATGTTGAGCAGTCGTCGTGTCCCGGATTCGAGCGTGGACAGGAATGACTGGCTGAGGCCGGTGATCACCGACATGTCTTCCTGGCGCAGCGACGCAACCTGGCGGATCAGGCGGAACGCTGTGCCGAAGTCCCAGTCGGCCAGGGCCGCCGTGACTGCGGGGTTCTGCCACACGTGATCCGGCAAGCTAAGCGACGTCGCGCGCTCGTTGCCCGCAGCTCGGGTACACGCGCCGCATCGCGGGTCAGTGTTGTACCGGCTCAGGGGGTTACCGCACCGGATGCACCGACGATCGACCTCGTGTGCCACTGCCGCCTCCCAATAGGGCCGAGATCCTGGCAAGGGATCTTCGTCGGGCGCAATCAGTTCAGTGATATCACCAGACGGATGTGCCAACGCGGGCTTTCCGTCAGCCCTTGGCTCCCCGCCAAAACCATAATCGGCTCCCGTGGTGCCACGGCTGGTCCAGCTTGGGAGTTGGGGCGTGTGGCGCTCGCCCCTCGCACAGTAGCCACGAGGGGCCAGCTGCCAGTCTGCGCGACAGCGATGGTGTCCGCCTATCGCTCAGAGAATCCCACCCACCCCCTTGCCGATGTCCTGGCCTGTGTTCGGATCGCTTTGCTCTACCTCCTGTCTAGCTTCTACGGGGCGACCACTGGCGAGTACGGCCGGCAGACCACGATCCATCGCCTCCTCAACAACTCCGACGACCTCGAGGACGTACTGAACACCCCGGTTCCCCGTCCCGGGGACCACCAATGACCGCCACTTCCACCCTCTGCCGGACACCGATCACCAGGACTAAACCGGAGCTGCCGTGTTCGTTGCTCTCAGCAGCACCTTCATCTGACCAGCCCTCCTCCCCCGGCACGCAAGGAGTCCTCACCGTGGGATACACCACGCCCGAAGAATGGGACGCGCACTACACCGACGGTAGAATCTTCCGTCAGCTCGGCGACGGCGAGCGCCAGCTGCTCGCCGAGCACGCCCCGGCCCTCGACGGCGGAGTGGCCCTGGACGTCGGCGGCGATGGTTGTTTCCGCAGGAACCGCGTCCCTCGCTGATCGTGTCGCTTTACGAGGCGTCCAGTGCCGAGGGCGGTGTCCCATCACAGCGGCACATCGTGTCGCATCCTAATCATGACTGTGACGCATCCCACATTCCGCTGTGTGCGTCTCCAGTCCGCGGCGCCCAGATGGAGAACGACGGGCATGGCTACGCTTCGTGATGCCACAGGATGCGAACCGCCTGCGCCGGTGGAACGCTCGAAGTCATGAACAACACGCGACTGGTTCCCCTCCGAGGCAGTGAGCGCAGCGCCCATGCGGATGCGCGCTCGACCGGAGCGGTGAGCGATTCAGAACGTATCGAGGTCACGCTGGTCCTGCGCCGTCGCGCCGAGATCCCAGATGAGTTGGTCGAGGGACCCGAGACGATCACGCGTGAGGAACTGGCGGCCCGTTACGGCGCCGACCCGGCCGACATTGACATGGTGAAGCGGTCAGCGGAGCAGCACGGGCTGACGGTGACGCAAACGGATCCGGCCTCACGTCGGGTCAAGATCTCCGGAACGCTCGGTCAGCTCCGGTCCGTTGTGCAGGCCGACTCGCTGACCATGGTCACGACCCCCGACCCGGCGGCCGAAGGACGCATGGTGGAGCACCGGCAGCGGACCGGCGACCTGCGCATCCTGCCCGAGTGGGACGGCGTGGTGATCGGCGTGACGGGCTTGGACAACCGACCGCAGGCCCGCCCGCACATACAGCGCATGCAGGCCCATGCCGTCCACTCGTCGTACTCGCCCGTCGACCTCGGCAAGATCTACCGCTTCCCGCAAGGCAGGGACGGCAGCGGTCACACGATCGGCGTCGTCGAACTCGGCGGTGGGATCCCGCCAGGCGACCTGGACGCGTACTTCGCCGAACTGGGCATTCCCACGCCGCGCGTGGACGTCGTCGAGGTGGGCAACGGCAGTAACTCCCCGGGCGACCCGGCCGACGGGGAGGTGATGCTCGACATCGAGACGATCGGCGCGCTGGCCCCCGGTGCGCGCCAAGTCGTGTACTTCGCGGAGAACAGCGCGCAGGGCTTCGCCGACGCCATCAGCACCGCGGTGTTCGCCGATCCCACGCCCACGGCACTGAGCATCAGTTGGGGCGCCCGCGAGGACCTGTGGACCGCCCAGGGCCGCGCGATCCTCGACGCCGCGCTATCCGACGCCGCTGCCATGGGCGTCACCGTCTGCGTGGCTTCCGGTGACAACGGCAGCAGCGACGGCGACCCGACGGGCAAGCCGCACACCGACTTCCCCGCCTCAAGCCCCCGTGCCCTCGCCTGCGGCGGTACCCACCTGGAAGCCGACCCAGCCACCGGCACCGTCAACTCCGAGACCGTGTGGAACAACGGCAACGGGTCCGCCTCCGGCGGCGGCGTCAGCAGCAAGTTCAAACAGCCCAGCTGGCAGGCGAACGTCGGCGTGCCCAACGGCAACGGCCACGACCCCCGACGCGGGGTGCCCGATGTGGCCGGTGACGCCGACCCGAAGACCGGATACAGAGTTCTCATCCACGGCCGAGACGAGATCATCGGCGGCACCAGCGCAGTGGCCCCGCTCTGGGCCGCGTTGACCGTCCGTCTCGCCGAGGCACTCGGCCACCCGCTCGGCATGCTCCAGCCCGCGCTGTACGAGGGTGCGGCACCGGGGGTGAGCCCGGCCGGCTTCCGTGACATCACCCTGGGCGACATCGGCGACTTCGCGGCCACGCCCGGCTGGGACGCCTGCACAGGACTCGGTGTCCCAGACGGTCAGGCGCTGCTGACCCGCCTCGCCTCGGTATAACAGCCCACAGGCGACGTGTCGTCCACCAGGAAGCCTCTGGTGGACGGCACCGCGAACCCGAGGCTCGTGGCTGCCCACAGCCAGTGCAGTGCGTTGGCGCGGTTCAGTCCGCGGAGTCAGCGCGCTGTTCCGTCGCATGGTCGATGGCCTCGCGGAGCGCCTGGCGTGAGGTGATGCCGAGTTTTCGGTAGGTGCTGGTGAGATGGATCTCGACCGTGCGGCGGGCGACGAACAGTGCCTGGGCGATCTCCCGGTTGGTGTTGCCGGCGGCCGCCATGCGTGCGACCCGGAGCTCACTGGCGGTGAGGGCGGCGGGGCCGCTCAGCGCCGCACGTCTCGGCCGGGCGCCAGCCGCCACGAGCTCGTCGTTGGCGCGCTGTGCCAGGGCTCGGGCCCCGCATCGTGCCGCGAGGTCCATCCCCCGCCGCAACGGCTCCTGGGCGTCGGCGCGTCGGCCGGTCCGGCGTACCGCTGAACCATAGGCGACGAGCGCCTGGGCGTGTTCCAGCTCGGCGGGAGAGCCATCGAGGAGGGTGACGGCCTCCCGGAGCCGCTCGATACCTAACTGCCCGCCCTCGATCCGTGCGGCCGTGCGCAGGGCGGCAGAGATGGGGCGCGGCGCTCCGAACGCGCGGGCGAGAGCCAGCTCTTCGTCGACCAGCTTCCGTGCCGCGGAAGTCTCGCCCAGCGCGAGGTGCGCCAGCGCAGCAGGACAACGCCACACTGCAAAGCCCGGGTTGACGCATCCCGCAGCCACGAGGCCCGCGCCGCACGGGAGCAGGTCGGCGAGCGCGTCACGCGGCCGGTTCTGAAGCAGGCGGAGCCTGCCGCGCGCGGTATGCACGAAGTGCGCGATGAGCATGCTGAGCGGCTGGTCGCCGTCGAGTCCCTGCTCGGTGAGGATCCGCTGCGCGCCTGCCAGGTCCCCGCGGTCGACCAGAGCGTCCACCAGCACAGCAGCCGCGATGGGCGCGTCCTGAGACTCTCCTTCCACAAGGCGCAGCGCCGCCCACGCGTCGGCCTCCGCGTCCAGCAGGCGCCCGGCGTAGAGGGCGGTGTGGGAGCGCAGTACGGACAGATAGGCGAAGGCGGTGATGTCGCCGAGCCGCCGCGCGGTCTCCAGCCCGCGGTCGAGCAGGTCCAGGGCGGGCGGCAGATGGTCGGCGATGGCCAGGGCCGAGCTGGCCAGATTGATGAGGATCCAAGGTTCGGGCGGCAGCGGTGCGGCGCCCGCGGCGGTGGCGAGCCGGGCAACCTCGGCGCTCGGCCGGTCCCCGGTCGCGGCGCCGCCGAACGCGAGCAGCGCCAAAGCCACGCGGTCGTCGGCGTTGTCTCCGTTCAGTCGGGGAGCGACCGCGTCCAGTTGCCGCATCCAGTCCGCCGGCGGTTCCATCGCGGTGAGACGGCCCCAGGCGACGTTCACGAGGATGCGCCGCGGAATGTCACCGGAGCGGGCGGCGCTGCTCCGCCGGGCGGCCTCGAAGAGTTCGATGGCCTGGTGCCCCTGTCCGGTCATCACCATCAGCCTGCCGAGGTCCATGGTGATCTCGATGTTCCGGTCCGGATCCGAGGTGAGGTCGAGTGCGGCCCGGAGGGCATCAGCAGCCTCGGCGGTGCGGTTGAGCATGCCCAGGGTTCCGCCGAGCCGCGTGAGCACGTCCGCGCGCAGACCGGGCTCTGGCGGCTCCGCCAGGGCCCGTTGGAGACAGGCGGCCGCGAGCTCCGGCGCCCCGCGTGCGAGGGCGTCGGCCGCTGCCGCGCCCAGTTCGCCGACCACCCAGGGGTCACCGTCGGGCGCCGCTGCAAGCAAGTGCGGTACGAGATGCTCGGGGGGCGCGGCGTCCGCAGCCAGCATCCGGGCGGCCTCTTTGTGCGCCACGGCACGGAGGGATTCGGCGGTGTCCCCGTAGACGGCTCCACGCACGAGCGGGTGCGCGAACTCGATCGTCGGTCCTGCGGTGATGAGCCCGTCGTGTACCAGTGCGTCGACCAGATCGGCGGCCTGCCCCAGGCCCAGGTCAGCCAGTGCTGAGATCCGGCGCAGGTCGGCGGCGGGGCCGAGGACGGCCACGCAGCGGGCTAGGCGTACGGCGTCCGGGCCGAGGCGCGCGAGCCGGGTGAGCACGGCGCGGGTGAGCGTCTCGGGACGCAGCGCGTCGATCCGGTGGGCCTCGGAGGCGACCGGCTGCACGCAGTCCGTACGCAGGCCGATGAGTGCCTCGCCGAGCAGGAAGGGGTTGCCCGCGGTGGCTCTGGCGCAGGCCCGGCAGAACTCGTCCTCGGCGTCGGCGGACAGGGCTTGCCGGACCAGTGCGCCAACGGCTTGCTCGCTGAGCGGTCCCAGCCGCACAATCTCCGGGTGCATGCCAGTGAGCGCACGGTCCACCGAGTCGGTCCGGCCGGGCAGCACGGGCCGTGCAGCGAGAACGAGCAACACCGGTAACTCCGCGACTCGGCGCGCCAGGTGGGACACGAACCGCAGCGAGGCTTCGTCGCACCAGTGGGCGTCGTCGATCACCAGGAGCAGCGGGCTGCGGTCTGCGAGATTTGAGCACAACCAGTACAGCCCGTGCACCACCGCGCCCACGGATCCCACGTCGCGGCCCGCGGGTGCCACTCCGAAGACGGGCGCGGCCAGCTCCGCGGCGCCGGACAACAGCTCCTCGCGCACACTGGCTGGCTCGTCGCGCAGTCGAGGTTCGAACAACTGGCGCACGATCGCGAAGGCGAGGTCCCGTTCCAGTTCGCCTCCGCGCGCTGTCAGCGAGGCCATCCCCTGCAGTGTGGCCTGGGACCGGGCTGCGGCCACAAGCGCCGTCTTTCCGATGCCGGCCGTTCCTTCGATGAGCAGGGTTGCGCCTTCCCCTGTCCGGGCCCGGCCCAACAGCTCGTTGATGCGGCGCAGTTCGCGCTCCCGCTCCATGAGAGTCATCTGGCGCCCACCCTGCCAATCTGCGGCCTGCCGGAAAAGACTTCGGTAGCCACCACGATGTGTCCTCTCGGCAGGCGCCACATCCTCTTGCCATGGATTCCCCCACCGTCGGCGGCCTACGCCGTGTGATCGTCGACTTCGCGTCCGGCGCCGACCCTGTGTCGGGCCGCGTCATCTCCGAAGACGGCGAGGAGGAGTTCAGCGGCTGGATGGAACTCATCCAGCTCCTCGATCAAATACGGACGGGATCGGGGCACAACGGGGCACGGGGGTAAAGGGGGCAGTCGCATGACGGGATCACGTTCGATCCGCATGCACGTAACACTGGCGGCTCTGGCAGGGGTTCTTCTGCTGTTGGGGGTGTTCGTCATCGCGCGTACGGCATCCGGTGGCGGTGACTCCTCCTCCGGCAGCGGGAAGCGGCCGGACGCGGCCGGGCCGGGCGTGGTGTCGGAGGGGCAGAGTGGCGCCAACGCCTCCGGCGGGGAAGGTCAGGGCTCGTCCGGAGGGGGCAGCGGGGGCGGTGGAAGCAGCAGGGGCGGATCGTCGACGTCCGGCGGGGGCGGCGGGCAGCAGCCGGGCGCGATCCGGGTCGGCGGCGCGACGTTCACCAACGACTATCCCATCTATAACTTCCCGGATTTCAAAGGACCGGTAGGCTGCTTTGCACCGGGCAATCCATCACGCATCGTGCAGTTGAAGATCCAGGAGGTTGGACTGCTCGACGCTGACAATGTGCAACCGCTGATCAGCGGCTGTGACGACGCGGGTGATGCCGGCGGTGTCGTAGACACCCCCTTGTCCCAGGGCTGCGTGGGCAAAGTCCTGGACCCCGGCACCGGTTGCCTCATGACCGCCCAGGTCAAGGCGCCGGGGCCCGGTCGGGCCACGGTCTACGTCAAGGCTGAAGCCACTTGCACCTCTCATTCGGGATGGCCCTGCAACAGCCCTGAACTCGCACGCTACTCGCCCTCACCGCAGCACCCCATCGTGGCCCAGGTGACCACAAATCAGGTGATTACCTTCCCTGCGGCAACACCGGACGACACCACCTCGGCTCCGTCGACGACCGATCCGTCGTCTCCCGTCGACGAATCCCCGCCCGTCGGCACATCGCCTGCTGCCGAGAGCACCGGCCCCACGGACAGCGGAACATGACCGCCACCGCGTCGCCCGGCGGCCAGTTCTTGGAACGGACGCGCGCTGTCATCAACGTGCTGGGACCGGCCACCGTCGTGACCTCGCTGCTGTTCTACTTCGGCTACGTGGCAACGACGGCGCGGTTCCGGTATTTCGGGGTCTATCTGTCGCTCATGAACCAGTCGCTGCAGGACATGTTGCTGTACGGGGTGGAGGCGGTGTACCCGCCCCTCATCGCGGTCTCCATCGTTGGTCTCCTCGCCCTTGCCATCCACACCGGCGTCCGCGTGCTGCTCTTGGCGGAGGCCAGGGACGACGTCACCGGCTGGATCGGGGTCTTCGTCACGCTGCTTGGCTGCCTGGCTCTGACCCGCGGCGTCGTGGGCATGCTGATACCGCGCATCGCCCGCACCGAGGCGATCGCGACCACGCCCTTATGCCTCGGTGTAGGCCCCGTGGGCCTGGCCTACGGGGCCTGGCTACTTCGCCGGATGGCCATCCGCCGGGACCGGCGCCGGCTCCGCGACGCGCCCGAGAACTCGGATCCTCCCGCGCGTTCACCCGTGGCGGACTGGCTCGGCTCACCGGCCTGCGTACGGCTGTGCAGATACGCGATGGCGTGGGTCACCCTCCTTGTCGTCGCCAGCGCGTTTTGGACCGCCAACAGCTTCGCCGCCGCCTACGGACTGGGCAGGGCACTGGACGACGCCGACTCCCTGCCGCGCCGCCCGGAGGTCGTCCTGTACACCAAGGAGCCACTGCGTGACCTTCCGGCCGGTGCCAGCAGTACGCAACTCGCGCCGAGCGCGGGGAGCCAACTCCGATACCGCTACCGAGGGTTGCGGCTGCTCGTCCAGGCGAACGGCCGCCTCTTCCTGGTGCCCGCACATTGGACAGCGCCTGGAGGTCGCACCCTGGTCGTGCCATACGACAACACCATTCATCTCGAACTCGTGCCGTCCTGAGTGACTCCGTGAGCCTGTCCGCCAGCGCCGGGCAATCCGTCGCCACGCCGCAGGCACGCCTCATGATGCGAGCGCGGACAGGTTGCCGTCCACAAGTGGACGGCCCGGCTCGGCAGACGGCCGAATCGGTCGATGGCCGCCCGTCCCACGCGCCTGATCAGCGTTCCGTCAGCTCAGCACTTCCACACAAGGAGCTCCGGCTCTGATCATCACCTACGCCACGTCTGGACATCCGGAGGAATCGTGAACGACCGTACTTTCGTGATCTGGAAAGGCCACGGCTCAGACCAGGGGATCTACTCGGCACGCAACGACCACGGCACCGACTTCAACGACGCCCGGCAGGTGAGCTGGTTCGCCAGCAGCCGCGGGATCGCCGCGGTGGTCGAGCCGGTCGGACACGGGATCCGCGCGGCGTGGCGGGGAGCGGACAACGACAACCGGATCTGGACCGCCGCCGGGCACTTCACCGGAGATTCCTGGGGTGAGCAGTTCCTTCCGAGCGGGGTGCCCCGTACCGAGGACCGGCCGGCGCTCGGCGTACTCGGCGAGCGGGTGATCATGGCGTGGCGCGGCGCTGGCCAGGACGAGCACATCTGGTACTCCGTGCTCGGGCCCGGCGGCTGGAGCCCGCAGCAGCTGGCCAGCGACGGCACGGCGAGCTCGACGCACGGGCCGGCGCTGGCCCAGCACGACGGACGTCTCTTCATGGCGTGGAAGGGTTCCGGCGGCAATCAGAACCTCTAATGGTTCACGTACGACGGCCAGTCCTGGACCGCGCCGAAGGCGTTCCCCGGCGGTTCGACCCACGGGCCGGCACTGGCGTCGAACGGCGCGGCGCTGGTGATGGCGTGGAAGGGTTCCGGCGACGACGACCGCCTCTGGCGGGCCGGCTACGGCAACGGCGGCTGGTCTGCCCAACAGCTCGCCATCGGCCGATCCAGCCATGGCCCCGCACTGGGGCGAGTGGACAACCGGATCGTGATGACGTGGAAGGGGGCGGGAGGCGACGAACGGCTGTGGTGGACGCCGGACAGCTTCCGCACGCAGCTGCCGCTGCGTGCCGGCTACACCAGCAGCAACAGCCCTGCGATCGTCGCCCTCAATTTCGCCGACCTGTGAGCTGGCGCCGCATACGACATCGCGATGGGGCCGTTGCCTCCATGGCGCGATGTAGCGAGTTGGACGCCCGAGTCGGGTTGTATGACGCCGCTCCACGGCCCCGGCGGACCGGGAGAAGACATGAGGCCTGGCCGCCGACCAGTTCTTGGCTCTCCCCCGCTCCGTGTGAACGCCGCGATCGTCCACGGCGGCCAGAACCGGCTGGTCCCCACATACGGTCACGCAGATTCGCCACCGGCAAGTCACGCTCTGTACCTTGTGTCGTGGTCTGGTTACCTGCCCGTGAGGAGCAGCCGTCGTGGCGCGCACCTGGTTGTCCATCCGTGTGGCGCTCGTTTCCGGGGGTGGAGCGGACATCTGGCCGCGTCCCGGACGGATCTTCGCGGCGGCACGCTCCCATTCCTTCGCTCAACTTGCCGAAGCCATCGACGCTGCGTTCGGGAGGTGGGACCTGTCCCACCTGCACCTGTTCACTCTGGCTGACGGAACCGGAGTCAGCCCGTTGGACTGGTGGGGAGACGAGGTCCCTGATGACACCGTGGATGGCCGCGCCACCAAGCTCAGCAGATTGGAGACCGGCGAGCAGTTCGCCTACGTCTTCGACATGGGAGACGCCTGGGCGCATCTGTGCACCGTGGGCGAGAAGCGCATCGACCCTTTGGAGGCTCTCGGCGACACCCCGAGCCACCCGGCTCCTTACTGGGGTTGGGGCGCCCTTCCCGATCAGTACGGCCGCCGCTGGGATGGTGACGACGGCGAGTCCCCGCAGCCCAAACGGCCCGCCGGATGCTTGAGCGACCTGCCTCCAATCCTGCCCTGGTGGGGTGATCAACGCACCCGCTGATCGTCGTGCACTTGCAACGGAAACTGATCACCGGCGTCCAACGAGCAGAACACGGGCATCTGCTGAGCCACCGTCGGGAGCCATGGTCTTGTGGCTCTCAGGCAGTGAGATCGCCGGTCAGGCCGTCAGCTGGAAGGTGTGCTGGTCGGCACGGGCGTAGAGAAGTTCACGTTCTCGTTCGCCTGGAGAGAACCCGGGAGACGTGTGTCTCTCGACACCGGCATGCCGCAGGGTCTTTGCGTGTAGGCGACCTCTCCGAGCCGCGACGCGGCCCGGAGATCTCGGCAAGGAAAGCAGTTGTCCTCCAGCTGGTTTCCTTGAACGATCTGGGTGTGACCACGTTGTTCCTGACCGTCGGCCTGCCTGGGGCCGGAAAGACCACGAGGGCCCGGCAGTTGGCCAAGGAGCACAACGCGCTGCGGCTGACACCGGACGAGTGGATGATTCCACTGTTCGGCGAGCCGGAGGCGGACGGGAAGCGCGATGTGCTGGAAGGACGGCTGCTCTGGCTGGGTCTGGAGGCGCTGAGGCTGGGAACCAACGTGGTGCTGGATTTCGGATGCTGGTCTCGTGACGAGAGGTCCGCGATCCGCTGGTTGGTGATGTCTGTGGGCGCGTCCTGTCAACTCGTGTACGTGCCGGTCGACCACGAGACCCAACGTGCTCGGATCGCCCATCGCCAGTCGACCACCCCTGATCAGACCTTCGTGATGAGCGAGACGGACCTCTTGCACTGGAGGACGCTGTTCGAGGAGCCCGGCGCCACGGAACTCGATGGACATGAGGTAGGAGGTCCGCCTCCTGGGTGGTCAGGATGGCTGGAGTGGGCCGCCGACCGGTGGTCATCGCTCGCGTTCCCGGCGGATGAGTGAAGATGAACAGTGTCTCCAGTTGCTCCAGCTCAGACCGTTCCATCGCACGTGCTCCCTACATGGGGCTGCCCAGGCTGTTCTTGAGGTGGATGGCGAGGTTTTGGAATGCCGTCCAGGCTGCGGCGTCGGTTCCGTCGCCGAGCGGGTAGTAGAGGGCGGGGCAGCTGGGTGAGCCGAGCTGTCGCGGTTTCGTGGCGAGCGGCGGGCGGCGGGCGTAGGTGAGGCCGATCGTGTCGACGTCGCGTGGGCCGAGGGTGAAGGAGACCGGGAGGGGCGGAGCTTCCAGGTGCGCGGGGAGGGTGAGGTCGGCACGGGCGGTGCGCAGGGTGGTGAGCATGGTAGTCAGGCCGTGTTCGTCGACGAGCGTCGCGGCGAGGGATTCCAGGCTCTCCAGGGGGACCTCGGCGGGGGTGGTGTAGCCAAGGGTGAGGGTGGTGTCCTCGGCGACGCCGGCGGTGGTGCGGGTGATGCGGTGAGTGGCGATGGCCGGACGGTCGGGTGTGCCGATGGCGATGAGGTGAGTGGGTGCGGGGGCCCGGTTGCGGGCGAGGTCGGTCAACTGGCGTGGGGACCAGGGGAGGTTGACGGGTTCTGCGGTGCCCCAGCCGGAGGGGGGTGCGCCGGTGAGGTGGCGCCAGGCTGTTTCGAGGGCGTGGCCGAGCTGGAGGTCGGTGTCGGCCGCGTGCACCGTGCGGAAGGAAACGGTGAGCTGTCGTTGCCCGGCGGGTGTGGTCGATGCGGTGAACGCGTCGGCGACAGTGGTGCCGGGCGGGGTGAACGTGCCGCCCAGCCAGGCAAGTCGGACGCCGGACAGGCCGTCGTAGTAGCCGCCTGCGGGATCTTGGACGACCCAGCGGTTGGGCGCACCGCCCAGTGCGGTGCGCAACGGCAGGCTGAGGCGGACGTGGGGTGGTGTGACGAGGTGGAGGGCGCGGTTCGCCTGCACGGTGGTGCGCAGGATGTCCGAGAGCCAGCTGGTGAGGGGGACGAGCGGGCGGTCGGCCAGGACGACTGCGGTCGAGTCGGTCAGGACGTCGACGGCGGGGAGGATGGAGGTGGGGGCCGGGGCGACTGTCTCGGTGGGGTCGTCGTCCGAGGCGCTGGTGGGCGTGGGTGGGTGCGGTGGCTCGGCTGTCGTGTCTGTCGCGTCGTCGGGGGCTGTGACCCGCGCGGTGTGGGCTGCGCCGGGCGGCCATGTGGTCCCGCCGAGCAGCATCGTCAGGCGTCCGCACACGGATCCTGCCAGGGCTTCCGCCTGGGGAATGGCCGCGGAGGCGCGGGTTTCGGTCCACCAGAACGGCGGCTCGGGAGTGACCGCTTGAGGGCCGAGGAGGCGTTCGGCCTCGCCGGGGATATGGACCAGGACTGGTGCCTCGACCGAGACCAGCGGGCGGCCGCCCGTCGTGCACAGCTGCAGGACCGCGCCGTCGTCGGTGGCGGTCAGGTTCAGCTCGGGGCCGCCGGCGTGCAGGGCTGCCAGGAGCGAGCGGGTGTCGGGCATTTTCGGGGTGAGCGCGATGATGTCCTTGGTCACGCCGAGTTCTCCACGGGGTCGGTCTCGGCCGCGAGGGCGGTCTGGATCAGCACGTGACGCCGACCGCGGCGGACCAGAGTGCCCCTGCCCGGCGGCTGCGCAGAGGCGTACAGGCCCGGGAAGAGCTGACCCTCCGTGCGGTCGCCCGTCATCACGAGGGCCGTGGCGCCGGTCTCGCGCAGCGTCGTCAGGAACGGCTCGTACAGGGCGCGCGAGGCGCCCGCCACGCGGCGTGCGACGACGAAGTGCAGTCCGATGTCCTGGGCCGAGGAGATGTACGGCAGGAACGGGTCGAGGGGCTGCTGGCCGGCGGTGGTGAGGATGTCGTAGTCGTCGACGAGGATCACGATCCTCGGGCCGGTGAAGGCCGGTTCGTCGCTGACCGCGTCGGGGTCGGTGCTTTCCGGGAGCCGTTTTTCCAGTTCGGTGGCGATGCCGGTGGCGAGGGCGGCGGACAGTTTCGCGTTGTGCGCGTAGCCGCCGCGGTACGGCTCCGGGATCACACCGCGCAGGCCGCGCCGCGGGTCGAAGATGCCGAAGACCAGCTCCTCCTCTGCGTATCTGTCCACGAGCGCACGGGAGATGAGCTTGAGGAGGTTGGTCTTGCCGCACTCGTTGTCGCCCAGGACCAGCAGGTGCTGGTCGGTGCCGAACAGGTCGAGGACGGCCGGGGACAGGGACTCCTGGTCGACGCCGATCGGTACCGCTTGCGGTACCTCCGCGGTGGAGGGCAGGCGCCCCGCGGGCAGCCGGGTGGGCAACACCCGTACGGGAGCGGCGAGGTCACCGTGCCAGGTGGCGCGCACCTGGTGTGCGGCGTCCTCGAGGGCGGGCCCCAGGTCGGTGCTCGAGGCAAGGGTGTCGAGCCGCGGCAGGGCGACATGGGCGAACAGCTTGCCGTCGGTGAGGGCGCGGCCCGGGGTGTCGGCGGAGAGGGTCTCGGACAGCTTGCGGTCGATGGAGGAGTCGGCGGCATCGTTGAGGCGCAGTTCGATGCGGCTGCCGAACATCGACTGGGTGGCGATGCGGACATCGTTCCAGCGGAGCATGCCGGCCACGACATGGATGCCGTAACCGCTCCCCCGCTTGAGCAGGTCTGCCACGGCGTCGTCCAGGTCGGCGAACTCGTCGCGCAGCGCGCCGAACCCGTCGATGAGCAACACCACGTCCGTGGAGCCGAGCTGCGGCAGCTCCCCCTTGGCGCGCAGGGTGCGCAGCTGGTCGACGGAGTCGATGCCGTGCTCGCGGAAGACGGCCTCGCGTTCGGCGAGCATGGCGCGGACCTCGGCGACCGTGCGGGTGGCACGTTCGTGGTCGGCGCGCCCGGCTATCCCACCGACGTGCGGCAGGCCGGACAGCGCGCTCAGACCGCCGCCGACCAGATCGAGACCGTAAATCGCCACGTCGCGGGGCGTGTGGGTCAGGGCGAGGGACAGGGCCAGGGTGCGCAGCAGGGTGGTCTTGCCGGACTGCGGACCGCCGATGACGGCCGTGTGCCCGCCAGCGGTGTTCAGGTCGTGCACCCACCGGCCCTGCCACTGCCGCGCCGGATCGTCGAGGACACCCAGCGGAATCCTCAACGCGCCCTCCCTGTAGGGGAGTTGCAGCCCGCCGGCCGATGCCTGCACCGGGCCGACCGCTTGCGTCAACGTCACCGTGTCAGGCAGCGGAGCCAGCCAGATCCGCCGAACCGGCTCGGCCGCGCCCGCGAGCTGGTCAACCACGGCGGACAGCACGGTGGGCCCGCTCGTCCGCTCGCGCGGCGAGACCACGGTGTCATCGCCCGCTGCACCGGTCGGCGTCGCCAGGGCGTTGTACGGCGGATACAGCCAGGCCAGCGGCTCGTCGGCGGCGACCGCATCGCGCTGCACCGGCCCGCGGTAGGCGCCGGAGACGAAGCCTGCCTTGAACCGCGTATACGTGGACGTGTCGACCTTGAGATAGCCGAAGCCTGGCAGCGGCGGCAGGTTGAAGGCGTCCGTGGTCTCCAGGACCGTACGCGACTCGTCGGCTGAGAACGTGCGCAGTCCGAGCCGGTACGACAGATAGGTCTCCAGGCCCTTCAGCTTCCCGCCCTCGATGCGCTGGCTGGACAGCAGCAGATGCACCCCGATGGAGCGGCCGATCCGGCCGATGGAGAGGAACAGGTCGATGAAGTCCGGCTTGGCGGTGATCAGTTCACCGAACTCGTCGATCACGACGAACAGATGTGGGAGAGGTTCGAGATCCGGGCGGGCGGTGGCGCGCAGCGCCCGGTAGTGCCCAATGTCGGCGATGTTCCCGGCATCCTTGAGGACCTGCTGACGTCGCTTGATCTCACCGGCCAGCGAGGTGTGCACTCGCTCAACGAGACCGGCCTGGTTCTCCAGGTTGGTGATGACGCCTGCCACGTGCGGCAGGGCGGTGAACGGGGCGAAGGTGGCGCCGCCCTTGTAGTCGACGAGCACCATCGCCAGATCCTCCGGCGGATGCGTCGTCACCAGCGCAAGCACCAGGGTGCGCAGCAGCTCGCTCTTGCCGGAACCGGTGGCGCCCACGCACAACCCGTGTGGCCCCATGCCGAGGTCGGAGGACTCCTTCAGATCGAGCAGGACCGGCTCGTGCCGGTCGTCCAGCCCGATCGGCACCCGTAGGAAGTCCCGCTCGCCACGCGGGGCCCACTGCCGGACCAAGTCCAGGGCGGCCGGATCATCAATGCCGAGCAGCTCCGGGAAGTCCACCGCCCCGGACACCGGCGTCCCGTTGGCGGCCGACTCCGGGGACAGACGCAGCGGCGCCAGCATCCGGGCCAGCCCCTCGGCGCCAGCAGCACTCACCGAATCCAGGATCCCCGCCACCCGAACAACGTGCTCACCCCGCAGGTCCTCGACGGTGACCCGTTCTCCGTCGACGGTGATCCGCACCGACACCTGATCGGGCTCGTGCACCTGCTCGGCAAGCAGATGCAGCACGGTCACCCCCATGTCGCCGAGGGCAACCGCCGCATCCGGCCGGGGCAGTTCGACGGCGTTCTCCCCGTACTCGTCACTCACCACGAGCAGGCGGCTACCAAGGCTCAGCGCCGTGCGGTCGGACAGGCCGCGCCGCACCTCGGCGGCGTAGGAGGCACGCTTCTTGAGGTCCACGCCGATGAGGCGAGCGAGCTGAGTGAGATCGGGCGCGATACGGCGGGCGGCAACCGGCCCGTCGAGCTCGTCGGCATCGAGGACATGGGGCAGCCACTTCGCCCATGCCCACTGATCGATATGCTCTGCGGGTACGCCCAGCGCGAGTGCAACGTCGTCGGGCGCGTGCGTGACGGCGGCCTGTACTAGCAGCGCCCGGGCGACGCGCAGGACGCCCTCGCGGTCGCCGATGACGCTCACGTTGCCCGCGCGGTCCAGCGGCACCGTCAGCGGATGGTCGGTAGTGGTCGCGAAGCGGGCCTGCAGCGCCCGCGCCTCGTTGAGCATGAACGGGTCCGGCGGCGTGAGCACCCCACTCGCCGAGTTCTGCCCGACCACCACGTCCTGTACCGGTACGTCGCCCACGCCGATGCGTACCCGAAGGAAGTCGGCGTCCGTACGGCGCCGTTCCCACAGCCGCGCCGGATCGCGCACCAGGTCGTACAAGGCCGCCGGTGGAGGGTTCAACTCCCGTGCCGCGCGGCGTCGTTCCCTCTCGGCTTCGCCCAACTCCTCACGCAGCTTCTCCAGATATTCCAGATACCGTTCTCGTTGCACTCTCCGCTGTCGCTGCGCCTTGCCGCGCTGCGACAAAAACAGCGCCACGGCCCCGAGCAGCGCGATGACGAGCACGACCGCGCCGAGGCCCGCGAACTGGCTGGAGCGGATGACGGTCATCATCACCACGGACCCCATGACTCCGGCCATCGGCAACAGGGCCGTGGCCGGGCTGCCCATCTTGCCCTCGGGCAGGTTCGGTGGCGGCTCGATGGTGCGTGCCTCGGCCGCAGGCAGCGGGCGGGTGGCCCGGGCGGGGCGGTGGATCAGGTGCTGCGTCATCGGACCTGCACCGCCCGCTGCAGCGCCTGCGCCGCGAGTTGCGTGGCGGCGCGGCGCGTACCCGAGCCGAGCAGCTGGGTACGGATGGGTCCGCCGGCCGCGAGATGCCGGTCGTAAGGCAGGTGCACGATGGTGACCCCTGTTTCGCGCAGATGCGCTGTGGCCGTCTTCAGGTTGAAGTTCAGATCAGGTGTGCCCGAGGTGAGGGCGACGACGGTGGACGCGAGAGCTTGGTGCGGCAGTTGGGCGAGCCAGTCCAGGACGATGCGCGTGCCGCCGACGCCCTCGGCGGTGAGCGGGGCGACGACCACGCGGGCATGTGCGGTGTCCATCGCGGTACGGGCCACTTCACCGGGCAGCGTCTCGCAGTCCACGACCGTGACGGCGAAGTAGCGGCGCAGCGCGAGCGTCACCGTGCGGTAGGTGCGGATGTCCAGCGGGGCGCCGAGGCGTCCCTGGCTGGCGGGCAGCAGCCAGCCGCCGTCCGCAACCGGCACCAAATAGCCGGTGATGTCGGTGAGTTGCATCGACGGGGTGAGGATGTGGGCCAGTTCGGTGCACGACCACCGCACCGACTCGGCGCCGAGCCGCACCGGCAGCGTTCCCAGAGCGGCGTCCGCCTCCAGCGCGAGCACCGGATCGTGCCGGTAGTGGTTGAACGCACGGGCGAGCAGCGCGGCGGTCGTCGTCTTACCGACACCGCCCCGGATCGACGTCACGGCGATCACCCGGCCCGTGGTGACCGGCTGCTGCAACTCCCGCCCGATCCGCGTTTCCTCGGCGACCTCCTGTGAGGCCGATGAGGTCAGCCGCCGGATCGATTTCCCGGTCCGCCGCGCCACGGAATCGCCGTGCAATGGCTTCCCCAACGCGAGAGCAAGTCGCGGGTCGAGGGTGGGGACCGACTCCGGGGTGAGGAAGGGAAGGTTGGGACTGGCGGGGCGGTGGCGGACCACCGGCGTGCCGCTCTCCTCGGGCCGGGCCCCCGGGGTATCCGGATGCGCAGGCGCAGGCGGGGCAGCTGGGTAGGGGGGCGGCATGGTGGGCGGGCGGGGCTGGGCCACTGGTTGCGCAACCTGGCCGGCCAGCGGCCCCGGAGGCTCCAGCCGATACTGCGGTACGTCACCGTGGTGTGCCGCCGACGCGGTGTTCGGGGCAGGTGGCTGTCCAGGGTTGGGGCGCTGCTCGTCAAGGTGACGGACCGGGAGAGGTGCCTTAGCGTCCGCCCCGTCCTTCTGGTCCGCCGAAGCACCGTGCTCCGTCGCGTCGTTCGCATTCGCCGCAGCATCCGGACCGGCCGGCTCCGACGCGGCGCCCCGCAACTCGCGCAGAACCTCGTCCTGCCAACCGCCCTGAGCCCGGTTCATTCCTGCCGCCCCACGCTCACGCGAACGTGCCGAGCAGCCGCCCGTACACCCCGAAGACGCCAAGCATCAGCGGGAACAACGCAATCACCCCGACCGACTCGAGCACATCGCCGAACCGGCGCAACCGCACCCGCACATGCTCCGGCGGCTGCACCACGAGCACGGCCAGCGGAACGACCGCCAGCACCACCAGCACCACGAGCGGCGCGACCGTACCGGATCGCTCCAGCCACACCCAGGCCAGCCGCATCACCACCACCGCGCTCGCCGCAAGCAGCGCGACGACCTCAGGGACCAGCGGATACGCCCGCGCCCGCAGCGCGAGCACCAGCGCGACCGCCACCGCGAGCAGCACCGTCCACACCGTCCCCGCATTCAGGACGAGCGACCCGGCGACGGCGGCGGACAGCGCCGTCACGATCGTCGCGAGCGCGAGCCCCTGGTGCGTGGCCGCGAGCGCCGTCGACACCTGATAGCGGCTCACCGACACGCCGCCCGAGCGCCGGTCGTCGAGCCCGGAGAGCCCCGACACCATCAACGCCAGACGCGGCAACAGCCCCAGCGCCACCACTGAGACGAGGGCGAGCAGCGCGCCGGCCCGCCCCGCCGACTGCAAGGCGAGCGCACACTCCCAGCACACCCCGCTCCCGAGGACCGCGGCAGCACCGAAGAGCCCACCGCGTCCCAACGGCGAGCACCATCCCAGCAACAGCAAAGCGACGGCCACCACCCCGGCCACGCCGGCCAGCCGCACCGCGCCGGACCAACCTTGGGCATC
The DNA here is from genome assembly GCF_040298885.1 of Streptomyces sp. NPDC001137. Classification (NCBI taxonomy): domain Bacteria; kingdom Bacillati; phylum Actinomycetota; class Actinomycetes; order Kitasatosporales; family Streptomycetaceae; genus Streptomyces; species Streptomyces sp. NPDC001137. Next base: position 18,925 of record NZ_JBEPBA010000027.1, read on the forward strand.
GCCCAGGCTCCATGCCCCGAAGACTCCCAGCGCGCCACCGGTGACGACGAGCGTGGCAGCGAGCCCGCGCACCCCGGCCCGGCCGAAGACCGCGCCCGCGCCCGCGGCGAGCGCGGCGACTATGGCCAGCACGACGCCCACGCTCTGCGCGGCGAACTCCTGCCGCGCAAGGAAGGAGGCGCCCAGCGCCCACCCGACCGTCGCTCCCCCGGCGACGACGCGGCGCGCGGCGGGCTGCCACCGCCAGGCCCGTATGTCGAGATCGTCTGCGGCTTCATCCGTGACATCGTGGACGACGGGCGCGGACGGCGCGTCCTCGACGCGCACCAGCCGCAGCACCGCACCGTCCGCCACAGCTGCCGACTCCAAGGTGGCGTCCGGGTCCAGGACATGGCCGTCGCCCGCCACCAGATGGCGCGTTTGCGGCCGCGCACCCACCTGATCGTCCAGTAGCCGCATCACTTCGGGAAGCAGTCGCCCGATCGGCTCCTGCGACGGCAGCACAAGATCGACTCGCCGCCGCTCGCCGACCAGGGTGACTCGGCTCAACGCTAGTCCCGTACGGCTCAATGCCCCCGCAGATATCACGCGTTCGAACCTATCATCGGGCAGAAGAGGCAACGGTTGGTGTCTGGGCAGACGGTGTTGACGGGACTGTGGTCGAGGTCCCGTAGGGGCTCGTGCTCGCGCCGAGAACCCGATGCGAAATGAACGACCACCCCACACAGCCGGCGCACACCACCGCAGCGATCACCACACCCGCAAACACCTTGCCCAGCCGCTCATCCACGGTGCGCCGCTGGCGCTGTTCGCCGAACAGCACAGCATCGCGCAGCCGCCGACGCCGGACCGAGACCGACTCAAGAAGCTGGCTGTCATAGTCCTGCGCCGACATGACTCGATTCCTTCTGGTTCCACGGGTTACGCGGGGGCTCAATGAGTACGAGCATGGTGCACTCCTCGCTGCCATGCCGAGCGTGTTGGCGAGCAGGTGTTCCCCCTGTCGTTACCGGCAAGGCTTGACGGGGCACGACCGTCAGTAGGGGGACTGCTCAAGGCCGGTTACGTCTCGAACTCGCCTACCCACTCACGTTCGAGGAGATGCTTCGGAAGGTAGTCGGACTCCACTTCGATCGGGAACCCTGCATCGTAGGCCAGGCACGCGATGGCCAAGGGCCCGAGGGCTACAGAGCCGCCGAGGTCGTTCGCCCGCTTCTCGTCAGCAGTCCAATATGCCTTGTGGAGTTGCAGCGCCTCGACCAGAGCCGCGTTGAAAGCGGCATGATCCTTACGCAGGAACTGGTAGAAGAGATTGATCGGTTGGTACAGGATGTTCTGGAGGAGATCCCGGGAGACGATCGTTGCGACTTCTGGAAAGGAATTATCGATTGCGGCGGACAGCTTCTCCACCAGCCCCGGACGCTCTAGCCAATACGTTTGCAGGGTGTCGACCCAGTCGTAGACGTATTCGTCGCCTTGTGCGCCCGATGCACGGAGAAGCTCCAACGGCACTTGGCACATCTGCGTCATGCGCTCCTGATCACGACAAATAATGGCGAACCAGAAGGCGGTGAGCCAGTTTCCCGCGTTGGCGTAGAACTGCGGTCCCATCGCGGGCAGCGAGCGCATCTCGTCGAGGATCCGGCACTCCACGGTGCCCTCGGTCACTGCTGCCGCGGCAAAGGCGGCAGAGCCGACCTGCATGGCCGACACCGTTGCTCGCCACGTCGGCAACTCGGACGCCTTCGGATCAATGACGAGGCGAGCCTGTACCTGCATCAGAGCTTCGTTGAGGGCGAGTCCGAAGACGGTGGCCGACCTTCCCAGGTTTTGGACGCTGTCTTCCAGTTCCTCGGCCAAGTCCTGAACATCGGCTTCATCCAGGGTGCTCGGCCTGTCATGCCGGGCCACTGTCTCAGTCACCGATGTCTCCCCTTAGCTGATGTCGAAGGTCCATTTTTGGTAGCCAGCATACTCGCCCGCCGAGGTGACCTTCCCCTTGACCAGGATGTAGTCGACATTGCCTTGCTTCAGGGCCTTGCTCAGCTCCTTGTACAGACGTTTCTCGTTCGTATTGCCGTCGAGTCCACGCTGCTTCATTTCCCGCATGATGTCGAGGAAGTAGTCCCTTGAACCCTGCCGGGCATCGATACCGCTTGGCAGCTGTCGCTTCCCCAGTTCCGTGGTGACGGTGCTCTTGGACTCGATGACAACGAAATTTTTGTTCCCGTGCTCATCCGTCCAACTCCACAGCTGATCGAACTGGTCGTTCCCGTTCTTGGGACCCGCCAGCTCCTCCATCCGCGCACCAGGGTAATGCTCTGGAATGACATGATGCTGCGCGACAGCTTCTCCGAACGCCTCACTGTCCTCGCTCATGGCCCGGTGGAACGGCGCATGATCGGCCTTGATTTCTTCGTAGGCCTTGAGGTTGTCCGGGGTGGGGTCTGCCTTGTAGGCGTGCTTCGCGTCCTTCAGCGGATCGTGCCACGCATTGTCCGCAGTCACGGACGAGTGTCGCCGCTGCGCCTTGTCGCTGATGGCGTCGAGACCCTCCTGCGTACGCACAGTCTCCGGTCCCTGTTCGACCTTGGAGCCATGGACATACTTCTCAGGGATCGGTGAGGCCTTGTCACTGGCTGCGATCCAATTCCCAGGGTGATGCGGGTCCTTGACCAACTGGGGCGGCGCGAAGCCGCTTTCGTCGGGGACGGCTACACGTATGCGGTGGCCGTTCTTCTGGTAGTAGGTCTCGCGGTAGCCCGGCTCGTGATTGGCCCTGTAGACCTGTACGTCCTTGATCTGGTGCGGATCGAGGTCGTCGTACCAGCCCTTACCCGTCGGATGCACGCCGTCACTGGTCCGGCCCGGCAGTTCTCCGCCCGATCCGCTCCCGGATGGACTATTGGACAGCCCGCGTCCACCGCCGCTTTCTCCGTGTGCAACACCGGTTGTCGCGTGCCCTGTTGAGACGCCCGAACCCAGACCGTGGGTCCCGTCGCCGCTGGCGTGACCTGCAGCGGCTGGCCCTGTGTCCGTTACCGAGTTGGTGGCGGCATGCGCTCCCACCAGTTCGGGGCTGTGTGCCCCGCCTTCCGCGGCCTCAGCACCCGCGCGCTCGGTCGCCGATGGTTCGACCTTGGCCTGGGTGACGTGCTGGTGAAGTGTGCCGTCGGCATTGAGGACGTGGCCATCCTGGGTGAGATAGACCGGGTTCCCCTTGGCATCGATGTACTCGATGGCGCTGTCGGGCACGGATACCAGGCGTTCCGCGAGGGGCAGCGGGTGTTCGGCGGGCGTGTACCTGTCGCCGAGGTTCGCCATGTCCAGGTACGTGCCGGTGTGGAGGTTCTTCAGCGTGCTGAAGGTGTCGCCGACCTTGACGAAGGCGAACTTGCCCACCTTGCCGACGTAGGTCATCGGGTCGATGGCCCGGCCGACCTTGCCGACCGCCGAGAGGGTGCGGGCCGCAGCGCCGGCCTTGCCCGCCCCGCTTGCCGCGCTGCCGATGCCCTCGGTGCCGGCCACGGTCAGCACGTTGAAGCCGAACGCGCCGGCCGCGCGGGCCGGGTTGGTCTTCCACTGGTCGTAGGCGAGGAAGCCTTTCACCGCCTGGGTGTGGACCTTGCGCGAATCACGTAGCCAGGAGGGCAGTTGGTCGTCCGGGATCAGCCACCAGGCACCGAGCGTGGAACTGGTGAGGAAGGAGGCGGTGCCCAGCTTGGCGAGGTTCTTCCAGGCCTCACCGGCCGCGCCCCAGCCGTCGGAGCCGAACAAGGTACCCAGGCCGTGGATGGTGCCGATGACACCGTCGTGCCAGACGCCGTCCCACACCTGCCCGGTCTGGTGGACCAGCCAGGACCAGCCCTCGTACTCCCGCTCGACCGGTGCTCCCCAGGGGGTTTCCTTGGCGTGGTCGAGGTCGTCGGCGTTGTAGCCGTACGTGTTCTTGCCGTGGGAGCCGTCGTCGGCGCTCAGCCCGGCTCCACCGATCAGCGCCATGATCTTGTTGTAGGCGGCGCGTTCGGCGGCCTGGAAGGCGGCGACCGTGTGGTTGACGTCGTGCCACAGGTCGTTGTTGTGGTCGACTTTGTCTTGGTCCTTGCGCCAGTCGTCGTCCCCGGTCACTGAGTTCACGAACGCGGTCGCGTCGGCCTTGAGCGCGTCCAACTTCTGTGCCAGCGGCTGGACTTCGTAGCTGTAGTCCGACAGGGCCGTGGCGACCTTCTCCAGGTCGTCGGCGAACGCGTCCGACTTCTGCTTCACCGGCAGCGTGGAGGCAAACAGCTGCTCCGCCTCCGGCGCTTCATAGAACGCGGACAGGCCCTGGAACTCGGTGTGCACATCCGAGCCGGACGCCCGGAACTGGCCCGCGTCCGCGGTCAGCAGCATCACATCGGTGTCCAGCGTGGCCAGGTCGCCGATGAAGTGCGGGATCCCGGACGGGTCGATGAGCTTCGCCTCGTCGCCCATCGCTACCGACCCTCCGTACGACGGCCCGTCTGGCCGCCGGGCAGATCCACCTTCGGCTCCTTCGCGGCCTCGCGCTGAGCGTTCGCCGCCTGCTCCACGGAGCCGGCCATGTAGTAACGGGTGGCCTGATCCGCTCCGTTCAGGGATCTCGAAGTCCGCTTGGCGATGTACAACAGATCCCGGTTCCAGTGCTCCGCGAACTGCCCCAGGGCCGAACCGACCAAACCGACCGTACTGGTGTACGGCCCGAACTGATCGGTCAATGTCCCTGCTGCGGACGCAGCTTCCTCAAGATTGCCCTGCATCGCCGAGCCTGCCTCCGACATGTCCTTCGCCGCTGTCCCCGCCTTGGACAGCACGCCGTACACGCCAGCTGGATCGACGTCCCACCGCGTCACAACTTCCCCCTATGTCCTTGCCGGACAGCCGCCCGGCTGTGCAACTGCCGTCGTATCAGCCGATGTTGTCGACTGCGGCCCGGGCCTTGGCCAGGGTGGCCTGTGCAGTTGCGTCGTTCTGCTCCAGCGTGGTGCGCACGAGCTGAATGATGTTGCGCACCTCGTTGGCCGCCTTGTTCCAGCGGACTTCCTTGCCGTGGTACTCGTCCGAGACGCCGTCGGCCTGGAAGTCCGCCATGGCGGCCTTCACCGCACGGTCGCGCTCGCCGAGCACGGTTTCCAGGCGGCCGATGATCCCCTGAAGACTGCTCTGTACGTCGGCGGAGGCGCCGGTGTCGTAGGAGCGACGGTCCAGATTGGCCATGCTGCTCACATCCCCCTTGTGGTTCAGCCGTGGAAGCGGGCCGCGTCGAAGTTCGCGGCGCTCATCGTCTTGTGCGCGTTGTCGGACTGTTCCTGATCGCCGGTGGCAAACCCGGTGTCCATCCCGGACTGGCCGCCCAGGATCGACGACAGCGACCCGTTCAACGCGGCAGTGATTTCATCTGCGTGCAGCTTGAACGAGTCGAACATGGCCTTGCCCTCGCCGTTGAACTTTCCCTCCAACGGCTGCGCCGCGGCGATCAACTGCTGGATCAGCGTGCCCAGATCGTCACTCGACCCGATGGTGCTCTTGGTCAGAGTGGCAAGCGTCGTTGACCCCATGTCGAATTTCATGGAGATGTCCCCCGCACCTGTAGTCCAGATCGTCGACATGCGAGACGTCGTAGCGCGCTCGGACGCCACTCGCGTCACATGCCCAAGTGCTCATCGTCACCTACGAGGAGTTGCTGACGCAACGCCCAACGTGTGGAGTGGCTTGATTCACAAGCCTTCGCTGCCGAACGGGCGGCGGTGACGTGGGCGTCTCTTCCGGTCGGCCGGATGAGTAGCCACGCTGTGGCCAACTGCCTCGCGCAGAGTGCCCAACCATGCCGCCGCCATTGCGTGCTCACGTGCGAACGAAGCTGAACCCGAGCTGATCCGGTCGTGGCGGCGTGTCCTGGGCGAAGCCCGGCGATCCCAACCGGCGCCCTCTCTGGAGCCGGAGGATCCCGGTTCGTCTCGCGGAAGTCCTGATGGTCAGTGAAGTCAGTCCGCTCGGCGCTTGCCCGGATACGCGGCCGAATTGGGCAGAGGAGACAACGGGCAAGGCCATCATGTCCGGTGAAAACGCGCTTCCCAGTGCTCTGGTGGCCCACCCCTGCTCACTGGACTTCCCCGGCCACTGGCCACCTGGCCTGCGGTCGGGCGTCGGATTGCGGGGCCCAGCCGATGAGCCGTGGAGGGCGTTGACCTTGCACGAGCGAGCGGCATGTCGCGGGCGGCCGGAATACCGTTTCTGCGGTGATGATATCCCGCCATCTGGGTGGGCTCGTTGCGTTCCGGGCTGGTGGGGTGCGGGCTGACCGATATGAACGCGGGCGTGATCAAGCACCTGTCGCGCAGTACGGCCGCGCTTTCCCTCGCCGTCGTCGCTCTCGCTGGCCCCGCCTCCGCCTCGCCCTCTGGCCTCGGCAGACCGGTGGCATCACTCCAGATGCCCGAGCCGCCGGCGGCCGCGGTCGCGATCGACGAGCTGCAGACCCTCACCGTCGAGGCCCCCCATCCGATGACCGGCTACAGCCGGGCCAAATTCCCTCACTGGGCCACGCAGTTCGGCAAGTGCGATACCCGCGAGGTCGTACTGGCTCGCGATGGCGTCGACGTCAAGCAGGACGAGGAATGCCGTGCGGTCTCCGGGACCTGGCGGAGCCAGTACGACAACAAGACGGTCACCACTGCCAGTCAGGTCGACATTGACCACATGGTGCCTTTGGCCAACGGTTGGCGCTCCGGAGCCGACACGTGGACTACGGCCAAGCGCAAGCAGTTCGCGAACGACCTGGAGCACTCGCAGCTCATCGCGGTCTCAGCGGCGTCGAACCGGTCGAAGGGCGACCAGTCTCCAGATCAGTGGGCGCCGCCGAATAGCGCCTACTGGTGCACCTACAGCCGGGCCTGGACACACGTGAAGTCGCTCTATGGTCTCTCCGTCACCGCCCGGGAGAAGTCCGCCTTGCAGAACATGCTGGGCACCTGTCCGTGAGCAAACGGCTGGAGTCCACCGTGACGGCAGGACCGGGCGGGGCGATGACGGTCGAAGTCGGGATCATCACCGGTGACCTCACCATCGTCACCACCGCCCTGCCGCAAGGCCGCGCAACCGTCGCGATCCAGTACCTGGGCGCCGAGGAGTGGTACACGCTCACCGGCAGCCCGACTCCCCTGCCGGACGGTGGGCTGGAGGCCCTGCATGCCGCAGTGCTCGACCAGGTACGCAGCGGTCAAAGCGCGGAAGTGCCACGCTGAACTCGACAGGCACGGCCCCGGATCAGCGGGGGGTCCCGGACCGCGTCACATTCAGTTACGAACGGGCAGCCCGGCCCCCTCCGCGCTCGCTCTCTCCACTGTCCGAATCCACAGATCGTTATCAACCGTTCGGTAGATCGTGGGTGAACTCGGTGAGCGGAAGGGATCCTTCGACAGGTTTCATCGGCGCCAATGTGTGGGCAGCCCGGGAGCCTGACGGCGAGGCAGCTCCCTAACCCGTCCCGGCTAGCCCAGCCCCCTCCTCCGAGCGGACGGCCTCGGACGGCGGCGACGACCGGCACGATCAAGCTGCGCCCGCAGATCTGAGCGGTCGCGCTCGAATTGAGGGCTGCGTCATATCCATGGGCTCCGTACCTCGCCGCGTCTGCGAGAGTTCGCCGTACCTGAAGGGGCGCGCTGCAGGTCAGTGGCCCATTCCGAAGGGACGGGGTTCACGGGGAGCCGCCTAGTCGAACTCGCGTTGAGTCACTGGGAGTTGACTCTCCGAAAGAATCTCGCGGAGCCGTTGCACGATCGCCCCTGTCGATCGGTTTGCTGATCCCGAGAGCGACGGGACTCTCCGGTGCCCCGCGAGGGGGGACACGGCACCGCCCACTGACGATTAAGGACCTCATAGCCGTGAATGACGTAGCCAGCATCGCGCTGGCCCTCTCGGGGGTCACCGCGCTGCGCGTGTTCGCCCCCGCAGCCCGCACGCTGGCGCGCCGCCTGCTCGGCGCGACGGTGCGGATCGGAGCCGAGTCCCTCGCCGAACGGCGTGCAGCTCGCTTGGCTCCAGTCGCCTCGCAGAACGTCGACGAGAACGGGGACAGTCTGTGACTGGTCCGCAGCAGCCACCACAGCGCGTGGTCCGTGCGATGACGACCGAATTGCCCACGGCCTTCTGGGCGTTCCACAACCTTTACCATCGGCCTTATCTCGAATACGCACATATCCAGCTCGGCGATGAGCGTTCGGCCGGGGAGCTCGTCCATGCCACGTTCATGGACTTGGCCCTGAACTGGCCGGACATGATGGAGGACGCCAACCACGAGGCGTATGCGTGGGCGCTGTTGCGTGAGCGCATCGCTGACGAGCTCCGGCTTCAGGGCCGTGTCCCGGCCACGGTGGAGACCGCAGTGTTCGCCCGGGTCAACCGCGCCGCGCTGGAGTCGGTGCGCGATCAGCTCGCCGACATGGAGAGTGCCCTGGGCCTGTACGCGGCCATCTCGCGGCTGCCCGAGCGGCAATTCGACGTGATGGTGCTGCTCTACGTGCTCGGCTATCCCACCGAGCAGACCGCCCACATCCTGGGCGTGACCCCGGCGACCGTCCGCTCGCAGGCACGGCACGCCAAGCGGAAGCTGGCTAAGGACCTGGATCTGACCGTCGACCTGACGGCGGACCGCGACGACGTGGAGTGACCACCCATGCGACTGAAGTCCATTGAAGAGGCCCTTGCCGATGCTCGTGTCTTGCAGGGCGAGTACGACACCTACGATGCGGCGAGAGCACGCCACCGTATCGCGAAAGAGGCTGTCCATTCGCGCTGGGAGAGGCTCTTTGAACTGAGGCTCCCGCGAGTCCTGGCGCAGCGCCGCTGCCGCGACAACCCCCTCGCGCCTCGCGTCGACGACGGGCCACGACGTCGTATCCCCCGCCACGCCGAGGCTGCTCAGGACCTGCGCGCGTTCTCTCAACTCGTCATCCACGACGAGGAGGCGTCGGCCTACGTCGCCCGCTTCGTGAACGACCGCCGCATCGAACCGGACGGAGCCTTGATCTTCGCTTGCCTTCTCGATCTCGCACAGCAAGAGGAGGGAGCGCAGTTCTGGTGGCAGTTCGCCGCGGGCGCCGGCAGCGCCACCTCCGCCTACTGCCTGTACCTCATGCACCTTCGTCGGGGCGAACTGCGCGACGCCGAGCACTGGGCAGAGCAAGTTGAACAGCTCGACTCCGGCGCCAGCCAGTACCGTCCCCGCGTACTTCAACTGGCGACCTGGCACACGGAGACGCGAGCCAGGGACCTCGCAGTGTCGGAACCGCCGAGTGCGGCGCTGCGGGACGCGATCGACCATCTCGGCAAGGGGTTCGACGAAGACTATGGCCTCGTGCCACAGCCTGATCCGGCACTCGCCGAACGGCTGGAGGAGTTCGCCGCGGCCAGCTGATCTGGACTCGGGAATGGATCCGGATGAGTGGGATCGCCCCGGATGCTCCGCCCCTTGTCGTACACAGGGGCGGAGCATCGTCGAGTGATGCAGCCAGCAGCTCGGATGGGACTCGCTTCACGGTACGGCAGTGAGCGTTGGTGGTTCAGAACGCTGCTGCTGGCCAGGGGGCACCGTGGTGATCACGGATGTTCCATCTGGCGGGTCGAGGACCTCGGCTGGCTGTGGCGCATGGTCTATGAAGTTTTGATGCGACGGCCACGGTGTTCAATCCTCAGATGCCTTCGTCATCAATGGGTTCGGGTTCTCGGCTGTAGGCGAGGTCGAGGACGTAGCGTTCGGTCACGGGGCAGTTGTTCCAGGCGTCGGTCAGCCAGTCGTCGGGGGACTCATCGGTGAGCTGGTCGAGGGTGGTGTCGTAGTAGTCGGCGGCTGCCTGGCGGTTGATCCACCAGGCGTGGCCTTCGTAGACGCCGGGGCGGGGCAGAGTGATCTCGGCAGCGGGGCCGCGGTCGAGTTGGCCGATGACGAGGGTGCCGGTTTCGGACTCGAGGCTGATGTCAACGTGGCCTTCGCATTCCGTCGGCGGGGCGGGCGGGGTGTCCCAGATACGGATGGTCACCTGCACCTTCATGTCGGGTTGCAGGCTGAGGAGGTACAGGTGGTAGCCGTTGCCGGCTACCACCTGTACCTCCGCGGCGTCCAAGGCGGCTTCGTCGCCGAGGTAGGCGTCTGCGTCGTAGACCTCCACGACCCGGCGGCCGGGGATGGCGGTGACGTTGTGTTCGGCGAGAAGCGCCATGGGGGCCTTCCTGCTAGTTGGTGATCTTCATGTAGAAGGGGTCGCCGTCCAGGATGCGGTTGAGGGTGTACATCTCAGCAAGGCGCTCCCCTCCCTTGCGGTTGTCGGTGCCGTCGATCAGCCGGACGGAGAAGCGGTTGTCGCCCTTGGTGGACCCTTCCTCGGTGGAGGCGAAGGGGTACTCGTCGCATTGCAGGCCGCTGCCGGAGTAGTCGCCCCAGACCTTCTTGCATTCGCCGATGGATTTCTGCCGGTTCTTGTCGATCTTGCTCTGGTCGACCATCCGGTGGAGAGGTTCCTTGACGCCGGGGACGGTCTTGCCGGGCCAGGAGGGGAAGGTCCGCTCCGGACGGTTCAGGGCGTCGTAGATGTGCAAGGCGCTCTCATTGACCGCTGGGTCTTTCTGACTCATGGCGAGTTCGACCCGGGCGGCGGTGAAGACGGTGCCCTTGTACTTGCCCGCGACTTTTCCGGCGTAGTCGTAGCGGACGTTGGAGTGGTAGTTGTCGACTCCCGTGGTGAAGGGGGCGGCGGTGGGCGAGCTGGCCGTCAGGTCCATCGTGACGGTGGAGTAGACGCGCTGCTGGTTGCCCTGGTCGAAGAGGGGTCCCCTGTCGGGGGAGGTGTAGGTGAGGGTCCACTGCGGGGTGCGGTCCCACACGCCGAGCAGTTCGTCGCGTTCCTTGGTCGTCGGCTCGGTCACTTGCGGGTCCGGGTCGCTGTTGGAGGCGTCGATGCTGGAACGGAAGTGCTGACCGACGCGCCACTTGGTGGCGTCCTCGGTGGGTATGGGCTGGACGCGTATGTTCTCGATGCTGGCGACGTAGTCGACGCGGCGATCACCGTCGTGGGTGAAGCCGAGGATCCACTGGTCGAACCAGAGACGACCGATGCTTGTGGTGCCCCTGACGTCCCGCAGGATCAGGTCGTACGGACGTTTCTGGCAGCTTTCGAAGCGGGACTTGATCCAGCCGTTGGTCGTTTTCGCCTCGGCGGCATGGCTGGCGCACTGCTGTCGGAGATCCTGCTGATCCGAGGGAGCGGAGGCGGCTGCGTTCTGCCGGGCGAGGGTGCTCGTGCCGTGCGAACGGAGATAGTCGGCGAGGGGGATGGGCTGGTTGAAGCCCCGCAACTGGTCGGCGGGGACGGAAGCGGCGTCGACGAACTCGACCGCCGCGGCATCCGGTTGGGCTGTGGCCGGCACCGGGTGGGCTGCAGTGGTGAGCGCCGCCATAAGCGTGAGGGCGGCGGTCGTTACGACGCCGCGGGCGTAACGTGCCAGCGTGGTACGGGTGTTCACCTGAAGACTCCTTGCAGGCGGGTGGGGGCGGCGGGGTGACTGCGGTGGATGCGGCTGACGGCGGTCATGAGGCATCGCAGAGGTCGCCCCAGCAGGCCTCCAGCAGCGCGCCAGTGCGTGCGGAGTAGCGGGCGGTGAAGCCGTCGAAGCGGCGGTCGGTGTGCAGCAGCCCGGGGGTGGTGCTGGTGGAGGTCACCGTCCAGGCGGCGTCACTCATGCCGTCAGCCGAGCGGAGGCTCGCTTGCGGCGGGTCGAGGGCGAGGGCGTCGGCGGGGACATCGAAGGCGGCTGCGGCCCGGGAGCGGATGTCGGTGGCGGACACGTCCGCCTCGCCCGTGCTGTCGTCGGAGGCGTCTCCGGCGGCCAGGGCCGCTGCGTTGCAGACCCGTGCGGTGACTACGCACTCGGACAGTCCGGGCACGGTGCTCAGACAGCTGTCCGGGTCGTTGTCCAGGCAGGCCTGCAGGGCCTCCTGGTCCACGCCGTTGAACGTGCCGGGCAGGTCCACGGCGAAGGGGACGTGCGACGGGGTGGCGGTGTGCGGCGAGGCGAGGGTGGCGGCCTGCCGGCGCGGCTTGCTCACCGTCCACTGGGTGAAGTTCGTGCCGTCGGCCAGCTTGGTGGTGAAGCAGTTCGGCGCCGGGTGGCTGGCGCTGCAGGCGGGAAGGGTGACGGACTTGGCGACGTTGCGCGTGGCCACCTTCTCCCAGACCTTGTTCCCCGTCATGAACTGCATTCGGTTCGCGATCGAGGGGACATCGACGTACTTCGGGCCGGTCACCTCCAGACCGACGTCGATACGGTTGGTGTTGCCGCCCAGCACCTTGAGTTGGCTGGTCGTGGATCCGACCTTGTTGAAGTCGTAGAGCACATCCCACTGGTTGCCGCGGTCCTGGCGCACGGTCATGTAGGTGTGGTTGCGCTTGTCCGGCTTGGTCGGGTTGACGCCAGCCGTGATGGCCTTGGTCCGGCCGCCACTGGTCGTCATCTCCGTCCAGCGTGGCCCGTAAGTGTGGGTGGTCCTTCCCGTCTTCTCCGCGTACAGGCCGATCTCGATGTTGGCGGCCAGCGGGCTACTCGACGTGTTCGGGGTGACCCTCAGATAGTTGCCCACCTGCACGGTGGCAGAGCCCGTGTCGGTCTGATCGAAGGTGATCGGTACGTTCCGCCAGGTAGCGAAGCCGCCGATCATCGGCTCGCCGGGCTGGCTGCAGGTCATCCCCCAGAAGGTGATGCGGGCGCTGTACAGGATGCTGCACGCATCGGTAGGCGCGGCGGCGCTGGCCGGCGGGGCAGCGCCAAGAACGGTCAATGCGGTCGCCCCGGCGCATGCCAGGGCCAAGAATCTCGCGCGCAGACGCGACAAGGTTCCCCCTAGAACGATCAAGAATGGTCACAGGGAACCTACAGCCAGAGATTTACAACTTGCCCTTTAATAAGACAAGTTGAATCGAACCCCAGTGATGATTCACATCACATGGCGCATTGCTGGTCTCAGGGGCGACGCGAGTATGTTTGAGGCGCCGCAGGAGTGCCTGCCGTCAATGACACAGGGAGGCTGCTCTTGGCACACCTAAGGTCGAGATCATGAGCGTGAACCAGGACTCCCACCGCGTACGGATAGCCGCTGCCCCGGGAGAGGGGGCGGTCATCGAGATCGACGGCCACGACGTGGCCCATGCGGTGGAGGCGTACCGGATCACGCAGACCGTCGACGAGGGCCCCGAGGTCACCCTGTACGTACAACAGGGCTGGAAGGGCATGGAGTTCGACGGCCTGGCCGAGGTGGCCGTGGAGCCGGCGGATGTTCGGCATGTGGTGATCGGCTTCCTTGATGCGGTGGACTGGCAGAAGCTCGACGAGGCCGTTCTCAACCGGGACGATCTGGACGGGCGTCCCTGTGAGCTGACCCGCGGAACGCTGGCGCAGCTGAGGGACTGGGCTGCGGGTGCTTGATCAGTCCGGACTCGTCCGCTTCGCGGAGCGCCACCTGATGCCGGACAAGGTTCAGGTCAGCCGGGGCAGCGGCCAGGACATCCTCGACCCGGGAACCGGTGACCTTGTGCCAGCCCCGCCGGTGGTCGTGTACGAGGACAAGGCCGGTCTGTACGCGCACCAGGAGCGGATCCGCAGCAAGGGTTCAGGGCAGGACGGCGCGTACGTCCAGGAGGTGCGTGCCGGGTACCGGATGCTGCTGCCTCTTGGCGCTCCGGAGGTATGGGAGAACGACACCGTGTTGATCGTTGAGGCCCGTGACGAGCAGGCCCCTGGCCGTACGTACCGGGTGTCGGCGCTGGGTGAGGTGTCGTCGTTCCCCGTGCTGCGCACAGTGTGGCTGGAGGAGCACAACCGGAAGCCTGTGGCGCGGTGAGCGGCGGCACGTTTCAGAGTCCAGCCCAGTTGGCGGCAGCGTTGAACCGAGGCAGCAAGGAAGCGGTGTCCGCGGCTGAGACCGCGATGCGACACGGGGCGAAGGCGCTGGTGGTGCAGGTGCAGCGCAATGCGTCCGGTCGGCCGGGCCCGCGGGTGATCACCGGCAAGTACCGGGCGTCGTGGCAGTCCGATGTGCACAGGGCAGGTCTTGTGATCGTTGCTGAAGTCGGCACAAGTGCTCCGCAGGGCAGGCGTCTGGAGTTCGGGTTCGTCGGCGTCGACAGCCTCGGCCGCCACTACAACCAGCCGCCGTTCCCTCACCTGGGGCCAGCCGTCAAAGCCTTCGGGCCGCTCCTGGTCCGGGAGCTGCGTGGTGCAGTGTCGAGGGCTCTGTGAGCGATCTGGCCGGCAGTCTTGAGGATGCTCTGGCGGGCGTGCTCGCAGACCACGAGCGGGGACTGCTCGCCCGTGCGGTCGTGGTCGCCGAGGTCCTCGACGAGGACGGTGAGCGGAGTCTGTCGATCTTGACCACGCCCGGGGTGATGGAGTGGGACGCGCTCGGCTTGTGCCGGTACGGGGTACTCAGCGTCGAGGAGCCTGCGGCCGCGTACTTCGCCGGAGGTGACCTGTGATCGAGCGCGGCCGTGTGACGGAAGCCCTGCAAGGAATGCTGGCCGCTGCTACTGGCAGGCCGTGCGGTCGTGGCCGCCTTCCGCTCCTCGACGGGCGTCCGGCACCGTTGCCATACACGGTCCTGTACCCGCAGGGCGGCACGGTCGACGGAGCGCCGCTCGCGGACAGAGCGGAGGATGCGCGTCTCGTCTACCAGGTGACAGTCGTGGCTGCGCGCACCGATCAGGCCGAGTGGCTCGCGGATCGGGTCCAGCACGCGCTGCTCGGCCGTACGACGCAAGGCACGTGGGCACATCCGATTCCGGCTGCTGATGTGGACGTGTGGGCCAGGGAGCTGCTGGTCGACGATGGCGTGGATCCTGCCAGTGCGGACGATGGTGTCGTGACGGCGGTGCAGCGGTACGAACTCTCGGCTACGGGCTGCGAGGGCGTCACCGCTATCGAGGGGGATCCTGATTCCGGTCTTTCGGGTATGCGAGCCCTGTCGTCTGTGCCGGGGAAATTCGCGGGCGAACGCTGACAGCGCGCGGGATCATGGGGCATGAACCCGGATGACTGGCATCTCAACGAAGACGTCGAGACGTTTCTCGCTCAGGCCGGAGACTTCCTGCGCTCACGTCCCGCATTACACACCGTCCCACTCACCGTGACCGAGGCTCTGCGTACCCTCGGAGCAAACGCGTACGGCACGGAAGCCCCCCCTCTTCGGCTGGCTGGAGCGGGCAGGCGAGGTGCGTGCGGCCTTCTTCCGCACCCCGCCGCGCCGCCTGAGCCTCACCTCTCTGACTCCCGCCGAGGCTGACGCCCTCGCCGCTCGCCTCGCCAGCCTCGGTCATGTCCTTCCTGGCGTCAGCGCGGATGACGACACTGCCGGCGCGTTCGCCGAGGCGTGGGCGCGGCACACGGGCGTGACGCCGACGCTCCACGAGCGGGAGCGCCTGTACCGCCTCGGCGCACTCACTCCGCCGGATCCGGCTCCCGAGGGCCGAGGCCGGGTCGTGGGCGAGCAGGACCGCGAGCAACTCATGCTGCGGCACCGCGAGTTCGTTGCTGCCATCGGAGGAACTTCCTCTTCAGACGATCGCGCCTGGGCCGACACTCGTATCGCCGAGGGACGTGTCACGTTCTGGGAGACCCCGGACGGCATCCCCGTCTCCATGGCGGGCGCGACGCCGTTGGTCGCAGGACAGATCCGGGTGGCTCCCGTGTACACCCCGGCCCATCTGCGGGGCCGCGGCTATAGGGGTGCCGCGACGGTTGAGGTGAGCCGGGCGGCGCTGGCGGCGGGCGCGGCGGAGGTGCTGCTGTTCGCGGACTTGGCGAACCCCACCAGCAACGCCTTGTACCAGCGGATCGGGTATCGCCCGGTCATCGACTTCACCGTGTACAACTTCCGGGCGAGCGCCCCCAGTGTCCGCGACTGACAGATGGCCGGGCGCTAGTCCTTCGGGTGTTGCAGCCGAAGCCAGTCGAGGAACCCGACGAGCGGCGACGTGTCCGGGGGGTCAGGGTCGAAGTGCATGATGTCGTTTCGGATCTGCCGCACTTCATCGAGGGCCTTCACGAAGATCTTGCGGTCGGCTTGCCATCCGAGCCGCTCCCACATCTCCCTGGAGCCCAGGAGCGTCTGGTACTCGCTGATCGTCAAGTCTGCCGCGCTCACGGCAGGATCGCGTCCCTCGCCTTGAACAGCGGCGCCCAGCTCCTCTTTTGTGAAGGACCCGTCGGCGATCTTCCTGTCGATGATCTTCCGCAAACGTCGCTCGATCTCTGCGATCAGCAGGAAGGGGCGCGTCAGCGTGTCGAACGTTCGACTCAGGTCACCTGTCGTGACAACTCCGGTGAGCACGTTCCTGCGGTCGCGGACAAACACGAACCCTGACTCGACGATCTGCGGGATGACGCTGAGCAGGTCGTCCTCCGCTTGGACTTCTTTCGCGGGCACGATCGCGTCCCGGAGCGTGGCGTGCGGGTTCACGAACTGGGCGCGGGCAATCGACCGCCAGCTGACCGCTCCTTCGAGGACTCTCCCCGCGGTGACCGGAAGCTGGTCGAGGTGGGATGCCAGCATCATGGAGCCAGCGGTGGCCAAGGACGCGTCTCGGCTCAGGCTGGGGATCTTCGGTGTACCGGAGCTGTTATCCGGGTCCGCGCCTGCTGCCCAGATCTTCGCGGCTTCGAGGCTTCCGATCTTGATGCCGACTGGCTCGCCGGGATGGGTATCTGCTTGTGGCAGTCTCGTGATCTGAACTGATTCCCAGGAGTTTTGGGCATCCAGATCAGGTGTGGTTTGCAGACCCTCCGCGGCGAGATCAGCCACGATCATCTCGACGATGCGGCGCCCACGTTTCTGGGTGTTCCAGAACGCGAGCAGGTCGCGGATGCGTATCTCCAGCGGGGTGGGGCTGCTTGCCCGCTTCTTGGCCTCGACGAGGAAGTCGTCGTAACTCGAGCCTGCCTCGGCAAGTTCCTCCGCGGGCTCGGCCTGGTCTGCCGCTTGCTCTTCGTCGTGCGCCATTTCGTGTGTGCCCCCTCCACCGTGTGTCCTTCGGCATCGTAGGGATCAAGGTGCCGGGCTGCAGCGCCTTCGAAGGGATCAGCGATTCTGCAGCCGACGACAGTAGGGTGATCTACGTGCACCGCTCAACCGTTCTCGTCTGAGCGCGCTCGCATCCTCACCGCGGAGGCCCCTGCGCGGACGCCCAACCACCCCGTGGTGTGGGCCGGTTCCCCGACAGTCGTCGAGGGACGGGGCCTCTCGGATGTGTGGCTGCCGTCCCGGAATCGGACAGCAGACCTTGCAGGTAAAGAAGTTCTCCCGGCGCGGAGTGACCCGCGTCCTGTGGCTCAAGACCGTCGCCGACACCGGACACGTCCCCACTCGCGCCGAGCTCACGGCCGGCACCGACCTGACGGATGCGATCGCGGCGATCGACGGCTGGACACTCCAGAACCAGGCCATCGAAACCCCCGACCTCGGCTCGACGTTCGAGTCGAAGATCCCCGGCACCGATCAGGCCGACGACTCCTCCCTCGGCTTCTACGAGGACAAGGTGTCCGACGAGATCGAACAGTTGCTGAAGAAGGACGGCACCGGCTGGGTCGTCTTCCTCCGCAAGGGCGATGTCGCGGGCTCCCGCTCGATGGACGTGTTCCCGGTACGGATCGGATCGCGGTCGCCGAACTATTCGACGGACAACGAGGCCGCCAAGTTCACCGTGAACTTCTCGATCACGGAGAAGCCGACCCAGGACGCCGCTGTCCCGGCCGCCACGGCGCCGAAGGTCGAGAAGTGATGCCGGTGGCCACGGAGACCAAGACCACTCCTGCCCCGCCCGCCCGGACTGTTGCCCGTGATGCGCACTGGGCGGCCAAGCTGGCCCGGCTCCGTGCCCGCCAGCTGCCCGAGTACACGCTGGTGATCTGTGACGACCAGGACGCCAAGCGGCACCTGGACGAGACGCTGCGAGATCTTGCCCGTTGCCGCATGGCGGATGCAGAAAACGGCCGGGAGTACAGCGATGCGACGGCGAAGGCCGAGGCTGAGGTCGAGACCGCACAGGAGATGTTCGACTGCGTCGCGGTGGAGTTGACGTTCAGGGCGCTGCCGCGGCCGATCTTGGACGGGCTGATCAAGAGGTTCCCTCCGACCGAGGCGCAGGCTGAGGACGGGGACGCGTGGAATCCGGAGACGTTCCCCGCGGCTCTGATCGCTGCCGCGCACATTGAGCGGGACGACGAACACAACACCGTGGAGGGCATGAGCGAGGAGGATGCGCAGGACCTCCTCGATTCGTGGCCGGTTGCCGAGTCGAACGCGCTGTTCGCGGCGGCGTGGCAGGCCCAGCAGATTGTGCGCACCAGCACCGTGGAGCTGGGAAAAGGCTGATCACCGACGTACAGCTCCGTACTGAGCTGGAGCTGTGCGACCGCTGGGGCATTCCGCACTCGCAGTTCCTTGGTGCGGGTGATGGCCGCTGGACGGAGCTGGACCGGGCGAAGGCCCTGGCGTTCGCGTCGTATCAGCGGACGGTGTGCGATCAGTGCGGGACCCGGGCCGCGGAGTGGAACGAGGAGCAGGGCGGTGACCGGTTCGCGTACGTCACCACGAGCGTGCGCTGCACCGGCTGTGAGCTGATCGCGCACGAGCAGGACCAGGTGCCGGACGGCCCCGACGGGTACGGGGTGCGGATCGGCTTGGTGCCACGCGCCGGGCAGTAGCGGGCGGTTGAGGGCGGCAGGGGGCTAGGAGGAAGGGGCGCGGGGAGGTAGGGGCACCGGCAGGTGTCGTCGTACACGCTCAGCGTTCAGGCGCGAGCGGACTTCTCCCATCTCCTCTCGGAGATCCGGCAGGCATCCCGCGCCATGCGCGGCCTTGGCCGCGACACCGCCACCCTCAACCGGCACCTCAACCAGATCGGGACCAGCGCCCGCGGATCGTCCACGGGTCTGCGCGCGCTGACCCGTGATTCCGATCGTGCCCGTGCCGGGCTGCGCCGTGTTGGCGCGGACGGGCACGCGTCGATGCGGCAGCTCCGCCACGGGCTGCTCGGCGCCCGGCAAGAAGCGCACCACCTGCGCGGCCTCCTGGTCGGCGGCGGCATCGTCGCCGGGCTCACGGAGATCGCGAAGGAGGGCAACGAGTACCAGCGGGCCATCAACAAGTGGGGCGCGGTCACCAACGCGTCCGGCCTGGAGATGGTGCAGGCCGCGGCGAAAGCCCGCGAGCTCGGCGCCGACCTCAAGATTCCCGGCACGTCTGCGGCGAAGGCCGCGGACTCGATGCTGGAGCTGGCCAAGGCCGGCCAGACCAGTACGTCGTCCATCGCGAACGCGCGGGCTGCGATGCAGCTTGCCGCGGCCGACAACCTCTCGGCCGCGGACGCCGCCCGGTATCTGGGCGACGTCATGGACCAGTTCGGGCTCAGCTCGAACAATGCCGGGCGTGCCGCCGACGTGCTCGCGGCGTCGGCGAATGCCGCCTCGGGCGGGCTGCAGGACATCTACTACGCGATGTCCTACACCGGGCCGGTCGCCGCCCAGCTCGGCATCTCCATCGAGGACACGTCGGCTGCGGTGGCGATGCTGGCGCGCTCCGGCATCCTCGGCTCCAAAGCAGGAACGTCCCTGCGCGGGATGCTCACCAACCTGTCGCGCCCGACCGCGCGAATGAAGCGGGGCCTGGCCGAGCTGGGCATCGAGGCGTGGGACACGCGGGGCAACTTCAAGGGCCTGCGCACGGTCATCGAGGGCTTCGAGCAAGCCCAGCACCGCATGTCCCAGAAGGACTTTCTGGGTTCCCTCGCCGACGTGGTCGGCAAGCCTGCGCTCGCAGGCGCGTCGGCTCTGGCACATCAGGGTGTCGAGTCCTTCGACCAGATGCACACGGCGATCGCCCGCACCGGCGCGGCCGGGGAGATCGCCGCCTCGCAGACCAAGGGCCTTGCGGGTGCGGTCACCCAGCTCAAGACCCAAGCCTCCAACACCGGACAGGTCCTGTACACGGCGGCCGCACCCGGACTGGAGAAGGTCACGCGGCTGATGACCTCCGGGATGGCCGCGGCCACGCCCGGCATGGCGGCAGCCATCGACTACGTGCACGACCTGTACACGCTGGCCCGCCCGTCCGTGTCCAAGGCCGTCTCGGCGGGCTTTGACGAGGTCGGTGATTCGCTCGGCGGCTTGGGCGGGCCATTGAAGGACCTCGCCTTCGATACCGCGGCCGCGGGGTTCAACGTCCTCATCAACGGCGGCCGCGCTCTCATCGACATCCTGCGCAACGTCGGCTCCGCCGTCTCCCCCGTCGCTGACGCCATCGGCGACGTCGCGGAAGAGGCTGATGCGGGCGGTACCGCACTCGACATCATCGTCACCGCATTGAACCTGGTCTCCGCCGCCGCAGGCACCGTATCGGGCGCGTTGGTCCCGATCGGGCATGTGGTGGCCGGTCTGGTGCGCGGGTTCGGGGCGCTGCCGGGGCCTGTGCAGACGGCGATCATCGCGATGCTCATAGCACGTCGGGTCGCTCCCATGATGTCGAGGCTCGGTCAGACGGTGTCCGGGCCTGTTGTGGGCGCGTACCGGTCTCTCGGTGACCAGCTGCGTCTCCAGCAGCACCTTGCTGCTGCGCAAGGGCAGTCGATTGGCCGGATCGGTCAGGCCCTCGCGGTGGTGCAGACCCGCATTCCGGTGGTGGGGCAGATGGCGTCCGCGTTCCGCAACGCGAACGGGCCGATCACCGGAGTAGCGCGTGCGATCGGTACCGGAGTCGGCGGCGCGGCCCGCGGACTGATGGGTGCACTCGGCGGGCCGTGGGGTGCGGCCTTGGCGGCGGCTGGTGTCGGCCTGTCGATGCTCGCCTCCCACCAGCAGAAGGCCGCCCAGGCGGCGGCTGAGCACCAGTCGCGGATCAGCAGTCTCACCCAGGCGCTGCGCGAGTCGAACGGTGCCGTGACGGAGAGCGTCCGTGCCGCAGCAGCGCAGCAGTTGATGGACACCAAGGTCCTCGACGGCAAAGAGCGCCTGGTCGACGTCATGAAGGACGCCGGCGTGCCTATCAAGCAGCTCACCGACGCCTACCTCAGTCAGGACGACGGGCTCGGGAAGCTCCAGAAACGCATGGAGGACATCGCCGCGATCAACCTGGAGCCGGTTCGTGGCGGCGGCGTCATGTACACCGACGTGGGCCAGAAGGCTCACGATGCTGCTGAGGCCCTCGGCTCCGTGAAGGGCGAGATGTCCCAGGCGGTGCAGGATGCCCGCGATCTTGCCGACGTGAACGGTGCCGCGGGCCGGTCCGCAGCCGATGCGGTGGGGCCGTTCGGCAAGTTCTCCGACGCAATGCGCCGCCTGTCGGACACGACGGCAGACGCCGACTCCCGTGCCCGGGCCCTGCATGACGCTCTGAACATCCTGGCCGGCGGCTCGGTGAACCTGTCCGCGGCCGAAGCAGGGTTGAACCGATCGGTGTCGGACGCGGCCGAGGCGTTGAAGGGCGGCGTCGATAGTGCCCAGGGATACGGAAAGTCCCTGCTGAACATGGATGGCTCACTGTCCACGGTCACCCGCAACGGGCAGAAGCTGTACGACCTGCTGCAGGGCCTGTCGACGAACTCCGCGGACGCCGCGCTCGCCGCCTACCAGTACGCGGAGGCGAGCGGGAAGTCCGTTCCCGAGGCGCTGCAGGCCGCGCAGAAGCAGATGGAGACGGCCCGGGATTCGGCGATCTCCACGGCCGAGGGCTTCGGCCTGTCCGCCGAGCAGGCGGCGAAGCTCGCCGACAATGCCGGTCTGGTCCCCTCGCAGGTGTCGATCCTGCTGCAGACGGCCGGCATGGATGAGGCGATGGCTGAACTCATCGCGGTTCAGCAGGCGTTGAAGGCTCAGCCGGACAAGAAGACCATCACGATCTCCACTCTGTCGAACAATGCTCGCGAGGATCTGGAGAAGCTCGGCTTCAAGATCAAGGACTTGAAGGACCGCCGTGTGGAGGTCACTGCCCCGACTGATCTGGCGCGCACGGATCTGGATGCGCTGATCTCGAAGATCGCTCAGACTCCGGGCGGCAAGCACGTCAACGTCACTGCTTCGACGCAGGCGACGATCGACAACCTGGAGGCGGTCAAGCAGAAGATCGCCGGGGTACCCGGCGGCAAGACCGTGACGCTCAGCGCGCCCACCGGCGAGGCTCGGCAGCAGCTCGACGCTCTGGGCATCAAGGTCGCCGACATCCCGGGCAGCAAGAACGTCACCGTCACGGTGCCTACCAGCGGGCCCGTCTCGGCGGCGGGGAGTATTCAGAGCGCGATCAACGGGATCACGGGCCGGACCATCGGCGTCGGCGTGTCCCTCAGAGCCACGAGCTGGGATCGGGACGGCAACGGTGTCCCGGATGCGATCCAGGCCCCGCAGGCGCGCGGGTCGGTGATCGACTACTACGCGAACGGTGGCGTCCGCGAGAACCACATCGCGCAAATCGCACCGGCCGGATCGTGGCGTGTGTGGGGTGAGCCCGAGACGCACGGCGAGGGCTATGTGCCTCTTCGCAGGTCGAAGCGGCCCCGGTCGAGGGCGATCACCGAGGAGATCGTGCGGCGGCTGGGCGGTGACCCGTCCGGCATCGAGTGGTACGCGGATGGCGGTCTGTCGAACTGGTCGTACCAGCCACTCGGCGGCTCCGGGTTCTCGGTGTCCGATGTCGTCTCCAAGTCGCAGCGCAAGGGCAAGGGCGGCAAGGAGCACTTCGACCTCGGCATGTTCGAACGGAACCTGCGTAAGTCCGTCCGCACCGCCTCGGCCTGGCGTAACGACTTGGCGACCGTGTCGCGGCGGGCTGGACCCGATTTCGCCAAGGCATTGGAGGAGATGGGCGAAGACGGTGTCGCGCTCACCCGCAAGATGGCGCGCGGCTCCAATAAGTACGTGAAGTCGATGGCTGCGCAGCTCACGAAGCTCGCCGGCACCGCGAAGGCCACGCTGGCCGACTACACAGGCCAGTTGAAGAACGCGGTCAAGGACTCCACGACGTTCCAGAACAACCTCGCCAAGCTGGCCTCCAGCGGGTACGGGGCTTTGGCCACGCGGCTGGCGGAGCAGGGCGATGAGAACGCTGAGGCGCTCGCCGCCCAGGCCGTACGCGACAAGAAGAAGGCGAAGCAGGCCAACAGCGCGGCCCAGTCAGCGGGCAAAACCCTCGACTCGGATCAGCTCGGCGACTTCGTGAAGCTCATCGGCGCCCTGGCCAAGGGGCGCGGCATCCACGCGGTGGCCGAGAAGGCAGGGCTCGACGAGGACCGGATCATCGAGATCGCCAACCGCGGCAAGGGCCAGATCAAGGCCACGGGCAGCAAGGCGGACCGGTTCCTCGCCGACCTGGTGAAGGCGAATGCCGGGAAGGCGTACGCGAACGGCGGCATCTGGGAGCCGGGGGTGTACTCCTCGAGGAACGGGCTGATCAAGTTCGCCGAGCCGGAGACTCGCGCCGAGTCGTACATCCCGCACGCGGTCGCGAAACGTGGCCGGGCTACCGCAGTGCTGTCCGAGACCGCGGACCGTTTCGGATACGGGCTCGCCCCCAAGCGTCTGGTGGATGCCGGGGCGGGTCGGGCGCAGGTCGTGGTGGTGCATCAGGCGCCGGCGATCGGCCAGCAGACCATCCACGTCACCCGTGCCGGAGCGACCGCGAACGACATCGCCTCCGCCGTCTCGTATCAGATGCGCCGGGCTCGCCGCGGAGGTGTTCTGCGGTGAGCACGGAACTCAAGGATTTCCAGCTGGAGTTCGCCGGGATACGACTCGGCCACGGCACCAGCATCCCCATTGCCCGGATCGAAGGCCTGGCCCGCCCCGGTGTGCGTGGGGAGGTCGTCGAGCGTCCCGCCGCGGATGGCGTGTGGCTGAGCCCGGACTGGTACGAGGCTCGCACCCTGCGCATCGACTGCGGCGTGAAGACGCCCGGTGATCCGGCTGCTGCGGCCCGCATCGTGGCCCAGATCGAGGATGCCGCAGACGATCCTCGGGTGCGCACGGTCGGCGGGGCGGTGATGCCGTTGCGGATCAAGTGGCCTGGCGCACCGGTCCGTGTCCTGTACGGGCGGCTCCGTAAGGCCGAGGCGTCGTGGGAGGAGGCGGCCTTCGGGTGGGTGCCGCTCGACGTCGAGTTCACTGCTGATCCGCGCTACTACGCGGACGCCGAGCAGAGCATGGAGCTGAAACTCGGGTGGCTGTCCGGTGGCGGCTTCAGCGCCCCGGTGCAGGCCCCCATCCACGTGAGCGACGGCAGCCTGTCCGGTCAGAACCGGCCGGGCTGGGTCACCAACGGCGGGAACATCGACGCGCACCCGGTGCTCACCATCTACGGGCCGTGCGCGAGCCCGGTGATCACGCACGTGGAGAGCGGCCGGCAGATCAACCTCGGCATCACCATCCCCGCCGGCGAGCACGTCACGGTCGACACCCGGCCCGGCCAGCGGACTGTGACCCGGAAGAACGGCGGCACCTTGGCCACCACGTCCCCGCTGGGCGACTTCCGTCTGCCTCCGGGACGTTCGGAAATCCGCTGGATCGCCGCCGATCCGACCGCGTCCGCCCGCCTGAAGGTGGCGTGGCGTGACGCCTTCAAGACCCTGGTTGACCCGAAGGAGACCCCCGTCCGATGACGCTTGCCCAGGCCCCGCTGCTCGTGAACGGTGCCACCCACTCCGCCCAGACGTTCCGGCAGATGATCAAGGATCTGTCCCATGGCTCTGAAGGAGTCACCGAAGCCACGGACCTGAAGGTGACACCTCTGCCGGTGCCCGGCGGCGGTGTGCAGATCGCTGACGGGTCCGCTGTGATCCGGGGCAGGGCGTCGACGTGGCAGGGGTCGTACACGGCGTACAACATCGGCGCCGCGACCGTCCCGATCGCTCCCACCGGCGCGACGCCGCGATCCGATCTGATCGTGCTGCGGGTGCAGGATCCCGAGTTCGAGGGCGGGCTGGATCCGGCGACGGATGCGATCAACTTCTTCGACGTCATCCCCAACGTGTCTTCCACCGTGTCGTCGGCGCCCAAGGGGGTGACGGGAGTGGCGTTGGCCCGAGTCGACCTGCCGGCGAGCACGGGCACGGTGACGGCCGGGATGATCCGCGACGTGCGGCGGGTGGCGAACCCTCGCCGTGAGCGCACCTTGTACACGGCGTATCCGTCGAAGTTGACGAAGGCGTGGAAGGACGACGACAAGTGGCACGACTGGCCGTCTGAGGCGCGCTGGCAGATACCGGTGCCCGAGTGGGCGACGAAGCTGATCCTTACGATCACGCTCGCTGGTCTGCGGATGGACTTCGATTCGCTGTATGGCAGGCTGCAGCCGGTGTTCGGCACGATCGAGGGTCAGGACACTGTCGTTGACGACAATCAGGGCAAGGTGGTGCGGCGCTCGACTGCTGTGGTTGCCGACACGATCACGCTGCCGGCCTCGTACCGGGGCACGACGCAGACGCTGTTCATGCAGGCGAAGATGTCGAAGGACTGGAAGGGCGATCTCGGCGTCGACGGCGGTACGTCGATCATCGCGGACATCGAGTTCACCGAAGGCCCGGTGTGACCTGCTGTGGCGTACCGGTACCTGGTCCAGCACGCCCTCACGGGGCAGTGGCTGTCGCACGATCTCCCGTTGAAGAACGTCGAGTTCGGTCCCGAGCTGAATGGGCCGGGAGAGCTGCGCGGCACGCTGTCGCCCCGGCTCGCGTCGTCGTTGCCCGAGCTCATCCAGAACCCTGGCAACGCCCTGCTGTACGTGGAGCGGGACGGGCTGCTGCGGTGGGGCGGGCTCATCTGGCAGGCCGAGCCCGAGGGCAACGAGCTGCCGGTGGAGGCCGCTGGTTGGAGCTCGTACCTGTACAAGCGCCACGACCTGGACGGTGAGCTCGGCGGTCGCGGCCCGTACGTGAACACCGACCCGTGCCGGGTGATGCGGGACATCGTGTCGTACGCGCAGTCGATCCCCGACGGCAGCCTCGGCATCACTGTGGACGCCACCACGTCGAAGAGTACGGTGGGCACGCCCGCGGAGCCGTGGCACTCGCGCTGGTGGGAAACCCCGGTCCTCGGTGACCTCTTTGATGATCTGGTGAAGGCCCCGGACTCCCCGGACTACACCTGCGCCACTTGGTGGGATGCGGATCGGCGCCCGGTGCGCCGCATCCGGGTCGGCTATCCCCGCCTTGGGGCACGCCGTACGGACATCGCGTTCTCCACGGACACCAACATCACCGACTCCACTCCCGTCACGTACAGCGCCGACGAGTACGCGCAGGTCGTCATCGCCACCGGAGCCGGTGAAGGCCGAGCTCAACAGCGTGCCATCGATGCCGTACGCAACAAGCGGCTCCGCCTGGAGCACGTTCTTGAGCTTCCCGACGTACGCGGCCGTGACGTTCTCGCACAGCGGGCGCGCGCCGAGCGGGCGTGGCGGCAGAACCTCGGCCACGTCGAAGAGATCACCGTCCGCAATCATCCGGCCGCGCCGATCGGGTCGTGGCAGATCGGCGACGACGTCCACGTCTTCGTACGCGATGAGTGGGGCACGTGGTCCGGCTGGTGCCGCATCACCGGCTACACCATCCGCCCCGACACCGACGCCGGTGAGACCGCCACCCTCCGACTCGAACCGTCCGGCGTCCACGAGTACGCCACCGCCGCCTGAACAAGGACCCATCTCTTGCCCACCGACATAGGCACTCGTCTCGCCCGCCTGGAGAAGCTGCTCCGCACCGCGATCCGCGCCCCGAAGCTGGCGAACGCCAGCTTGGAGAACGGCTCCGTCGACGTGTACGACGAGAGCGGCTCCCTGCGCGCGGTCATCGGCCAGCAGCCAGACGGGACCAGCGGCGTTATCGCGGTGAACGGCCCGCGTCCACCTGCCCCATCCGTGCCGGAGGTGGAACCGGTGCTCGGAGGGCTCAGGGTCACCTGGGACGGTGCCTTTACTGATGCGGAAGCGGCGCCCTTGGATCTGTCGCGCGTGCAGGTTCATGTGCTGATGTCGGCGAGCATGCAGGCGGATCTGCGGTGGCCGACCGCGACGATCGAGGCCGCTTCCGGTGCTTCGGTCACCATCTCGGTGAACCACTATGGGCCGCTGTGGGTGCGGCTGGTCGCGGTGAACACCTCCGGCATCCCCAGCGTCGCCTCGGATGCCGTGCGCACGTCGGCCCGGCGCGCAGTGTCGGGGGATCTCGGTCAGCAGGTCATTCAGCAGGGTCACATCGCGGTCGGCGCCATCGCGACCCCGCACCTGGCCGTTGGCTCCGTCACCCCCGACCACATTGCGGTCGGCCAGGGCACGAACTTGGTGCCGGATCCTGGGTTCGAGGGCGCGGCCACGGCGAACACGGTCGCAGCGGGCGGCACGGCGTGGTCGTTCGCTCCCGGTAACCGGACCGGGGTCGGGATCCGTCTCGACTGCACTGCCGCAGCCGAAACGTACTGGACGCTGCCGTTGGCGACTGTGCCGGTGCTGGCTGCCTCTCAGCTGTTCCTCGGCATCGATGTGCTGGTGTCCGACGATCTTGCCGCGAAGGCCGTGAAGATCCTCGCCCGCTGGGAGAACAGCACCGGCGAGATCCTCGGCCACGGAGTCGCCGAAGCCACCAGCTACGTGCCGGGGGTGTGGCAGCGCATCACGGGGCAGGTGGCCGCACCGCAGGGCACGACCCGCGCGGTGCTGTGCCTGGAGGCATCCGCCGCGACCGCGGGGTGGGTGGTGTTCGACAACGCGCAGGCCCACACGATCTTCGGGGATGTCACCGGCGGAGCCCGGGCTGAACTCGGGCCGCAGGGACTGAGGTTGTACGACGAGGACGGGGAAGAGGTCGTTTCGCTCGTCTCCGGGCAGGCCAACTACCTGACCCTGCGGGACGGCACCACCAGGGTCGCGGCGATCGGCTCGACCGGAGACGCCTCCTTCCAGGACCTGAACGTCGCGGGGAAGGTCACTATCGGCGGCGACGACCTCACCGACCTGTATGACGGGCCCCGCGGCATCGTCGCCATGGACTGGATGGCCACCGGCGTGAAGACCACCACCGGTACCGAAATGGGCTACGTCGAGTTGGCCTTCGACGCCGAAGAGGGCCGCATGTACCGCGTGGTCTACAACGGCACCGCGGAATGCTCCCAGACCGGCGGCTCCCTGGTGCTTCGGCTACGCAGCGGCTACGCCTCCGCACCGTTGATCAGTTCCACGCAGTTGCAAGAGGCCCGCCATCCCCTCACGTCGACGCGCCGCGAAGCACGGCTGGAGTTGATCGGTCAGTGCGCACAGAATGATCTGTTCCAGCCCGGGCGGAATCGGCTGCTGCTCACGTTCACGAGCGACAGCGGCGCTCCCGCAGGCCAGCAGGTCACCCTCACAGGCGCGAAGGGCCGCATGGGGCACCTGAGCGTGGAGGACATCGGCGAGCAGGCACCGGACACCGGTGTCTACAACACCGGTGGCGCCGTCGTCCCTGACCCTCCGGTGAAGGTGAAGCGTGAGTACAAGGCGTCCTGGTCAGGGAGTTACGCGAACCGGTCCGGATACAACTCGTACTACGGTAACCGCATGGTGGCCGGCTACTTCTCGGCGAACAACGGCACCCAGGCCGCGCTCGTGGGGTTCGGCGGGAGCCTCGCCAAGGACCTCGCTCGCGCGAAACTCCTCAAGGTCGAGGTGTATCTGTACGCCAACCACTGGTACTACGCCTCCGGCGGCACCGCCGTCCTCAAGGTCCACGGCCACGCTTCACGTCCGAGCAAGTTCTCGGCGGACCAGACCGGCTCGAAGACCGTCACCAAGTGGGCGCGCGCCAGCGGCCAGTGGGTGGACATCACCTCGATCTTCGATTCAACGAAGTTCCGGGGCATTGCGATCGACCCGAACACCACCAACCAGACCTCGTACGGCATGTTCGACGGCATCGGCCAAGGCCATCCGCCGCGACTGCGCGTCACCTACATCAAGTAACCCAAGGAGCAGAGCTACCCGTGGCCGCACTGTACGGAGACCTCATCATCAACGGCACCTTCACCGAGGGCACCACCGGCTGGTGGTCCGGCGACCCGGCCATGGTCACCCTGGCCGCGCCCGGCGACGGCCTGGAGGCCACCGCCACCACTGATGCCGCCAATCTCTGGGATGCCCCCTTCGGGCAGGACAACATCATCCTGCGGTCCGGCTGTACGTACACGCTGAGTTTCACCGCCCGCGCCAGCCAGTCCGGCACTACCCTCCGGGCGCAGGTCGGGCTCGGCACAGACCCGTGGACCGCTGCCCTGGACAAGACCGTGACGCTGCCCGCGGTCGACACTCATGTCGTGTTCTCCTTCACCTCGAGAATCGACACCACGGCCGGGCAGATGAGTTTCCAGTTCGGCCAGGGAACGGCGGTCACAGTGCACCTCAGCGACGTGCGGCTCACCTCGTCCACAACCCGTGAGGGCTTCTACGTTGATCCGGACTCCAACGCCGCGAAGTGGGTGGCCGCCAACCCGAACGATCCGCGGTCGGCGAAGATCACCCAGGCCCTGGTGCAGCGTCCTGCCGCGAAGTGGTTCGGCGACTGGAACAAGGATGTCCAAGGCGATGTCGACGCCTATGTGACTGCGGCCGCCGCTGTGGGGCGGCAGCCCCTCCTGACGGCGTACAACATGTTCAACCGGGACAACGGCGGCCACTCCAGCGGCGGCCCCAAGTCTCCGGAGGAATACCGGGCTTGGGTTGACGGCTTCGTTGCCGGCATCGGCGACCGGCCTGCTCTCGTCATCGTGGAACCTGACTCGCTCAGCCAGATCGGCAGCCTTCCGACTGAGGCAATGCGCGCCGAACGCACGCAACTGGTCGCCTACGCTGCGGACGCCCTGGCCTCGCGCCCACTGGTGCGGTCCTATCTCGATGGCGGCAACGCCACTTGGATCCGGGCCGACGAGATGGCGGCCCGGCTCGCCGCAGCAGGGGTAGCCCGTACAGCAGGCTTCGCGATCGGGGTGGCGAACTACGACTCCACGGACGTCTCCTGCACCTACGGGCATCAGGTTGCCCAGGAGCTGGCAGCACGCGGCACTCCGGGCGTCCGCTTCGTCATCGATACCTCCCGCAACGGCAACGGCGCGATGGACGGAAGCGGGCAGCACGTCGACTACTGCAACCCGGGCGGGCGTCGCCTCGGTGTCCCCTCCTCGATCGGCGTCGGCGGCGCCGAATACCTCCTGTGGATCAAAGTCCCCGGCGACTCCGACGGAATGTGCGGCGTGGCCCCCGACGTTCCTGCCGGCACGTTCTCCCCTCTCCTCGCCGCACACCTCATCGACGGCCAGTAGAGCCCAGTACGAGGGCGGCTCCGTGCCAATTCCCGCTACAGGCACACCCGCGTCCACCGAGCATGACGATGCATCTGTGGGCTGGGGTTCATCCCATCCAGCCAAAGCTCAGAGGATGGCGGCGCGCCCGGAAATCCGCGCGCATCCGAGCAACCCACTGCTCCAGTTCGGCGACGCAGTCCTGTCTCTCACGGTCCGTGGTGTCGAGGATGTGGGTCTGCCACCGCGGATCGTTGGCCGTCCACGACGTCCACCGATGCCAAGCCATATTGGGTGCGCCCGTGTCAATGATGACCTCCGGGCGGAGCTGGGGATCGTGTGCGTGACCCCGATGCCAGGCCGCCCAATTGATATACGCATCGATGGCGGCTTCCGACCAGCGTCCCGGATCACGATCAACCAGACGCCTACGCCGTTCAGCATCGGCCACGTCGACCAGGCACATCGCGATCCCGTCCAGCAGAGGCGCCGACGGCGAGGCCAGGATCTCGCCGAGCGGAGTCTGGGCAGTCAGCAAGAGGTCCACGCCGTCGGCCTGGTACTCGAGCGCGCGCTGAATCCACTCCTCGGTGATGTGGTTTCGCCAATACCGGGGAGGGTCTTGCGGGACCCCGCTCTCATCCATCTCGTGGACAGCGAGCCGGTCAAACCGTTCCCCGACGGGGAAAGCGAGCGTGGACTTACCCGAGCAGCTCGATCCCGTAAGTATCAGCAGCATCCAGACAAGCTGGCAGGAAGGCGGCGCGCGCTGCCACCGGATTTCGTCGCTGGCGATCACCTCGGCGTAAGAATCGCAGGCCTTCTTGGGCCCCGTACGATCGAAGTAGGGCACGGGGCCGCCGGGAGTGGTTGCAGTGTCCGTGCCGCCGAGTGCCGAGCCCACGCTGTGGGAGCTGCACCGTGCCGTCTCGCAGCTGCGTGAGGACCTTCGCGGCGACCTCGCACAGCTGGCCGCGCGGCTCGATCAGGTCGTCACCCAAGACGTGTATCGGGCAGACCAACGGGCGGTCGATCAGCGCATCAACCAGGTCGAAGCAGGTATGGCCAGCTTGCGCAGTGACCATGACCAGAGCCTGGAGCGTGCGGAGTTGCAGCGGCGCGAGGACCAGACGCAGGCCGCCGCGACGAGGCGGCTGGTGATCTCGTCCTTCGTGGCCCCGCTGCTCCTCATGGCCTTGCAGCTTTGGATCGTCTCGCGCGGGGCATCGCCGTAGCCGAGGGCTAGCGGGTTCAACATCAAGTTCGGGCGCGGGGAGATTTCGAGCGCCGAGTTGGCAACACCTCTTACTCCTGACCGGCTGGTCGCGGCACTGCACGCTGAGGGCGTACGTGTCGTCGAGCGTTCTGGCTGGCGGTCCCACAATCGAAACCACAAGGGTCCCTGGGGGCCTGTCCGTGGCGTGATGATCCACCACACGGTGACGTCCGGCACGAGCAACACCGTCAGCATCTGCGAGCGCGGATACTCGGGGCTGCCGGGCCCGCTCTGCCATGGCGTGATCGCGAAGGACGGTACGGTCCATCTGGTCGGGAACGGCCGCGCCAACCATGCCGGCCGTGGCGACGGGGACGTGCTCCGTGCAGTCACCGCGGAGCGGTCCCTTCCTTCGCCGAACCAGGCCGACACCGACGGCAACACGTCGTTCTACGGCTTCGAGTGCGAGAACCTCGGCGACGGCCATGACCCTTGGCCTGCC
Source organism: Streptomyces sp. NPDC001137 (assembly GCF_040298885.1). Classification (NCBI taxonomy): domain Bacteria; kingdom Bacillati; phylum Actinomycetota; class Actinomycetes; order Kitasatosporales; family Streptomycetaceae; genus Streptomyces; species Streptomyces sp. NPDC001137. The sequence continues at coordinate 51,003 of NZ_JBEPBA010000027.1, forward strand.
GCCCAGTTGGAGGCAATCGAGCGAGTCTCGGCCGCACTGTGCCGCGCGCACGGCTGGGGCTCGGCGAGCGTGATCGGGCACAAGGAGTGGCAGCCCGGAAAGGTCGACCCCAAGGGCTTCACCATGGGCTGGCTCCGCGGCCGGGTCGCCGCACGTCTGAAGTCGAAGCCCTCGGGCGGCAGTTCAGATACGGGATCGAAGGATGGCGGGGCAGCAACGTACGCCGTCAAGAGCGGCGACACGCTCTCCAGCATCGGGAAGAAGCTCGGTGTCAGCTGGGAGCACCTTGCCCAGGTCAACAAGATCACGGCGCCGTACGTCATCAAGGCCGGGCAGAAGCTCACGATCCCCGGGAAGCCCGCCGGCGGGACCATCACGCCGCCTCCGTTTCCGAACGGTCTTGCTCCGGACTGCTCGTCACCGTCTGCGAAGGGCCTTCAGCAGGCGCTGAAGGACACCGGCTGGCTCGACCGCTCGGTGCCACTCTCCGACAACTACGGCCCGCAGACCCAGAAGTCCGTGGCCGACTTCAACCGCAAGCACAACCTCTTCACCACAGGCCGCCCCAACGATCCTTCGATCGGCCGCCGCGGCTGGGACCTCCTGCACCGACTCGCCTACGGGAACTGATCACCTTGATCGACTTCATTCACGCCCACAGCACCCGCCTGTACGCCATCGCCGCCGCGGCACTGTCACTGATCGCCTACTACGTTCAGGACCTGCCGACCGGACTGATCCTCGCCCTGGTCGCCGCGGTCCTTGGCACCGGCGAAGCCATCCAGCGCGTCGAGGACCGGAAGACCCACCAAGCCCTGCTGCTCGATCCTCCTTACGCCGACAAGGGCTGAAGCTGAGCGCCTCGATGCCTTGGTGACCGGACGGAGAGATAGCAGCACCGGAGCCCGACCGCTTGCGATTGCGAGATGTGCCGGAACGTGTCCTACGATCCCCTTCATGGCCCAGAAGGTAGTCACAACATATGTCGACGATTTGACTGGCGAGGAATCGTCGGACATCGCCACGCACAGCATCCTCATCGACGGAGCCGGGGTCGATATCGACCTCACAGATGAGAACTACGAAAAGCTCCTGGAGATCTTGAACCCCTATCTCCAAGCTGGGGGCGCCCGAAGGATTCGCGGCGCAGCGAGGGCAAAGGGAAAGCCCAAGGCATCGCCTGGCAGCGGGGCCGACTCGTCGGCCATCCGGGCTTGGGCGAAGGAGAACAACATCGAGGTAAACGACCGCGGTCGCGTTCCGGCCTCCGTCCGCGAGGCTTACGACAAGGCTCGCTGATACTTGCCGAATAGTTGGTGCCCCCCGCTGCTGCGGGGGGCACTGTGCATTCCACTGTCATTGCACAGCCGCACGCTCAATTCGGCAACGGGCCTCGGGCCGCCGCCCGGCGGGGGCACTAGGGACATGGCTCACAGCACGCGAGTGATCGCGCATGACTGGGCCGCCCCAACTCAGAGTGGATCACGGGAGTGATATCACCGACGAAATGGTGCGACCTCTCCCAGGCTGCCAAATTGACGTCCCGCCATCGGCTGACCGCACTCGGCCGGTCACGGAGCCGGCGGCCCGACTCAAGGAGGCCGCGGCCACTCCGAGGAGGTCTCATGACGCTGTGCCTCACCCTTCGCAAGCTGCCCTACGCATTCAAGGTCGCTGCCGACGCTCAAGCTGTGGGGCCAGCGCGTCGCCTCGTTCGCGAAAGAGTGGAGAGCCTGGACCTGGAGCAGCAGGCCCCATCACTGGACGACCTTGAATTGCTCACTGCCGAGTTGATCACCAATGCCGTGGTGCACACGAGCGCGCCGTGCGTAGTGTGCATTCGGTGGACGGGCCAACGGATTCGCGTTGAGGTAACGGACACCGACACACGAGACGTGAAGGCCACGGTCCCACCGACGAACGACGAACACGGGCGCGGCCTGTTCCTCGTGGACGTCCTGGCGGCTGCTTGGGGCAGTTACCGGGAGCCGGCGGGCAAGACGACCTGGTTCGAGTTGGCTGCGGATTCGGAAGATCCTCTGCTATCTGGTACCGCGCATCCGTCCGCTGACTGCCGGGAAGGGCAGGCGGCCAGAGGCGCGGTAGAGGCCATCTATTCCGGGTGAGCCTGGCCTCTCTGTAGGCGTGCTGAGTCAGAATGCAGCCGTGGTCGCGATCAACGAGTGCGCCCGGATACCTCGACAACATGCTGTTCACGCGCCTGGCCGAGACGAGTCACATCGGTACGACCAGACTCAGTAGCGATCTTGTGCGCCAGCAGGTCTTTCGTAACTTCCGCAGGCAGCGCAACCTGGTTCTCGCTGCGCTCTACGGTGATGAACCACCGCAGGCGGAACGGAACGCGCGGCGACGCATGAGCAGGTGAGCGCCTTGCCGGCGGCGCTCCCTCGCGTGCGGGATTCGTCACTGTAGCGGCTATTCTGCTATGTCCCGGATGGTGGAGTAGCAGGAAGGAGGCCGTCGTGGCGAAGCCGCTCATCGTGGGCCGCAAGGAGTTCGCGAAGATCTATAACGTTGCGCCGACGGCGGTCAGCGACCGGTGGATCCCGGCCGGGATCGTCTCCTACGAGGATGCCGTGATCGTCTCGGGTAAGCCGTACTGGCCCGGCGGTCTGGCGGTGGACTTCGCGCTGCCGCCGGGCAGCCGCGGCCGGCAGTTGGACGAGTCGCTCCTCGCCCAGTTGGAGGAGGAGCAGCAGGCGACGGTCCGTCCGATGAAGAAGGGCGAACTGCCGCCGCTGGTGGGGCTGCAAGAGTACGCGGCGCTGTTCGGTGTCAGCCAGCATGTGGCAGCGAATGCTCGTAACCGCGGCGGCGGGATGCTGCCGTCAGAGGACTACCTTCTGGGCGGCTCTCCTGTGTGGCTGTTGTCGACCGTCCTTGAGGGCGCGGAGCACACGATGGCGCAGAGCCGTGGTGGCGTGTGGCAGTTGCAGGAGGATGTTGCTGCGGCTTTGCGGGAGGGCCGCTACGACGGGCCCGGGTCGGCGATCGCCGCGCGAGGCAAGGCCGCAGCGGGGGCGTAGCGTCGTCGCGTCCGCCGGATTCGCTGTCTTGGAGCGGTTCGGCGGAGTTGCCCACCCTTCGATCCATAGTAGAATTAACCTCATCCGCTAAGGGTGCATGCGTGAGTCGCAGCGATCGCATGCAAAATAGGCTGCGATACATCGAACGAGGAGGGGTAAGTGATCGTGCAGCTAGAGCTGCCCATCGCGGCCATACAGCAACCCGAGAATCCAGGCGGCAAGCTGACGATCCAGGAGCGGTTCGAAGCCTTCGACCAGCTCAACCCCTGGATCCTCAAGCACCTGGAGAGCCTCACCGCCGACTGCATCGAGCGCGGACTCAGGCGCATCGGCATTGGGATGCTGTTCGAGGTCCTGCGCTGGCAGTACGGACTCGCCACCCACGGGGAGCCCTGGAAGCTCAACAATGACTTCCGGAGCCGCTACGTGAGACTCCTCATCGACCTGCACCCAGAGTGGTCGCCCCTGTTCGAGATCAGGAAGATCCACACAGCCTAGAAATAGGCCAGTGTCTAACTTCCCATGAGTCTCTTGGAGATGTTCTGTGTCCAGCATGACCGTGCCACGCCTGCGCACCCGTAAGCCCACCGGCGTCATCCCCTGGCCGATCGTCCTGATCGAGGGGGAAGAGAAGAGCGGCAAAAGCCACCAGGCTGCGGCGTTCACCGGCTCCGAGCAGACCGGCCAGGCGTACTGGCTGGAGCTCGGCGAAGACACGGCCGATGAGTATGCGAACGTGCCGGGTGCGGACTACCTGCTCATCGAGCACAACGGCAGCTACCGCGACATCCTCGGCCAGATCGAGGCCGTGCACGCCGAGGCCAGGCGCGCTGCCGCGGCGAAGGAGAAGCCTGTCGTCCTGGTGATCGACTCGGTGTCGATGCTGTGGCGGATGCTCGTGAACTGGACCAATGAGCGCGCCCACCGCACTCCGAAGAACGAGGCGAAGCTGCGCCAGGACCCGGATGCCGAGATCAGGCCCTCCATGAACCTGTGGAACGACGCGTCCGAACGGTGGCAGCGGGTCATGTATCTCGTGCGCACTATGCCGGGCATCGTGATCCTGCTCGCCCGTGGCAAGGAAGTGGCTGCCGTAGACGGCAACGGCGATCCGATCCCGAAGACGAAGGACTGGCGGGTGGAGGGCCACAAGTCCCTCGCCTACGACGCGACGGTGTGGGTGCGGCTGCAGCGCGACAGCGATCCGCAGATCATCGGCGCCCGGTCGCTGAAGTTCGAGGTGCCACGCAGCGGCAAGCCGAAGACGCTGCCGGGCTTCTCCATCGAGAGGCTGGTGTTCGGTCTGATGGGCTGCTCGATCCACAACCAGCCCAAGGTCGCCCCGGAGCTGACCGGGGATCTGGCGCAGCAGTGGATGCCGAAGGTCCACAAGGCGGCCGAGCAGGGCGTTGACGGCCTGAAGAAGTTGTGGCGGCAGGTCGAATCGGACGAGGACCTCAGCCGCAACGAGGTCCTCCTGGTGCGCGCTGCCATCGAGCGCACGGCCGCCGAGGTCAAGAACCCGAAGAAGTTCAGCGACCCCACGAGCGATGACGTGGCGCGGCTGCGGGCGGCGGCAGCTGAGCAGCAGGACCAGGCCGCCGAGGACCCGGGCGACTTCGAGGAGTTGCCGCCCGACGAGTTCGCCGCCGCCTGACCTTCGCACCCTGCCGGGGCCCGCTGTGACGGGTCGGGCCCCGGCGTGCCCTCTTGGAGACTGCTGTGATCGCCACCACCTTGAGTGCGCCTGCTTCCTTGTCGATCTGGGATGCCGCGCACTCCGCTGATGCCCGCCGACCTCGTTCTGTGCAGACACAGTTGGGGGCGTCGGACACGATCTGCTCACGCCGCACTGGATACATCCTGGCCGGCGCGGAGCGCACGAACTCCGGGGACAAGCGCGCCGCGATCCTTGGCACGTACATCCACCAGGGGCTGCTCGAAGATGCCCGCCGTGAGTACGGGTGGCTCATAGAGCGGACCGTCGCGGACGGGACCTTGCGCGGGCACATCGACGTCGTACAGCTCGATGCCGCCACAGCGGCGCGGCTGCCCAAGCGGCATCGTCCTGCCGAGCCTGCCGCGCACCTGACGGTGGAGGACGTGAAGACGAAGTCGGGCCGCGTCTGGGACCGGGTCGTGAGGTTCGGGCCGACAGCAGCAGAGATGCGGCAAGTCCTGTTGTACGCGGACCTGTTGCGCACGGTCGGGTTCGCGGATGTTCCTGGCCAGCGGTACCTGCACAGGCTCGGGCCGATCGACGTGCAGCGCATCCGGTTCCGCTTCGTATGCCGGGATACGGGCGAGGAGCACATCGAGGAGTTCGTCTTCGACGAGTGGCTGGCTGCTCAGGCTCGTTGGTGGGTGGACCGTGTCGTGGAGGCGGACTCTCCGGAGGAGCTGCGGCGCGATCATGACGGTCCCGGCCTGTCGGTGATCTGCGACAACTGCCCGTTTGTTCATGCCTGCTGGCCGGGTGTGCCGCCGGGGCGGCCCGCGCAGACGATTCTCGTTCACGACGACGAAGACCGCGCGAGGGCTCTCGCCGACTACGTGCGCGCTCATGAGCGATTCCGGGAGGCCAAGCGGGTCAAGGAGATGGCGAGGGCGATGCTCGACGACTCCCCGGAGGGCAACTACGGGGACAACCACCTGGGGTGGGGCGGTGGCAACGACAAGGAAGAGTCGGATGTCGCTGCGATGGTCGAACTGTTCGAGGACGCCGACTTGGTCGTGCCCATGGTCCCGGACGAGAAGGCCATGATCCAGATTCTGCGCCGGGCCGGCATGGTCGTGCCCCGGCGCAAGGCGGCCGGTCAGAAGACTGCCCGCACCATCAAGGTCAGCCGGGCCCGTAAGACCTCCTGACGGCCTCTGTGGCGGCCCCGCACGGACGGTGTGGGGTTCGCCCTTTCTTTTGATCTTTCGAAGTCTTATTACCGCCTTGGAGGCATGCTCCGTGTCGATTCTGCGCCGCCACCTCAGCACCGGGTTCACCGTGCTGCCGACGGCCACCCTTGAGGATTCCCGTCTGTCGTTTCGGGCTCGGGGCGTGCTGGCGTTCCTGATCTCGAAACCGGATGCGTGGAGGGTGCGTGCCGAGTCGATCGCGAGCGCAGGCAAGGAGGGCAAGGAGGCGATCAAGACGGCGCTGCGCGAGCTGAAGGACTTCGGCTACTACCGGGTGGTGACCGAGCGGCTGGCGGACGGGACGCTGAGCCGGATCACCGAGGTGTACGACACGGCACAGGAGTGGGCGGCCGAGGAGTACCGCAACTTGGAGGCGCGGCGAGTGGCGCGCAGGCTGAAGAAGCAGCTGGATCAGGGCAATGCGGCCGCCGACAAGGAGTGGCGCGAGGGGGGACGAGGCAGTGACGGGGAGGAGGCCGGTGGCACCGAAGGCGGGTTTTCGGGCGCCGGTTTTCCGGACGCCGGTTCACCGGACGCCGGATCTTCGGGCGTTCTAGTTAGTAACCAGAGCCAATATCCAGAGAAGAACCCCCCTACCCCCACCGCTGACGCTGCAGGGGAGCCGGGTGACGCTCCGCTCGACGAGACAGAGGCGGGTTCGTGCCCGACGCATCCGGATAAGCCAGGCCGTGCGTGCCGGGGCTGCGGCACGAGTCCGAGGCAGCTGCGGGCGTCGCAGCAACGGGCAGAGAAGGAGCGGTTCAAGGCCCGTGAGCGGGAGGCGAATGAGCGGGTGTTGGCGCAGGTGCGGCGTAAGCCGGGGGTGGAGGGGTTGTCGGAGGTTGCGCGGCAGCAGCTTGCTGCCATGCGGAGCAGGAGGCGGGAGGCTGCGGCTGGTGGCGGGGAGGTAGAGTCGTCGCCAGAAATAGGCTGATGTATAAATGTGCAGCGGTGACCGTTCGGGTGATTTGCCACCCCTGCCGCACATAGTAGAATTAACTCTATGAGTAGGAAGGGCCCGTTCACCTTGGGAGGCACACATGAAGTACGGCTCCATCTGCCGCGGGATCGCTTACATGCCCGACGACGAACTCATTGACCCTTTCACCAGGGCGAGGATGTTCCAGGTGACCTCCCGGGGCGACGAGGTGCGCGTGATCGCCTATCACGGGCAGAGCTCCGTTGAGGCTCAGCGCCGGCCGGGCGGCAAGGGGTGGGAGGCGCTGGCGCTCACGCAGCAGCCCAAGGGCGATCTGCCATTGACGGGGGTGCTATTCACGGACATCCCGCAGTGCGCATGGAGCACGCTGGACCTGGCGGTCAGTGTGCTGCGGAGCCGGTTTGGCGACCACTTCACGAAGCGTGTGGCGCTGAAGGTCGAGTAATCGCAGCTGGTTGTGCACTGACACAAAATAGGCCAGTGCACAACCAGCATGGAGGATGGATAGACATGCTTGATGTGACTGCCAAGGCGGCCGCGATCCGTGCCGACTACGGGCCGGACGAGCAGCGCGCTCTCGCCGTGTACAGCGACGTGCACGTTGCCCTCGAAGAGGCCGGACTGCACCCGTACGTAGAGACCCGCGGCGGCCTGGCCATCTGCGCCTTCGCCGACGACGGCACGCTGTTCGTGGTCGCCTGCGATGACGCCCTGCCGTTCAACCGCTGGGCACCCAGGGCGCTCACGGGCTGGCACCTGAGTCATGTGCCCGAGGATGGGCCGGCTCCCGCCTGGCGGTGCGTGGTCTACGACAGCCTGCCCCCTCATCCGTGCCGCTACGAGGTTGGCGACCTGGACCTTAGGCCCCTCACCGAGGCCGCGACGGCTCACCTCGCCGCCTGCTCGCATCTCCGCGAACCCGCCGGGGCCCAGGCGTGAACCTCAACGAGGACGACCTTCAGATGGCGGTGCGTGACTTCTTCTCACCAGCGTTGCTCCTGGAGTTCATCGACCTGCCGGATCTTCGCGCCCGCCTCCGGTGGGGCGAGAAGCAGTTCGATGAGGGGCAGCGCGACCGTAGCGTTCGGCGCCTCGAGGGAGAGCCGGATGCCGGATGCCTGACCCGCTGGGCGGCCATGCCCAGCGGGTGCGGGTTTCGCTACGACGTCGATGCTCGTGGCGGTGCGCGGTCCGGATTCGTGTACTGGCATGACGTACACCGGACGGTGAACTCCCGCCTGACGCCCGTCCGTTACGGGTTCCTGCGCGCGGCGGTCGAGGCCGTAGCAGCGCACGAAGCCGCGTACGTTCCGGGCCCGGTCCCCTTCCGCACGCCCGAGTTGTGGACGTCCCTGTTCTACCGCCCGTGGGCACGCCGGGCCAGCGGCCTGGAGCTGAAGGCGTCGGCCGCCCTGGATGCCATCTGCCCGCCCGCCAAGGCACAGCCCGCCTTGTTCTGATTCCACGCGACAACAAGAAGGCCCTTCCCCGTGATCACCTCCACCACTTCCGCAGCCTGGACTGCCGCCGCGCCGTGCGCCGGCCTCGACGGGTACGTGCCCAGCGAGGATCTGGTCCGCAGCAACCCCAGTGACGTCATGAAGGCCTGCGGGCCACTCATGGAGGGCTGCGCGCAGCTGTGCCCGTTCGTGCTGGAGTGCTACGAGCGGGTGCGGCCGGAGGCGAACCGGTTCGACGGGGTGTGCGCGGCGCGTACGTGGGTCAACGGACGGGCCGTCGCTGTGGCCGCAGGTGCACCTGCTCTGTCGAAGCTCGCCTCGCAGGCGGGTACGTGCGGGACGAGCAGCGGGGTGAAGGCGCATCAGCGGCTCGGGGAGCCGTTGTGCGGACTGTGCCGGGTGACGTCACAGCGGGCGGAGGTGCGGCGCGCGGGTGCGGCGAGCATCCGCAAGCGCGCCTCTCGCGCCGGCCGCGAGGCGCGCGCGGCAGCGTAGAGGCGCACGCAACGAGGCATCCCTCGGGGCTCTGACCTGCGCAAACGAAATTGACACCCCCTCTAAAGATAGTAGAATTAATCCCAGTTGGGAAGGGGAAATGCGCCCAACTTCCCCTGGAATACGAGAAAAGGAAGCACCCCTGATGCGCACGATGACGCCGGACCCGCTCGCCGTTCTGCAGCTCGCCACCATGCACAACATCACCGAGGAGCAGGCCGCGACCGCCATCAACTGGGCCGCGCACATGACGGTGCACGCCTGGGAGGCGTACGCGGACACGCTGGGCCTGGTGAAGAAGGACGGCGCCGCGATGGAGGCATGGTTCAGCACGCTCGGCCAGGATCTGCGCAGCTCCGTACTCGATGACGCGGTCACCGCGGTGGTCGGCGCCGACCGTGTGCTCGCCGAGATCTACAGCAAGCAGGACGGCCAGCGGCCTGCCCGCGCACGAGTCATGCGCACCAACCGGCCTCGCGTTCACATCCACTGACGCTCCGCGACTTCGGCCCGCCTCGTACCGGGGCGGGCCGCGCCATGCCGCCATCTCAACTCAACGGAAAGGAGACGCCTCATGGGCGCTCTCGACTTCTACACCACCACCGGCACCGACGTGCACACGGCCTTCAACACTGCCCGCGCGCAGGCGGGATGGGAGTACGGGCCCGCCGGCGCACTGCCGATCACGGCGGTCGACGGCTCAGGCGCCTGGTTGTTCTTCGGCGTGGCCGCCTACTGATGCCCGCCGCGGGGCTGCGACGCAGCGCAGCCCCGGCCCGCCACGCCTGTCCGGATCCCCGAAAGACGATGACCACCGTGCTCGACAAGCACCTGCCGCTTGAGGCGGCCGCCGAGATCATCAGCAACCTCGGCCTGAACAGCACCCAGACCCGTCGGGCCAATCGCACGATGCAGCGCATCGTCTACCGCGCCTGGACCCGACGCAGCCGAGCCGAACAAGCTGTGCCGTTCGAGGAGTTCGCCGATGAGGTTCCCGCCTGTCACTGGCCGTTGATGTTCGAAGTGTGCGGGCTGGTCCTGCTCGGCCGCGACACGGATGCCTGCGTGCTGATCACCGCAGCCCGACGTCTACAGGCAGCGCGCGAAGGCCAGGCGAGCGACAGCACCCACTGATCGACGCCCATCCGACGAGAAGGACTCCTGTGATCCTCAGCCCTCGCGAGATCGCCCGCGTCGGGCTTCGCGACCGATACCCCGAAGACGACTTCCCCAACCGGCAGATAGCCCTACGCGTCCGGCGTGCTCTGAAGCGCCGAGACCGCCAACGCACGCGGGCCGACATCGACGCCTTCTTCGCGCGCTCACCTCTCCCCGACGAGGCCGACCACTCATGACCTGCCACCCCCGGCCGATCGGCACGCGGGACTCACGCATCAGCCACCACGTGAGCGTGCCCGCGACTTCTCGCGCCAGCCCGACCCCGGCACCCCCAGTCCCGTAACACGGGTGGCCGTCCCACGCCGCCACTCCCGCATCAACGAATCGGAATTCCCTTGAACAACCACACTCCCGTCCCGGACCGCATCGTGCGGGAGGCCCGCACCATGCACGACTTCTTCTCCTGGGGCCTAGCCGCTTGCGACGGGCACATCCAACAGGCCCGCATCACCTACGAGTTCTTGCCCATGTGGGCTGTCGCCAGTCCAGAAGCTCGCCGCTACGTGCTCCTGCTCGCCACCTGGGACGCCCGCGGCGCCACCGTGGACTTGGCCGAAGCACCCTCGATCACCGGCCCGTACGCACAGGCTTTCACGCAGAACGCCGCAAAGTGGGCCCGGCAGAACGCGGACGGCGCAGCAGAGTTGTTCTGCACCAGCCTGCACTCGGCGTACAACGCCGCCAGCTCCCTCGCCTTCGACCGGGACGACCACGCGGTATCCCTGCAGACCGTGCTCCTGCTGAAGACTCTCGCGCTCAAGTCGGAGGCGCAGTGAGGACAGGTGACTGCGTGTGGTTGGGGTGCGGCCCCGGCCGCCACCTGTCCGACGCCCACGGTGACGCCATCGTCTTCCACATCACCAGCACCGACCCCCTGCCCGGCCACGGCACCTGGTACCAGCTCCACACCTCGCACGCCGCGGCACAGGAGATCTACGGCGGCTGGCACGCCGGTCTGGCCCTCATCCCCATCTCCCTGTCTGAACTCGCAGAAGGACCCCGACAGTGACCATCGAGATCATCCACACACGCAGCGAAGGAACCCTCATCGAGGGCAGCGTGAAGGGTGACGGCGTCTACGAAATAGTTCGCCGTCACGGCTTCCGCTATTTCCCCTCCATCGGCCAGCTCGGTATCAGGCAGTCCCGCGACCGTGCCGCCAAGAACTGGTACATCAACGCGGCCGCGGCGGCCCTGCGCGAGGCCGGCTTCGAGGTCAACGTGACGATCGACGAGGGCAACCGGCGTAGCTTTGCCGAAGCCGAGGCGGACCGTGTCGAGCGAGCCGAGGGGCGGGCCGAGCGGTTCAGCGGCTATGCCGACAATGCCGCGAGTCGCTCCGATTCCGCGTACCAGCACGGCCACCAGATCGCCGACGGCATCCCCATGGGGCAGCCGATCTTGGTCGGTCACCACTCCGAGCGCCGCGCCCGCCGCGACGTCGAGCGCATGGACCACGCGATGCGGACCAGCATCAGCGAAGGCGAGAAGGCTTCGTACTGGTCCGGACGCCAGAGGGCGGCTGAAGGGTACGAGCAGTTCCGCAAGGCGCCGCGGCGGACCCTGCGCCGCATCGAAAGGCTCCAGGCCGACCTGCGGCGCGTTCAGAGGCGGCAGCGCGAGGAGTCGGCTGAGGGCTCCGGCCGGGACGTGACCAATCCAGACACTGTGCAGGAGCTCGTGATCCGGCACGAGGAGCTCACCGAGGAAATCGCCTACTGGGAGGCGGTCATCGCCGAGGCCACGAGAAGAACGGCTTCAAGGTGTGGTCCAAGGCCGACTTCAAGAAGGGTGACTTCGTCCGCCGGGGCAAGACCTGGTTCGAAGTCCTGCGCGTGAACGCCAAGTCGGTGACCATCCCGCACATCCACAACGGCATTGGCGGGGGTGTCGTACGCGCCTCGGACAACAAGCTCGACGGCTGGACGTGGCTACTCACCTACGACGAGGTGTTCGGACGCCGTAGCGCCGAGGAGATGGAAGCCGCGCTCGCCGCCTCTCCCACCGAGTAACCCCCCCCTCCTGGCCTGGTCTTTCGCAGTTGACCCCACCTCTAGCCATAGTAGAATGACTATTAACAAGGGGGTGCTGGACAGGTTTCACCAGCACCCCCTTCACCACGCCCACAGCCGTCCGCGCTCACCGCAATCGCCGGATACGGAACGGCACTTACGAAGAAAGCACTCCATGCCCTACGACACTCAGCTCGTCGCTCCAGACCTGATCACGCTCGCCGAGCAGACCGCCGCCGCGCTCGGATCGGAATGGGCCGTTACCGGGCTGCTCGGCACGGCGATCGTGACCCACCCCCTCGGCCTGCGCTGCAGCCTCCAGACCCGTGATGGCCTGCTCAGCGTCAGCGCCTTCGTCTCCCAGGACAGCGAGCCACGCCAGCCCGCCACGCCGTTCACCGCGACCACTCCGATGGAGAACGCGAGCGGCCAGAAGGTCGCCGAGCTGATCCACAGCCACGTCTTGCCCCACTTCGGGCGCCGCGACGCCCTCGCGGCACTGCGGCTACTGAGCCTCCCGCTGCGCGATGCCCGGCTGCCCGCCATGGCGGAAGGAACAACCGCACGCTCGGAGCTCGTACTGGAGGGCGGGGACAGCACCAACCCGGCCCTCCGCATCCATATCCGCTCACCACGCCCCGGCGCCGTGAGCGTGAACGTTCAGATGAACCGGCTCACCACCGAGCAGGCCATCCGCTGCGGGCGCACTGCGCTGACCAGGCCCCCGTCCCACCTCAAAGGCGAAGCAGACCCCTTCCCGCCGGAGGTACGGGCAGTCCTCGACGCCCTCCCAGAAATCAACGGTGCACCACCGCGGGACGGATTCACGAACCTTTACCCGACACACGGGCCGCTCGAGATCCTCCACGACGCAAACGCGGCCGAACCGGGCGCGCCCTTTGCCCTGCGTACCAGCGACACCTCCATCGCCGCCGCGTACGCCGTCCTGCGCGCCTACACCGCCGCATGATCCGGCCCGAGGACACCGCGACCGTGATCAGCAAGACACCCCTGACGGGGACCGTCGACGGAGCCATAGGTGATGAGCTCGGCACCTATCTTTCCGGGCTGGGGCCCACGTTCCGCAACGTCACCTCCGCCGCTCTCGCTGTCGCCCGCATCGACGAGCTCGGCTGGGCGCCGCTCGGCGGGTATCCGGGCAGCGACGTGTTGTGGCCCGTCGCCTGCCTGATGTGCGGCAAGCCCGTCCTGCGCTTCTACAGCCATCTGCGCCGCGCACGCCCCGCGATGCGCCATCGCGGCTGCGTCCCGCAGGACCAGCACGCGTATCTACTCACGGCACTATCCGCGCACATCGCAGACACCTGCCCGTGCCGGCGGGGACACGCCACCACCGTGGACGACGTGGCCCAGGCCTTCGAGGGCCTGCAGCGCGCCGTCCGCAGGGACGACCACGGCCAGGTCGACGCCCACGTGAGGGCTCTCACCGGCCCCTGCCCCGCCACAGCGGCCCGCGCTGACGCCATCCGCGCCCTACAGCGCGCATCGAAGTAACCGCTACAGAATAGGAGTTGCCTCACATGAGTGAGTACGAGCGCGGTGATCGCGTCGCCGTCCTCTATCTCTCGAAGACGAACGGAACGTGCCTGGCGTACAACCGCACCGTTATTGACGTCGAACCGCACGCTGAGCACGGCCAGCGCGTCTGGGTGAACATGCCGCATGACGCCTCGGACGGCAGTCCGCACGACTTCTTCGCCGACGACGGCGAGGGCATCTGGCCCATGGAGGACGAGCCGGTCGAAGACCAGCTCCCCGTGCGGCTGACCGCGAACCTCGACTGGTACATCGCGGCTGCCGCACCCGACTCCAGCCGCCTGACGTGGCCGTCAGGCCGGGTACACCTGCCGGTCCGGGTTCCCTTCACCGACAAGGCCCGCGCCCTGCACGCCCGCATGGCCTGCCACTACCTCCACCAACTGCGCGCCGTCGACCCGCGCGCTTTCGAGAACTGGGTGGCCCAGCACAAGGCCACGCCGGTGCCCCAGTAAACGTGCCGCCCGAACACAGGCACCAGACAGAACAGCGCGACCAGCAAGGAGAACGAACGCACATGCGGGGCCTATGGAAAGTGACGTACACCCACCCGGAGCACACCAGGACGACGTGGAACTACCTGATTCCCGTGTGGGATGCCCGGACCGAGAACGCGGCACGGGAGCGCGCCCAGGCGAAGCACTATGCGAATGCAGCCCACTTCGGAGCGCGGATACGGGCGGACGACACCTCTGAACTTGAGGTGCTGAACGTGATGTTCAAGCCCGCAGTGCTCTCACGTGAGCGGGCGGCGGCCTGGATCGCGCTGCAGCAGAACGGAGCGATCACCGAGCGGGGGTGGGCGCTGTCGTACGAGCGCGGGGAGCGCCGTCGTGACGAGGCGTGGCGCACCGAGGTTGGCGAGATGCACGAGAGTCTGCGTGAACGCGCCCACGGTTTCGGGGAGTCGGTCGCCGAGATCCTGCAGTCGCCGGAGGCGGCAGCATCGGCCGCCTGGGCTGTCGAGGCGCACACCGACCGCTTCGGGCGGGTCTGGTGGGACAAAGCCCGGGCGGAGATCCACAAGGCTGGGCTGTCCTGGCTGTGGCAGACCCCGTACGGTATGACCTGGATCGATCAAGCCTGATCCCCCTCCTGAGCTGGACTTTCGCGCTTGACCCCACCCCTAACAATAGTAGAATTAACTATCAAGGGTGAGGGAAGCCCGGACTCCCCGCCCGAAGCACCCTCAGCACCGCCACCCGCCCCTTCCGGGGCGGGTCGCCTTATGTCCAACTCCACTCACAGAAGGCAGCTCCGCCGTGACCCAGCAACTCGACCTGTTCGCAGAGATCACCGCCGACCCCGAGCCGATACCCGCCACCTTCACCGCGGCACCGAAGCCCGCACGCTCCACGCCTTCGGCACCGTCACCGAAGCTGGCGCCGCCGGCCGCACCTTCTGCTCCGCACGCCCGGCGGGCGCCTCGCCCGCACCCCGTGCGCGATCCGCACCGGGACGCCCTGGAGATCGGCGAAGCGGTGGCCGAGTGGTGGCACAACCGGCACGGCCATCGAGGTGCCGATCGGCGTCGTCGCCGCCCTCGCGCTCATCCGCGAGAAGGACCCGAACGGCCCGGATCTCAAGACGCAGATCCTCGCCCAGGACGGCCCGCAGCTGATCGAGATGCTGCGGGAGTTCTGGTCGATGCACTGAATGCAGGTCCGGGCGTCGGTGATTCGCAGCACGGGGTGAGCGTAGGCGCGAGCCCGCCGAAACGCAGTCCGGACGACGACATTCCGAACAAGCCGACCCCACCCTTCCGCCGCGCGGGGAATCGAGAACGACCGTTCGCTGTTGCTGTTGCCGCACGCAGTGTCAGTCCACCCAGCGTCCGACACCCAGCACCCACGGCCCCAGGAGAAGGCCATGTACGGCGACCCCCGCCACGATCCGCAAGATCCTCACGGAACTCGGCGACACCTGGGCCGTCGTCGGGCTGTCCAACAACCAGCGACGTCCTCCGGCGCCACGGCAAGCGCGTCGTCCCCGTGCACCCCAAGGCGGAGACCGTGCACGGCGAGCAGGGTTACGCCTCCCTCGCCGACATCCCGTTCCCCGTGGACGTGGTCGACGTCTTCGTGAACAGCGACCTCGCCAGCCCCGTGGCCGACGAAGCGGTCCGTGTCGGCGCGAAGGCCGTGTGGTTCCAATTGGACGTCATCGATACGGAGGCGTACGACCGGACCCGTGCGGCCGGGCTGGACATGGTCATGGACCGCTGCCCGGCCATCGAGATCCCCGCCTGGGCTGACGGCCGCCCCGTCACCCATCGGCCACCGCGCTTCCCCCTGGCCTCTTCCGTTCCGGTCACTCCCGACCGGCACATCTGCCACGATCAGCGGACGTGAAAACCGGGAACACTGGTAGGCGGGAACACTGGTAGGCATGATCGCTACTACGGGGGGCCGCGGTGTCCACACTCAAGGTGTTCGTGAGCTGGTCCGGCAAACCATCGCAGCAGTGCGCGCTGCTGCTGCGCGAGATACTGCCCGCGTTCAACACCCTCATCGAGCCCTTCGTGTCGTCGGAGGACATCGCCAAGGGCGACCGGGGCTTCGACGTGATCGCCGGGCGGCTCGCGGGGTCGCGGTTCGGCATCGTCTGCGTCACTCCGGAGAATCGCCGCACACCGTGGATCAGCTTCGAGGCCGGTGCGCTCTCGAAGGAGTTGGGCGGCCCGAGACTCGCCCCGTTGCTGCTGTTCGGCACGACGGTGGCGGATCTGGTGGGCACACCGCTGACCCAGTTCCAGGCCACGACGGCGGACGCGCCGCAGGAAGTGCTGCATCTGATCAAGACCGTCAACGGACTGTGCGAGGTGCCGCAGAAGGACCAGGTCATCGAGGAACTCTTCGAGATGTACTGGCCCAAGCTGCACGAGGGTCTGGCGCGGATCGCCCCTGAGGCGGAGGCCGCCGAAGGCGCTGACGGGTCAGCGGACAAGCCGTCCGCGGAGGACATCCAGAATCAGATGCTGTCCCTTCTGCTCCGGCAGGCCGACCAGATCACCGACCTGGAGCGGCTGGTGAGAACGATCGCCCGTATGAACACATTCGAGCAGGTGGTGGCCGAGGTCGGCGCGGAGCGGGCGAACGACCTGCGCAGGTCCGGGATTCTGTTCGACGGGATGTTCCCCGATCTCGGTCAACGGGACTCCGACGGCGGACGGGACGGCAGGGCTCAGCCGCGATGACCGGTCTCCTCCGGCGGCTGCGCATGCTGATCGGCACACGGCATGGTCTGGCCCTACTCGGACGCAACTGGGCGGTGCAGTTCGGTCTGTTGGCGGGTGCCGCACAGCTCTTCTTGGCCTTGTGGCCGGACGCCGATCTTCCCGGCTGGCCCACGTTCCTCGGTATCGCGGGCCTGGCCGCGCTGATCGCGACCTTGATCTCGCTCCCCCGCAACCGGATCAGCCGTGACTTCACGCATCCCGAGGTCACGGTCACGGTCGAGGTCGGCGACCTGTTCGACCACGACTGCCATCTGGTCATCGGCTTCACCGACACCTTCGACACGGACACCGCCGACGAGTCCCTCGTCCAGCGCCGCAGTGTCCAGGGGCAGTTCCTGCACCGGGTGTACGACGGTGATGTCGCCGCCCTCGACATCCGCCTCGCCGAGGCCCTCGCGGAGGTGGCACCGGTGCGCACGGAGAGCCGTACGGCGAAACGCGTCGGGAAACTGGAACGGTACCCCGTGGGCACGGTGGCCGTGGTCAAGGGCTCCGGCCGCGCCTACTTCTGCACAGCGTACGGACGCATGAACAACGACCTGATGGTCAGCTGTGGCACGGAACAGCTGTGGCAGAGCCTCGCGGCGCTCTGGGACGCCGTCCGCCGCCACGGCCACCGCGACGAGGTCGCCATGCCCATCGTCGGCTCTGATCTCGCCCGTATCAACAACATGGACCACGCGAGCTTGCTGAAGCTGCTCCTGCTGTCGTTCGTGGCCCATTCACGAGCCCAGGGCGTGTGCGGATCACTGACCGTCGTCGTGCGACCATTGGACTACTACCGTATCGACATGCTCGAACTCGGTGTCTTTCTGCGGTCGTTGTGAGGGGAGGGACAGGAGCGGATGGGACAGGAGCGGTCGGCTGGCAGAGTGCCGTACTTCTTCCTCAGCTATGCCCACACGCCAAGCAACGACGCGGGCGTCGCCGACCCCAACATCTGGGTGCGGAAGCTGTACGACGGGCTGTGCGAGCACATCATGGAGCTGACCGACCTCCCCCGGGGGGCCAAGGTCGGGTTCATGGACCAGGGCATGCAGGTGGGCACCAAGTGGACCGACGAGCTGTCGATGAACCTGGCGCTCTGCAAGGTGTTCGTGCCGCTGTACTCGCCGCGGTACTTCATCAGTGAGCAGTGCGGCCGCGAATGGTGGGCCTTCTCCCAGCGCCAGGTCAACCAGCGGGCGCGCGGCAACGCACCTCGGGAGAACGCGATCATCCCGGCGTTGTGGGTGCCCGTGGAGCCGGCTCAGATGCCCCAGGTGGCACGAGACCTGCAGTTCGACCATGCCGTGTTCGGGCAGGACTACGCGGACGAGGGCTTCTACGGGTTGACCAAGCTGCGCTACCTCCGGGACGCGTACGAGCGGGCCGTGTACAGGCTGGCCAAACAGATCGTGCGGGTGGCCAGGGAGACCGATCTGGACGAGGGCCGGATCTCCAAGGCCTACGAGTCGCAGCCCACCGCGTTCGGCTCCTGGACGCATCCGTCGGAGTTCGACATATCGGTGCTCGCCTGCACCCGTTCGGAACTGCCGCCCGGCCGCCGACCGGACTACTACGGGGACCGTCCGCACGACTGGAACCCGTACCACCCGCAGTCAACCCTGCCGCTCGGTGACTACGCGGCCGACCTCGTGCGCACCATGGACTACAAGGTGAACCTCGGGGCGCTCGACGACAACGCCCGCATGCTCCGCTCGAGCGCGCAGGCACCGGGAATTCTGTTCGTCGACCCTTGGGTGCTGCGCATTCCGAGGTATCGCGAGCTGCTGTCGAAGATAGACCGGGAAGCGCCTTCCTCGGTGACCGTGGTGGTGCCGTGGAACCGGCAGGACCCCGGGAACCACACCGACGGAGGGCCGGGACCGGCCGAGTTGGAGGGCGTCATGCCACGCCTCCTCAGGCTCGGTCGATCCGCCTCCCGTACCTCGGTCGGCGGAGTCGGAACTCTGGAGGCGCTGCCGGAGATCCTGCTTCTGGTAGTGCGCCATGTCGTCGACGAGTTCTGGGAGAATGCTGGCAAGTACCCTCCTGAAGGTCCTCCTCTAGTCCCTCCACGCCTGCGCGGCCCGGTTCTGGATTAGGCCGCCGATGACCAGTCACCACAACGGGCGGATCATCACCTTCTACTCCTACAAGGGCGGCGTGGGCCGCACCATGGCCCTGGCCAACGTCGCCTGGATACTCGCCGCCAACGGACACCGAGTGCTCGCTTCGGACTGGGACCTGGAGACACCGGGTGGGCTGCCGCGCTACTACAGGCCCTTCCTCCCCCGGGACGCCCTGGGCTCCACGGGCCTGATCGACCACTTCACCGACTTCACCGACGCACTGCGCCGCCCGGGACGCCCCGATGAGGAGTTCTATCTGCGGCACGCCGGCGTCGAGCACGCCATGTCCGTGGAGTGGACCTTCCCCGGGTCGGGGCGGCTCAACTGCCTGTCCGCCGGGCGACAGGACCGTAATTACCACGCCACGCTCGCGTCGTTCCGCTGGGAGGAACTCGACGCCCGCTTCCTCGGCGCCCTCAGGGAACGCTGGCGGAGCGAGTACGACTACGTGCTGATCGACAGCCGCTCGGGCATGGGCAGCGCGGTCGACATCTGCATACGCGAACTGCCCGACATCCTGGTCAGTTGCTTCACCCTCAACGACCAGAGCATCGACGGCGCGGCGCTCACCGCCCGCCATGTCGCCCGCAACGCCCCGAGCCGGGATGTGCGCATCCTGCCGCTGCTGATGCGGGTCAACGAACAACAGACGGACGCCTTCACCGCCGGGCGGGAACTGGCCAGGTCGCGGTTCGCCGATGTGCCGCACGGGCTGTCCCCGGACTCGCTGCGCCGCTACTGGGCGGAGAACCACATCCCGCACCGCACGGGTTACGAGCACGAGGAGGTGCTGGCGACCTTCAAGGACGCGCCGGGTGATCCGGACAGTCTCCTGACCTCGTACGAGCGGCTGACCTCGGCGATCACCGGAGGCCGGGTCACACGGTTGCCGGCGCTCGACGAGAGTCTGCGGCAGTACCACCTCGGGTCGTTCGTGCGGCCCCTGTCGCCTGAGGCGACGCCGCTGATCCTGTCCTCAGTGTCGCGCGACCGCATGTGGGCCGACTGGGTGCGCTGGGTGCTGTCCAGCGCCGGTTTCCAGGTCGATTCGCCGTCCTTCGGCACGGACCGACAAGGCGGGGCGGCGGCTCGTACGGTCATGCTGGTGTCGTCGGCGTACCTAAAGTCGTCCCGGTCACGGACGGACTGGCCCTCTGGCGACACCGGGCAGGCGCCAGTGCTGCTGCGGATCGACGACCGGGTCGAACTTCCGGAGCCGTACTCCCGGCACACTCCGTTGGACCTCACCGGCCTGGACGCCGAGTCGGCGCGGGCGGCGGTCCTGGAGGCGGTGGGAAGCCGCAGCCGGGAACAGCGGACCGGCCCGGGGCCCGGCTTCCCGAACAGACGTCCGGCCGTCTGGCATGCCCCGCCCCGCAACCCCCGCTTCGTCGGCCGGGACCGTCAACTCGACGATTTGCACGACGCGTTGGCGGCCTATCGACGGGTGGTGGTACATGCGGCGGAGCTGGGCATGGGCCGTCGGCAGCTGGCAGTCGAGTACCTCCACCGGTTCCGCGCGGACTACGACCTCGTGTGGTGGGTTCCTGCCATCACTCGAAGCCCCGCCGCCACGGCGCTGGCCCGCCTCGCCCGCCATCTGGACCTGCCCACCGCGGACGGCAACGACGCGGCGGCCCGGCGCGCGCTCTCCGCGCTGCAGGCGGGTACGCCGTACAACCGATGGCTACTGGTGTACGACAACGCCACGACCCCGGACGCTCTCACCAAGCTCCTGCCCTCGGGCCCGGGTCGCATACTGCTCACCGTGCGTGACACACAATGGGAGAAGCTGGGCCACCCACTGATCCACCTCAAAGAGCTGCTCCCAAGGGAAAGCGTGGAACTACTGCTCGGCCGGGTGCCGTCGCTGGGGCCGGACCTGGCGGACCATCTGGCCACGGCGCTCGGGGACATGCCTCCGCTCGCGCTGGACCAGGCCGGTGCGTGGCTCGCCGAGATGGGGACGGCGGACGCGGTAGAGGAGTACCTGGCGCAGCTGGGGCACGGCGGCAACGGCGCGGGCCCCGGCGGCTCCGGTGCGGGCTCGTCGGAAGGTCCGGCCCGGCTAGCGGAGGCGGCTCTGCGGAAGAGATCCCCGGCCGCGCACCGGCTGCTCCAGCTATGCTGCTGCTTCGCTCCTCAGTCGCTGCCGCTGACCGCGCTACGTACCGACGCCGCCCTCGCCGCGCTCCGCCCCTACGATGACGCCCTCGACGAGATGTCCGGGCTGGACGCCCTCGTCACGGAGCTGACCCGGCTGTGTCTGGCCGAGGCCGACCCCTCGGGCAACGCCCTGCGCGTCCACCGTCTCGTGCAGCGGATCGTGCTGGACGAACTCCCGCAGAACGAGAAGGACATCGCGCTCAACGACGTGCACGACATCCTCATCGCGGCGTCCTCGGAGTAGGCCTGTCTGTCGCCGGAGGCGCTCAGCCGTGCGCGACCACCGCCACAGGTGCGGCCGCGTGGTGGAGTACGGCGTGGGTAACCGGGCCGATGTGGGGCCCAGCAGGGAGTGGCGGACACGACGGCCCACGACCACCAGGGACGCGTCGTGGGAGGCGTCGATCAGATGGTCCGCGGGTTTGCCGGGGCGGGCCTCCTCGACGGCCTCGACCTCCGGGAATCGTTCGCGCCAGGGGTCCAGCGCCTTCGTCAGGGCGAGGGCGGTGCGTTCGCGCATCGCGGTGTCCAGATCGTGTCGACGATCTCGGCGTACACGGGGACCGCCGAGTCGCCGGTGCCCCATTGGGCGGGGGACTCCGGGTTGAGCCAGTGGACGCGGCGGGCTCGGGCGGCGATACGGCGCAGGGCGTCCGCGTTGGCGGCGAAGCCGTTGGTGCGGGCGTCCCCGACGACGATCACCGAAGTACGCGGGCCCACCGCGTCGAGGTATCGTCGGCGAACTCGCCCAGCGCCGCCCCGTAGTCGCTGCTGCCGTGCCACCCGCTGATCGCGGCCTCCTCCGCGATTCGGCGGCCGAACCCGGCGGGGTCGGCCTCACCCGTGGTGACGAGGTGGGTGACCTCGTCAACCCGGTTGACGAACGCGTACACCCGCACCTTGCTGAGCTGGTCCCGCAGCGCCTGCACCAGCAGCACGAGTGGCTAAACGACGAGGCCGACGAGTACCGCATTCAGGCGGTGCGGGCCGTTGCCGAAACGGCCCTGAAGCGCGGCTTGTTCGACCTGACCGCACACAAGGACCCGTTCCTGCGCTCGGCGACGGACGTCCTGTCGTCCGTGATGATGTGCCTGCTCTCCCACGGTGCCTGGCAGGGGCTCGGCGAATATCACATCCCGGCGCCGGTGGCCGATGCCATGGCCGACACGCTTGCCGCCGGGCAGGTCATGGACATCAGCCTCGCGATCAACGCGCCGCACGGCGGCGAGCACATCCACGATCCGTGCGCGGGCAGCGGGGGGCTCCTGCGCTCGGCCACCCAGCACCTTCGCGAACGCGGGCACGACCCTGCGGACTTCCAGTGGTCGATGGTCGACATCGACCCGATCGCCGCCGCGTGCTGCGCCGTGAACGCGATGGCCTGGAAGCTCAGCCCGCGGGTGACCGTCGCATGCGCGGACACACTGGCCAACCCGAACGCCGTCGCTGATGCAATGCAGGAGGCGCGCGCCGTCTTCGAGCACCGCGACGAGGTGGTAGGCAAGGCTCGGATCATCGCCACCCTACGCCAGCCCGAGCATCTGATGGATGCATGCCCTCTCGCCTGCAGCGTAGACCCACCCCCCTTCTGACCTGCACAGACACAGTTGACTCACCCCTTATGAATAGTAGAATTAACTTAGAAGTCGAGGGGGTCACCTCACCAACTACACGCCAGAAGGGCCGTCATGCCCGACACCATTCATGCCCTGCTCGTCGCCGTCGACGGCACGATCACCGACCTGCACCTGAGCGCCACCGACACCGCCCAGCGCACGCAGATCCAACAGGCACTCGTCGACAACGCCGAGGCCCTGCGCTACGTGCGCCGCCCGGACGGCTCGCACACCGCCGCCCTGGCCGCCGAAACTCGCGACGGTCGGCCCCCGAACCTGCACGCGGCCATCGCCTTGCACTTCCTCCTCGGCGAGGGCCTGATCGCCGACATTCAAGGTCCCGTGATCTTCGCAGGCTTCAACCAGGAAGGCGCGCTCACCAACCTGTCCGAGGATGCCGTGCGCACCATCCGCACCGCCTCCGTCCTCCCCGCCGTCCGCTGAATACCCACACGGCAGCCCTCAACTCCCTTTACCCGAACGCCTCGTGAAGCAGGAGCACTCTTTTGAGCAGCACAACCATCGCCGATCCCGATGTCGTAGACCTCACCGACCCGGAGTCGGCGGACTCCGAGGCACCGGAGCCGGCCGTCCTCAGCGAGGTCGACCTCTACCTGCTGGGCAAGCTCATCGCCGAGGCCATCGCCGACAGATGGAGCGAGGACCCTGAGGACCACCCGGCGGGCTTCGCGGACAGGTCGATCCGCCTCGTCCACCCCGACGGCCGGTCCATCGGCATCCATCACCTGCGGCAGGGCCGGGCCGTGCAGACCTTCGCAGTCGGCGGCCCCGCCCCCGAGCAGGCGCCAGACTCCGACGATGCGGCCGGTGAGAACACCCGGCTGCCCAAGGGAGTGCGGTACAGCACCGGGGTCCGCTTCACCACGACCTCGCCGCTGGAGGAGATCCTCACCGCGATCCGCACTGTGCTGCAGCCCGCCTTCGACGGGACTCGTCTACGACTGCGTGCCAACGGCACGCCGATCCCTCCGGCCGTCCAGTCTCCGGCCGAAGACAGCACCGACGCCCCGGCCGCGAAACCCAAGACCAAGCCGAAGAGCACAGCTCGCCGCTCCACCTCGGCCAAGCGCACGACCAAGCGCCGCACCCCGGCAGCAGCCTGAGCCTGCTCCTGCCCCACATCAGGCGGGCGCACTTCATCTCGCGCCCGCCCCATCACTTGAAGGACCACCACCATGAGCACCACCACCGACGCACGCCCGGAAGCCGTCGAGGGATTCACCGGCCGCTTCGTCTGGGTCGATCCTCACGACCTTGTTGTCGACCCGTACAACCACCGCAAGGACCGCACCGAAACGGACGACGAGGACACCACCCAGCCCGACCCTGAACTCCAGGCCAGCGTCGATGAACTCGGTGTCCTCACCCCGCTCGTCCTGCGCCCGCAGGAAGGCGAACATGAGGGAAAGCTCGGGATCATCTTCGGGCAGCGCCGCAACAACGCCGCCCTGGCCGCCGCGAAGAAGGCCCAGGCGAAGAAGAAGCCGTACCGGCTCGTTCCCGCGATCGTCCGAGACGACCTTGCAGGGGTGGACGATGCGGCACTGACGGTGTCGTTCATCGAGAACAAGCACCGCCGCCAGGCCACCGTCCGCGACGACATCGAAGCCGCCCGGCAGCTCTCCCTCATGAACATCCCCAAGGCCCGCAAGATGCGCAACGCGCGCGCCATGGGCTTCAAGCCCGCCGAACTCGGCGCCGCCAGCAAAGCCGCCCAACTCTCCGACGCGTCGCTCGCCGAGGCGATCGAGGAAGACTTCAACCTCATCGAACTGGCAGAGTTCCAGGAAGTCGAAAGCGTCGAGGACGCCCTGTGGACCCTGACACGGGCCAAGGCGCGCGACCGGCGGGAGAACAACACCAAGCGCGGCCACTGGAAGCACGCCCTGGCTGGTCTGCGCGCCGAGAAGGAACTCACCGACAAGTGCGCCCAGCAGGCCGCCGAGTTGACCTCTGCGGAGGTCACGGTCGTCGACTGGCGCTGGAACTGGTCCGCCACCAGCACGAGGCCGCTCACGGACCTCCTCACCGAGGACGGCGCCCCGCAGACCACGCAGACCCACCACGCCTGCCCCAGTCACGCGGCCTGCGTCTCCCCGAACGACGCCGAGGTGATCTGGCTGTGCACCGCCTGGCACCGCCACGGCCACCCGCTCACCGCCGAGGCCGCCCAGAAGGACACCGCTCAGGCAGGCCCGGACAAGGAGGCGGCCAAAGCGGAGCGGCGCCTGGTCATCGCGAACAACAAGGCGTGGAGGCAGGCCCGCGAGGTCCGCGCGGACTTCATCAAGGACCTGTGCCAGCAGCCCGAGGCGAGCACCCGCGTGTGGCCGCTGATCCTCTCGATGATCACCGGCACCAGCTACGCGTACGAGAACTACGTCAGCCGTAAGAGGACCGACCTGACCGCACGCTTCCTCGGCGTCGAGGACCCCAACGAGGGCAACAGCCAGTGGACTCGGGTAGACGACCCGTTCGGCGCGGTCATCTCACGCACCAGCCCAGCGCGCTCCTGGAGGGTCCTGCTCGCCCACGTCGCTGGCGCCTACGAGGTGGAGCACATGGACGACGCCGCCTGGCGCAACCGCATCAACGAGCAGACCGTCGCGTGGCTGACGTTCCTGCAGGCGGAGGGTTACGCGCTGAGCACCATCGAAGCGGAGACCGTGGCCAAGGGCCGCGCCCAGCAGGAGGAAGAGAAGGCCGGCGCTCGGGAAGACGACGAGTCGGAGCAGAACGAGGACTCCGAGGACCTTGAGGACAGCCGGGCGCACGAGCCGGTGGCGGCCGCAGCCTGACGCCCTCCGGCGGGAGGCTCCCACCACGGGCCTCCCGCCGGCCTCCAGCCCACCGTCGCCCCTCCTCCCACCGATTCGAAGGAACCGCTCCATGCGCACTGCTCGCTCCGCGCTCGGCTACACCCGCATCCTGGCTGCCCTGCTCGGGCCCGGCTGGACAGCAGACAGCTGCGGGCACAGCGACCTCGCCCTCCTCAACGGCCCCGCTATGTCACTGGAAGTTGCCACCCCGACGCCAGTACGCGCGTCCGGCGCCGTCAAGGTCTCCCTGTCTCATACGCACGCCTTCGTCTGGCCCCGCCGCAGCGACCACCGCCACGAAGTGATCGGCACGATCAAAGATCCGCAGGCCGTCGCCGGCGCCATCCTCACCACGGGCCTGCCCGCGTGGACCAGACTCCTCGCCGACCTCAGCGTGCGCACCGACCGTACGCTCAGCGCACTCAAGGCGTTCATGACCACGGCTGAGCAACTGGCCGGCCCCGAGGCACAGGTGGCCTACGGGTCCGTGCCCGGCGTCGCAGATCTGCGCTGGCCCGGTGGCAGGGCCACCATCCACGCCTACGACCAAGGCAGCATCCGCATCGCCCACCTCGACCTGTCCGACCTGACCGCCAGCACCTTCGTGAACGTGCTCCGCACCGTGACCGGCACCGAAGTCCTCGCCCCCGCTGCCAGCACCACCGCTTCCTGAACGGCACAAGACACCCATGAAGATCAACCGCCGCAAGGCCACCTGGTACCCGAAAGTCTCCAAGCACCACTCGCAGGCCGTCACGACCAGCGGCGCCTGGACCGTACGCGCCGAAGAGGACGAGCTGATCCCCACTGAATTCGCCCAGCGCAACCCGCACATCGTCGCCCCTCTTCCCGACGAGCAGGATTACGTGCGCTACCTCCGTCTGCACACCGTCCACAACGGCCGTGAACTGATCACCGAAATGACTCCCGGCTACGCCGAGGACCTCGGATACGCGCTCATCGACAAAGGCGCACGGACCAGGGTGGCCAACTACGAGCAGCAGGACGGCTTCACCACCGACCGAGAACCATGGGAGACGGCGGTCGCCTCCCACAAGAGGGCACAGACCGCTGCCGTCGACCGGGCGGTGGAACTCATCCAGATGGTGTGGCCCGCACTGCAGGCCCGCTACGGCAACATCCTCAGCTTCGACAGCAAGGTGCTCGGCCGCTGGTACATCGTGGTCGACAACGAGGGGGTGACCGCGAGGGTCGAAGCCGCACAGGTGCCGGCTCGGGCATGGGGCACGTTCGTCGAGGCGGCCATGGATCGCACCTGGTTTCAGAAGGGGCGCTTTCACGGTGCCGAGGACTGGGCGCGTGCCAGGCCAGGGCACTACGAGGCGCAGTCGCTGCGGGCCCAGTACAGCGACCGCCTTCACGTCGGCGCCGACAGGCAGGCCATTGAACTGGTGCTGTTCAGCAGCGAGGTCCGCAAGCTCGCCCGCGGGCTCGCCCTGATGCTTG
This sequence comes from Streptomyces sp. NPDC001137, assembly GCF_040298885.1. Taxonomy (NCBI): domain Bacteria; kingdom Bacillati; phylum Actinomycetota; class Actinomycetes; order Kitasatosporales; family Streptomycetaceae; genus Streptomyces; species Streptomyces sp. NPDC001137. Next base: position 78,044 of record NZ_JBEPBA010000027.1, read on the forward strand.
CCGCCGTCGAACGGCATTCGGGCAGCATGGAGGCCTAGGTGCTGGGCTCTGCCGTTCTCACGCTTCGTCACGTGTTGCGGCGGTCGACGATGCGCAGCGGTCGCTGAACTGCGTCCGCGAAGGCGCCGAGAAGCGTGAGCAGTGTGCGAGACGCCAGAGAGGGATTTCCCTGAGCGGGCCGAGTGCCGTCACCGAGTGCGGCACTCATCAGAGCAAGACCAGCGCCGTACAGGGTCAAGCCAGGGAGGTCGCCATGGATTGCATAGCTCATCACGGCTGGAAGCAGCGTGAGCGCGCTGACGGATCCGAGCACCCAGTCGGTGGCGCGACGGAACCAGAGCCACAGCATGGCGGCACAGATGATCCATTGGACGACTGGCAGGCCGTCAAACTTATCGAAACCCAGATCCTGCGGTGAAGTGAATGTTCCGAGCAATGACACCACGGCACCGGAGAGGAACATTGTGTCGTGGAGCCGGCGGGCGATCGATGCGAAGAAGAGGAAGCCCATGGTGCTCTGCAGCATGGTCTGTTCCCAGTAGCTCAGGTGCATGACGAACGCGGAGACAAGCCACAGGAGGCCGAATGCGAGTCCGAGGGTGAAGCGCATGCCCTTGAGCGTTCGACGCAACCACGAGGAATCGGAGGTGAAAGATTCACCTGTGCTGACTACGGCGAGCAGGAGCGCCGCAAGACCGCAGATCTGAAAGAATGGTTCATTGTCCTCGTATGGAGTTAAATCGCCATATGTAAAGGGGTCGTTGATCCAGGCCCTCCATGCGAGCCAGGAGAACAACCCCACCAGCAAACTCGAGACGAGGGTCATTCTCCAGGGACGCCGGTCGCCCAATGATGGACCGTCCGCTTTTGGGCTGGCGGGGATGATGCCGGGAAACCGTTGCGACAGGATCCTAGACAGTTGTGAAGTCTGCTGCACTTGCGAATCGGGTTGCCCCGGGTTGTGTGCCGCGCCCGCCTCGTCTGCGTGATGGGCGGGGCGTTTGGCGATGATCTCGTCCCCCACTCCCTTGAGTGAGGACTGCGGCTTCGGCATGCCTTCCGGAATGATGTCCAGAGTGTGGCTGTACACGTCCCTCACTGCGACCGAGTTGGCGTGCGGCGACCGCGGCGACGCCTCTCTCAATGCTTCAACGAGTGCACGGGTGAAGGGGCTTGGGCTGCCGTGCTTCTCCGCGTCGCGTGCTGGTTCGGTGGCGCCGGATGCCGTGATGACGAAACGACCTTTGCCGTTGCCGTCGAGCATCCCGGGAGTGACGTTCGAGGTGTCTCCCTTGAAGGCTCCGGAATGGCAGCAGTCGAGGATCACGATGCGGCTGCGTGCTGGAGAACTGTCCAGCATGTCCGTGAGATCCTCACCCGAGAAGCTGGTCGATCTCAGTTCGTGGAGTGCGGTGTTGCGGGCACAGAGGTGAACATTCGCCCGCCCCTTCTTCCCATGTCCGCTGTAGTAGAACAGAAGCACGTCGTCAGGGCTGCAGCCACCGAAGAACCTCTCGGTCGTTCGGGAGATCTCATCCTTGTCCGCATCGAACAGCACTTCGACGTTCTCGGGTGTGAAGAGTCCCGTCTCGGGGTCTGTGAGAGCAGACCACATCGCCAGCCCGTCCCGTACCGGCCCGTTCAGCCTTGGCAAGCGCATCGGTTCGAGTGGAAAGACTGCATTGCATACCAGCAAGGCCCGGTACATGGCACTCCCGCCCCCCTATGATCGGCTCAGCGTACTCGCATGGCGAGGGGGAGAGGGGCGAGTGATGTCGAGCATTGAGCTGGTTGTCCAGTTGGCTGTGGAGGGGGTCGATCCCGATCATCCGTTGGTCGAACAGGCTCAGGCCGAGTTCCGGGAAGACGCCGACGACGTAGCCGGTCTCCTTGTCGAGGAGCGCGTCGCTCCCGTCGCAGGACACAAGGGTGCGCTGACCGAGCTGGCACTCCTCTTCACGTCATCCCGTGCCGGCTCCGCCGTAATCAACCTGATCAAGGTTTGGCTGGAGCGGGATCAGAAGCGGTCGGTCGAAGTAACGGTGACCAAACCTGGTGAGCAGCCTTTCATCGTGCGGGCTTCCGGCGAGAAGATCTCGCTTAGTGTCCTCGAGGAGAGCCTGAAGGCTGCGGTGCAGGGAGCAGCACAACCGACGCCTCCCGGATCTAGCGGAAACTGAGCAGGCGCGCGGGAGCGTGAATGCAGCGCCGCCGTGGAACGGCTAGTGCTGGATTCCTCAAACGGTGTACACATATCGGCGCCGTAGTAGGCGAGTTGGTGGTGTGGGTCTGCCCCAGATCCAGGGCCGGGCTCGGGTGTTGAGCTGGGATGTTGCGAGATGGGTGGCTTGCTCAATCTCGGGTGGGCCTGCGAAGGACTGCCCGGCGAGGGCGGCCTTGCGGAAGATGAGCCAACAGCCTTCCTGGAGGTTGAGCCAGCAAGCGCCGACGGGGATGAAGACGTGCCGGATTCTGGGTTGGTCCTCCAGCCAGGTCCGGGTCGAAAGGCTGTTGTGTGAGGAGAGGTTGTCGGTCACGACGTAGATGTCACCAGCGGGATTGACTGCCTCGACTTTCTGAAGAAACCGCTGGTAGAAGGCGCTGTTGCGGGAGGAGGCGATCATGGTGACCTCGTATCCGTCCCGCACTCGCAGAGCGCCGTAGACCCAGTTCTTTTCCGGCCCACGGCTGCAGTCGACCTCGGACTTGATGCGATGGCCGTCCGGCGACCAGCCCGGCGCCGGCGGGAACGTGCGTGGGATCACCGGTCCCAGCTCGTCGGCGCAGGCGACCGTCGCACCCTCGGGCGGGCAGGTGTAGAGCTCGATGATCCTGGTCCTTTTCCCTCGAACTGTGCGTCCCTCCAGCGAGTCCAGGACCGGGTACGGCGCCAGCGCACCCCTCGACCAGCATGATCCGGCGGACCTGGCTGTGGCCAACCTTGATGCCTAGCCTCCTGGCCTCGGCGGCCAGTCCGTCAAGGGTCCACTCCGGCGGCCCGGACTGGTCCGCCGCCGCCAGCTCGCCGTCCGCCTGCAGGGTCAGCCGGCCCGGCGCCGACTGTCTGACCAGGCCGATGATCCTGGAGCGTTCGGCCTCGGTGATCCGCCGTTTACGACCCTGCCCGCCCAGGTCCTCCAGCCCGTCCAAGCCCAAGCAATTGAAGCGGTGCAACCAGCGGCGGACTGTCTTGGGGCTGCACCTCAACTCGTCCGCGATAGCCGGGACTCGCTGTCCGGACCAGCTCAGCTCGACCATGCGTGCCCGCATCATCAGATCGCCCGGCGCCTTGCGTGCTCGCGACAGTCGAAGCACGAGCCGTTGCTCGTTCTCGTCACGGCTCGGCCGTGCCCGTAACACCACCGTCCAGCACCCGCCCCCGAGTACCCGAACCACCCCGCCACCAGGACATATACCCAGCAAAAGAGGAATCCAGCACTAGCTCGACACGCCCTCAATTGATCGCACCATACAAGTCGGCACCATCAACGTCACTGTTCGCACCAGCAACAGGACCACGCTCGACGTCACGGTCACCAAACACGACCACATCGTCGTACGCGGCCCGAACTCCACCACCCATACGGCTGCCGCCACCCTCGTTCAGCGACGGCCGCGTATGGATCTACCGGCTCTTCACGCACCGCGCCGAGCCCCTGCCAAACAACCCGCTCAAGCACCTCGCCACCGGCGGGTCCTTCACCGTCCTCTACCTACCGCGCCGTCTAAAGATCGCCCCTGAAGGCGATCAGAACGTGCCACGCACCCACGTGCATAGCACCCCGACCAGCGACTGGTTCCAGATGCGACGCCGCACTGCCATCAAGCAGGATGAAAAATGGCAAACCGGCATCAACTTCAACGCCAACATCAGCTTTGAATGGCTGAAAATTAATCTTCCTCAAATCGCTACGAACAGCTCAAACAGGCAGTTATCTGCCCCCTCTCTATCCGCATGCGCACCAACTTCACCCGCCATCGCACCACTGCAGGCTGACCGTTCACTGGGCAACGGCTCACCAGCGGAGCGGGCCCGGACTCACCTTCAATAGGGCCGCAATCCGGCCGCCGGTATGTCACCATCGGCGGCCTCCTTCGATTGACGGGTCCCTCCTCAGCATGTGATGTATTCTCAGAAGTGTCAGTCTTTCAGAACTGAGAGGTAGGGCATGGCAGTTCACATCCGTGTGGCGTTGTCCGACGTGCGCGTCGAGACTCGAACGGTCGGCGACGACGTGCACATCGAGATCTCGCCGACCGAGAACAAGGCGACGACTCAGACCACGCCTGGCGGCCTCGCGCCGCTCATCCAGGCTGGCGACCTGAAGCCCGGAGAGACTCTGTACTGGTCTCGGCCCCGGCTCGGCGTCCGCCATACGGCGACCGTGCTTGAGAACGGATGGCTCATGTTCGAAGGCAAGCCTTACCGCACGCCCTCCGGTGCGGCCGTCGCAGCAGCAGGGTCGCAGGCCGACGGCTGGACGGCATGGCGTAGAGAGAGTGACAAAGTGATCATCGGATCGCTCCGCTCGTGACCGGCGATGACGAACCACGCGCAGGTCGGAGGCGACGAAAGGCGCGCTGAACTACCGCCGCGGCGTCCAGGCGCACCAGCTTGCGACCACCCCTCCCGCCAAGAGATAGAAGCGAGTTCCAAACCACTGCCAGCTGCGGCTGGCGTCGCCTAGCGGCCCGGAGTACCGACGTCGTCGCCGCCGATTTGGCGCGGGACATCACGTGGGCGGCTTCGTCGTGTCCCACCCCGTGTGTCACTCAAGTCGCGCGTCGCTCATATGAATTACACGACAAGTCGACCATCAGGTGTAACGTTGTGTCACCGGACGTACTACTGGGGGCTGGCGGACGGTCGACCTACCCAATTCGTCCTCGGCGGACTGGTCTCCACCGAGTGCAAGACCAGGAGGGGACAGGGCTCCCGTGGTGCAGACCAATCGTAACGCGTTGTGCCGCGTTCGCCGTTGGCGGTGCCCATGACGCAAGCGCCCCTCACCAGCACACAGTTGGGCGCGCTGCCCAAGCTGAGTGTGTACGTAGATGAGACTGGCGACCGAGGCATGGGGAATAGCGCCTCCGGCTTCTTCGCCATGACGGCTCTGATGGTTCCCACCGAGGACGACTGGACCGTCAGGATGACGGCTGGTGGTCTGCGGGCTCTGATCCACGCCAGTAGACCGGACTCGACCACTCCCTTGCACTGGGTGGACCACTTCAAAGCGAAGCGCCCGGAGCGGAGGATGTGGGCGGCGCGTTCACTTGCCGCGATGCCCTCGGCGAAGGTCGCCCACGTGATCGTGCCGAAGGATTTTGCCAGGAGCCGCGCCCCCGGGATGGCCAACGGAGTCCGCTTCTACAACTACACGGCGCGACTACTGCTCGAGCGGGTGGCCTGGGCGACTCAAAGCTGGGAGGGCGGACCACGTCTCGCCATCGTGAGGCTCGGTGCCGTGAAGGGCATGGATCACAAGGACACCGCCGGGTATCTGGACTGGGTCCGACAGGGGCGGTGCGAGAACTACGGCGTCCCTTGGGAACACATTAAATGGCCCCCCACCTGGACCGGAACGGACTGGGATGGCATCCAGCTCGCCGACATCCACGCCGGCTTGCTCAATGCCGCGCTGTCTGGACCGATGACCGACGAGGCGTGCGCTGACAACCTGCTGCTCTGTAAGCACCAGTTGTACCGCTCCCGCTCCGGAACCCTGCTCGGGTATGGCGTGAAGGTCATGGGCGATCAGGCCTTCGTACGAGGTCGCTGCTGGTGGAACAAGTGGAACGTCCCCTGACATGACGAAGCCCCTTGGGGGGCTCCGGGGGCCACTGCCACCATGCGGTGGAGGATCCAGTTGCCTGGTTCCGACCTGATCCCGGCAGCCCTCCAAGGGGCTTCGCAAAAGTACTCTTCCTCTCTTGACCCTACCCCGTACGCCGTCTGATCGCTCATCTCGGGTCAATCACATTTGGTGAATTCACTCTCAAAGCTCGACAGTCGGACTGCGGTTGCGGCTCATCCCGCCCGGCCCACGTCGTACACCTGGATGTCTCCCAGGTGCACGGTGAAGGACACCCATGACCGGCCCGAAACGGAGCGCCCCTCGGCCGGGCGCTGGCCAGGAATCCCGTCGCACCAAGACCCCCGCGATCGTCTCCATGACCTCCTGCCAGCCTCGAGTAGCTCGGCCAATGCCTCTTCTATAGAGAACATCGGGCCCACCTTGTACGTGATCAGCTCCCCCGCGCTGGTGACCAACAGGAGTGGAACCGCAGAGCGATCCCACGGAGCATGCGTGGGCCTGTGGATAACCACAAACGGCATATATCAGCGCGTGCGCGCTGAGCTCGGCGTGCACACGTGCATGGACGCTGAAGCGGTCACTCAGGTCGGCGCACCGACGAGGACCCGGAGCGCCTGATTCGGGCAGCACGTGTGCGTCGCCGCTCGGCCTAGCAAGTCCGCGAACTGAAAGCGGTAGTCAATCAAATCGCTCGTTGCTCGCCACCTGCGACGACGGAAACTGCCTGCAGGTCGCACTCGCAGGACGGCTGGTCCGGGGCCTGTCCGGGGGACGGGCGGGGGACAGAAGGGCAAGGAAGATCAGGGAAAGGTGGGGAAAGACAGGTGACAAATCAACCCTGACCGGCTTCGACCCACCGGCGGGCACACGCCGATCACGAGCCTTCCGCGCCCCTCGGTCACTGACCTCGCTGCCGGACCACCGACCCCGATCTTCCCTTCACGACCTCCAGTTGTGCGTGGATACGGCGTCTGAGGTCGGCGACGTGGCTGACGATGCCGACGCTGCGGTCGCGCTCGCGCAGGGAGTCGAGCACGTCGAGGACCTCGTCGAGGGTCTGGTCGTCGAGGCTGCCGAAGCCCTCGTCGATGAAGAGCGTGTCCAGGCGGACTCCGCCGGCCTCGTCGGTGACGACGTCCGCGAGGCCGAGGGCGAGCGCCAGGGAGGCGAAGAACGTCTCGCCGCCGGACAGCGTCGCCGTGTCCCGCTCGCGTCCGGTCCATGCGTCGACGACATGCAGTCCGAGACCGCTGCGCCCGCGTCCGCTCCGGTCGTCGGAGTGGACGAGGGTGTAACGGCCGGAGGACATGCGCTGCAGACGGACGGTCGCCGCGGCGGCCACCTGCTCCAGGCGCGCCGCCAGCACATACGACTCCAGGCGCATCTTCCGCTCGTTGTCCGCGGAGGTGCCCGCGGCGAGGGAGGCCAGGCGGGCCACCCGGTCGTACTCCTCGCGCAGCGGGGCCAGCCTTCGTACGCCCGCGGCGGAACGGGCGGAGAGCCGGTCGAGTTCGGCGCAGCGGCGGGCGGCCGCGTCCCGTGCGGAGGCGGCGTCCCGCAGCCGCTGGGCCGCCACGGCGGCGGCGCGTTCGGCCGAGGCGAGGTCGGCGGGCGGCTGCTGGGCGGCGGCCGCGGTGTCGGCTTCCGCGAGGACGGCGCGCACGGCGGCCTCCTCGGACTGCCAGGCGTCCAGACGGCGTTGGAGCTCACGGTGGGCGGCGTCGTCCAGGAGTGCGGCGGCCGCGGCCTGCGGGGTGTCGAAGCCGGCGCGGAAGGCGGCGTCGGCGAGCCGGGCGTCGGCGTCCTTGAGCCGCTGGGCGGTGTCCTCGGCGGCGCGGGCGCTGTCGGCGGCGTCGGTGAGCAGGGCGGCCCGGCGTTCGAGCTGGGCGGCTCGGGCGACGACGCTCCCGGCGGCACCGCTGGCCTGCGTCAACTCCGCTTCGAGAGCGGACCGTTCCTGGTCCAGGGCGTCCCGGCGGGCGACCCGGGAGGCGGCGCGTACGGCGGCCTCCTGCTGGGCGCAGACACGCCGGTCGCGTTCCTCCTCGGCCTGCCGCAGTTGCTCGTGGGCGCCGGACAGCGCGGACGCTCCGGCGCGGGCCTCCGCGTACTGTCGCTCCAACTCATCCGCCTGGAGCGCCAGTTGCTCGGTGGGGGTGTCGCCGGCCTCGCCCTGGGCTGCGGCCAGGGCGCGCTGTACGACACCCAGGCGCCGCTCGGCCTCGGTGCGCTGTTCGTCGGCGCGCTGGTAGGCGGCGAGGGCACGCTCCTCCGTCTCCCGGCCGACGTGCCCTGCGTCCTTGCGCGCCGGCGCGGGGTGTTCGACGGCGCCGCAGACCGCGCAGGGTTCACCTTCCCGGAGCTGGGCGGCCAGCTCGGCGGCGATGCCGTTCAGCCGCTGTTCCTTGACGTCGAGCCATTCGGCACGCGCCTTCTGCGCGGACTCCGTGGCAGCCAGGACCTGGCGCTGGGCGTCGTCGACGTCCCGGCCGAGCTGGTCGCGCTGCCGGGCGGCGGCGAGGCGCCTGCGGGCGGGGTCCCGCTGCACCGCGAGCTGCTCGGCCCGGGTGGCGGCTTCCCGCGCGGACTCGACACCGCCCTGAAGCGCCGTGCGCGTCCGGTCCCACCCGGCGAGCCACGCCTCCGCCTCATGCAGGACCTCCTCGTCGGCCCGCTCCTGCCGCTCCAGCCCCTCCCGCTCCTTCAGCAGCTCGGCCAGCCGCTGTTCGGCCCGTCGCGCGGACTCCAGACCCCCCAGATCCTCGGCGGCACGGCGGGCGGCGGCGGCGAGACCGACGGCACCGGCGTCGATGAGTCCTTCCTCCGGCTCCAGGATGCTCCGCAGCAGCGCACGCGCGCGTGCCTCCGCCTCCGCCGCCCTGCGGTGCTCGGCGTCCGTGGCCTCCCGGAGGTCCAGCGCCGGTGCCACCGCTTCGGCCTTGCGGGAGCGTTCCATGCGCGCCTGGGCCTCCCGGTGCGCGTCGGCGCGCTCCTCCAGCCGCGCGGCACGCTCGCGTGCCTCGGTGTACCGGCGCTGCAGCCGGTCCAGTTCGCGTGCGTCGTCCAGCACCCGCTCGGCTGCCGCGTGGGCCGACTCCGCGGAGGTGAGGCGGAGGTGGGCGATCGTGAGCTGTTCGCGGGCGGTGCTGCGGGCGACGGCCGCGGCGCCGATGACGGCCTCGGCCAACCCCGGCTCCCCCGGCGCCAGTTGAGGCAGTTCCATCGCGCCGTCCGCCGCCTGCTGCATGCGGTGCGCGTCGGCCAGCAGTGCGGCGTCCCCCTCGCGCACCTGTGCCTCGGCCGCGCGGCGGCGCTCCGCGAGCCGCTTCTCGACCTCGGCGAAGCGGTGGGTGTCGAAGAGGCGGCCCAGCAGCTTGCCGCGCGCCTCGGCGTCGGCGCGCAGGAAGCGCGCGAAGTCACCTTGGGGCAACAGCACGACCTGGCAGAACTGCTCGCGGCTCATGCCGAGGAGCTGGGTGATCTCCTCGCCGATCTCCTGGTGCGAGCGGCTGAGGTCCTTCCAGGCGCCCGCCGTCGCGTCGTACTCGCGCAGCGAGCTCTGGGCCTTCTCCAGCGTCGTGCCCGAGCCGCGCTTCTTGGGGCGCTCCCAGGGCGGCTGCCGGGTGACCTCCAACCGGCGTCCGGCCACGGTCAGTTCGAGGGTCACCCCGGTGCGCGTGCCGGATGCCGCGTGATCGCTGCGCAGGGCCAGGCCCTGGCTGCTCTGGCGGGCGCCGGGGACGGAGCCGTACAGGGCGTAGCAGACCGCGTCCAGAACGGACGTCTTGCCCGCTCCCGTCGGTCCGTGCAGCAGGAAGAGCCCGGCGGCCGACAACGCGTCGAAGTCGACGCTCTGCGAGCCGCCGAACGGTCCGAACGCCGTGATGTCCAGCCGGTGCAGCCTCATCGAGCCACCTCCCGCACGGCCTCGTCGGCACGCACCGCGTCGAACGCGTCCCGCAGCACGGCCTGTTCACGCTCGTCGGGTCCGGCGCCGCGCACATGGGCGACGAAGTCCTCGGCGATCTCCTGGTCGCTGCGGCCGGCGAGCCGCCTGGCGTACGATACGTCCGGGTCGTCCGGTGCCCGCTCGGGGTCGAAGACAAGGCTGAGGGTGTGCGGGAAGCGCTCGGTGAGCCGGGCCATGGGATCGGCCGGGCGGACCGGGTCGGTGAGGGTGGCCTCGACCCACGCCTCCTCGTGCCGGGTGAGCCCGGGATCGGCGAGCAGTTCCTCCAGGGTGCCCCGGATTCTGGCCAGCGCGCGGGGCACGGGGCAGTCGATGCGCTCGGCGGTGACGGAGCCGTCGGCGTCGAGGTCGACGAGCCACATCGTCTTGCGGTGGTCGCTCTCCGAGAAGGAGTACGGCAGCGGGGAGCCGGAGTAGCGCACGCGCTCGGTGATCGTCTGGCAGCCGTGCAGGTGACCGAGTGCCGCGTAGTCCACACCGTCGAAGACCCCGGCGGGCACGGCCGCGACCCCGCCGACGGTGATGTCCCGCTCGCTGTCGCTGGCCTCGCCGCCGGTGACGAAGGCATGCGCGAGGACGACGGAACGCGTGCCCCGCGCGCGTGTGGCGAGGTCGGCGCGGACCCGGTCCATGGCGGCGGCGAGCACCGCCTCGTGTCCCGTTTTCTCCACGCCGAACTCGTCCTTGACCAGGGCCGGTTCGAGATACGGCAGCCCGTAGAAGGCCACGTCGCCGTGGGCGTCGGACAGCACCACCGGCTTCCCGCACGCCGACGGCTCGGTCCGCAGATGGATGCCGGCCCGCCCGATGAGACCGGCGCCGACGCCCAGCCGGCGGGCCGAGTCGTGGTTCCCGGAGATCATCACCGTGGGCACGCCCAGGTCGGCGAGGCGGTGCAACGCGTCGTCGTACAACTCGACCGCGGCCAGCGGTGGCACCGCCCTGTCGTACACGTCCCCCGACACGACCACCGCGTCCACACCGCGCTCACGCACGGTCGTGACGAGGTGACCGATGAACTCGGCCTGGGCCCCGAGCATGTTCACCCGATGGAACGCCCGGCCCAGATGCCAGTCGGAAGTGTGCAGCAGCCTCATGATCCCCGACCCTAACGGCCGGGTCTGACATCACGGTCGGTTACTCCCGTATCGGCCCGTCATGAACCATCCCGTACCGGTCCGTTACGCCCTTTTCGTACCGCCCTCACGCGTCCCCGTACGCCTCCCCGCCCAGTTCGAACCCGGCCGTCCCGGCGGTCGCGTCGGCGAGCCAGGCCCGGAAGGCGTCCACGTCGGAGTCCGGCAGGCCGACCTCGATGGTGACCGCCTCGCCGTAGCGCACGTCGCGCACCTCGCGGCCCGTCGAGTGCAGGTCGTTCTGGACCTTGCCGGCGCGCTGGTGGTCGACGGTCACCGTGGCCAGCCGGAACCTGCGGCGGGTGTGGGTGCCGAGGGCGTCCAGGGCCTCGCCGACCGCGCCGCCGTACGCCCTGATGAGTCCGCCCGCGCCGAGCTTGATGCCGCCGTAGTAGCGGGTGACGACGGCGACGACGTACCGCATGTCCCGGCGCAGCAGCATCTGCAGCATGGGGACGCCCGCGGTACCGCCCGGTTCGCCGTCGTCGCTCGCCTTCTGGACGGAGGCGTCGGCGCCGATGACATAGGCCCAGCAGTTGTGCGTGGCGTCCGCGTGCTCCTTGCGCACGGCGGCGATGAAGTCCTGGGCCTCCTGCTCGGTGGCCGCGGGCGCCAGGGCGCACAGAAAGCGCGAGCGGTTGACCTCGGTCTCGTGCACGCCCGCGTGGCCGACCGTGCGGTACTCGTCCTGCATCCGGCCAGCCTATGCGGCGCGCGGGCTACTTCTTCCCGCCGCCCTTCTTCCCCCGCGGCACGATCATGCTCGTCAGCAGTGCCGTGCCCGGGGCGAGGGCGTCCCAGGCGGGGCCGTGCCAGGCCAGGACCGCGATCGCCGAGGTCGGGAACTTCAGCCGCACCTCCTCCAGGGCGTCGTCGAGGCTGTCCCCGGCCAGTTCCAGGACGAGTTCCTCCAGGCCGGGGTTGTGCCCGACCAGGAGCAGTGTCTCGATCTCTGCGGACACCTCGTGCACGGCCGTCAGCAGGTCGGACACGTCGGCGGCGTACAGCCGCGGGTCACTGCGTACCGGCGGCGGTGTGCCCCACTGGGCCGAGGCCAGTTCCCAGGTCTGGCGGGCCCGTACGGCGGTGGAGCACAGGGCGAGGTCCGGCAGGCAGTCGGCCTCGGCGAGGGCGCGGCCCGCGGCGGGAGCGTCCCGGAGGCCGCGCGGTGCGAGCGGCCGTTCGTGGTCGGGGACGCCCGCCGGCCAGGCCGATTTGGCGTGCCGCAGCACCACCAGGCGGCGCAGCGGGCCGGCTCCCGCGCGCGCGATCACGACGAGGACCCGAGGTCGCGGGTGAGATCCAGGCCGAGCAGCCGGTCCGCGTAGGCGTACGTCTCGAAGCGGGCGCCGTCCGGCAGTTCGGACTGGGTCTCCACCCACGTCAGCACGTCGAGCACGGAGGGCACGTCCAAGTCGTCCTCCCAGGCGGTACGCAGGCGGGCGCGCGCCTCGTCGGGAATCGGCCGCGACGGCTGCTGCGCCCAGGCGGCGACCGCGCGGCGCCAGCGTGCGAGGGTTTCGCCGGCCTCGGTCAGGGCGGCCGCGTCCAGCCGCAGGGGCGTGCTCCGGCGCCGGGAGAGCAGGGCCAGGCGCAGGGCGGCAGGGTCGGCGCCCTCCGTGCTGCCGAGTGCCTCCGAGTCGACGGGGGCGACGGTGACCCGGACACCCTCGGGTGTCGCGCCGCCCTCCCCCACGACGTGCAGGACCTGGGCCTCGCCCAGTCCCGGCCCGACGTCCCGCCGGTCCTCCAAGGGCCGGATGCCGAGCGCGGCCGCCCGGGCCCGCAACTCCGCCTGCCGTCGTTCACCGGTCAGCACGCCCCACACCGGGGTGCCGCCGAGTTCCAGGGCCCGCACGAGGAGGTCGGCCACCAGCAGCACGCGCAGGGCTCCGGTGTGGAGATCCGGCACATGGGCTTCGACCCGGGTCAGCCCCCGGCGGACCGGGGCGGCGTCGACGGACTCGCCGGTTCGGGCGTCGGTGATGCGCAGCACGGGCTGAGCGTAGGCGGGCGGACGCCCGCGCGCAGGCATCCGGCGCGAATTCCGCACACGGCGGCGGAATTCCACCTCGTGCCCGGTGGACGAGTTCCGCATATGCGCGCCCGTGGTGCCACGGCACGGCGTCGAGGTGGATGGTCGGGTGTGCGGCGAGCGTGTCGTAGCCGGGTATCTGCCAACCCCTGCCGTGCGGACCGTCCGGACGGTGCTGCGCCGACTGCCTGCCGAACAGGCGCTCAGACGCGGGCGGAAACCGGGGAATCATCGTGAACTCCCGGCCGTTGTCGGACAGAAGGGCAAGTCCACGAGGTGCAGGGAGGCTGCGGTGTACGGCGACGAGGCAACGATCCGCAAGATCCTCACCGAGTCCGGCGACACCTGGGCCGTGGTGGGCCTCTCGTCGAACCGGGGCCGCGCCGCCCACGGTGTCGCCCAGGTGCTGCAGCGTTTCGGCAAGCGCATCGTGCCCGTCCACCCCAAGGCGGAGACGGTGCACGGCGAGCAGGGGTACGCCTCCCTCGCCGACATCCCCTTCGACGTGGACGTCGTCGATGTGTTCGTCAACAGCGACCTCGCCGGACCGATCGCCGACGAGGCGGTCGCCAAGGGCGCCCGGGCCGTCTGGTTCCAGCTCGGCGTGATCGACGAGGCGGCGTACGACCGTACGCGGGCGGCGGGCCTCGACATGGTGATGGACCGCTGCCCCGCCATCGAGATACCTCGGCTCGGCTGAGCCCGCCGGGGCCGAGGCGCTCCCACATGTGTCACCGGTCACACTGCGACCGTTCATGCGCGGCCGTGTCCGCCGCCCATTCTGTGGACGGTTCCAGTAGTCACACGGGTTACCGCCGCGTACAGAGCCTCTGAAGCGCTGCCCAGGAAGCTCCCGGCCATTGGTCAAAACTTCACCATGCGTCTTCTGCTCGACCCCTGATGTTTCCTAATCTGCGACGTCGCACGCACTGAAAACATGTATTCAATTCGTGAGAGGTCGCTGAAAATATGGTGAGCGTCGAGGAGGCCTCCGTACAGGAGGCCAGGGGTCCGAGCGGCCTGAGGCGTGACGTCGGACTGATCGGCCTGATGTGGGCTTCGGTGGGCTCGATCATCGGCTCCGGCTGGCTGTTCGGAGCGCACGACGCGGTGATGCAGGCCGGACCCTCGGCGATCATCTCGTGGGTGATCGGCGCGGTTGCGATCGTCATGCTGGCTCTGGTGCACGCCGAACTCGGAGGCATGTTCCCGGTGGCGGGCGGTACGGCCCGGTACCCGCACTACGCCTTCGGCGGCCTGGCCGGAATGTCCTTCGGCTGGTTCTCCTGGCTGCAGGCCGCGACCGTGGCACCGATCGAGGTCTACGCCATGATCGGGTACGCCGGTCACTGGTCGTGGGCCCAGGGCTTCGAGCACGCCGACAAGACGCTGACCACCAGCGGTCTGGTGGTGGCCATCCTGCTCATGGCCGTCTTCGTCGGCGTGAACTTCTTCGGCGTACGGGCGCTGGCAGCCGCCAACAGCGCCGCGACCTGGTGGAAGATCGCCGTCCCGCTGGGCGCGATCTTCATCATGGCCGCGACCCACTTCCACCCGGCCAACTTCCACTCCGAGGGCTTCGCGCCGTTCGGCGCCAAGGGCGTGCTCGCCGCGATCAGCACGAGCGGCATCATCTTCGCGCTGCTCGGCTTCGAGCAGGCCATCCAGCTGGCGGGCGAGAGCCGCAACCCCAAGCGGGATCTGCCCCGGGCCACCCTCGGCTCGGTTGCGATCGGCGCCGTCATCTACGTCCTACTGCAGGTCGTGTTCATCGCCGCGCTGCCGCACAGCAGCTTCGCGCACGGCTGGGCCCACCTCGCCTACGAGGGCGACACCGGCCCGTGGGCCGGCCTCGCGACCCTGGTGGGACTCGGCTGGCTGGCCTGGATCCTCTACTTCGACGCGATCATCTCCCCCGGCGGTACCGGCCTGATCTACACCACCGCCACCTCCCGCGTCTCCTACGGCCTGGCGAAGAACGGCTACGCGCCGAAGATCTTCACAAGGACCGACGCGCGCGGTGTGCCGTGGTTCGGCCTCATCATGTCCTTCGTCACCGGTGTGATCTGCTTCCTGCCCTTCCCCAGCTGGCACAAGCTGGTCGGCTTCATCACCTCGGCGAGCGTCCTGATGTACGCGGGCGCGCCGCTGGCGTACGGCGTCTTCGCGGACAAGCTGCCGCACCTCGAGCGCCCGTACCGGCTGCCCGGCGGCAAGGTGATCTCGCCGGTGTCGTTCGTGGTGGCCAACCTGATCATCTACTGGGCCGGCTGGGACACCCTGTGGCGGCTCGGTCTGGCGATCGTCCTCGGCTACGTGCTCCTCGGCGGCTACGCCTGGTGGGCCAACGCCACCGACCAGCCGGACGCACCCCGGATGGACTTCAAGGCCGCGCAGTGGCTGCCGGTCTATCTCCTGGGCATGGGCGTGATCTCCGCCGAGGGCGGCTTCGGCGGCTCGGGCAACATCGGTCTGTGGTGGGACATCCTGGTCATCGCCGTCTTCTCCCTGGCCATCTACTACTGGGCCCGGGCGACCTCCTCCAAGCGTGAGGACATCGAGCGCAGCATCGAGGAAGTCGTCGTCACCGACGCCCCCGCGCACTGACCGAACCCCACTCCCCCGACTCGGCCCGTCGGCCGCGGCTCCCCTGCCGTGGCTGACGGGCCACCGTCATAATGCCGGGGTGACTTCCACCGGCCCCCACCCCGACTCCCCGTCCCCGCAACGTTTTCCGGTGGTGATCGTGGGCGCCGGGCCCGCCGGTCTCACCCTCGGGAACATCCTGCGGGCCGCATCGGTGGACTGTCTGGTCCTGGAGACCGAGACGCGCGAGTTCATCGAGCGGCGGCCGCGGGCCGGTGTGCTCGAGGAGTGGGCCGTGCGCGGGCTCCGGGAAAGGGGCCTCGCGGACAATCTGCTGGAGCGGGCGCAGCTGCACACCCAGTGCGAGTTCCGCGTCGAGGGGCAACGGCACCGGTTGTCCTACACCGAGCTGACGGGACATCATCACTTCGTCTATCCGCAGCCGTTGCTGGTGACGGACCTGGTGCGCGAGTACGCCGACGTGCGCGGCGGCGCCATCCGCTTCGGCGTGCGGGACGTGCAGTTGCACGGCCTGGACACGGACCGGCCGGCGGTGTCGTACCTCGACCCCGAGACCGGTCGGCGCACGCTCGTGCACTGCGACTTCGTGGCGGGCTGCGACGGGGCACGCGGGGTGACCCGGACCGTGCTTCCGCAGCAGGCCCGTATCGCCCGGCACGACTACGGCATCGGGTGGCTGGCGCTGCTCGCGGAGGCACCGCCGTCCAGCGACTGCGTGGTGTTCGGCATCCATCCGAACGGCTTCGCCGGGCACATGGCCCGCAGCCCCGAGGTCACCCGCTACTACCTTCAGTGCCCGCCCGGCGACGACCCGGACAACTGGCCGGAGGAACGCGTCTGGGCCGAACTGCAGCAGCGGCTCGGCGCCGCCGACCGGCCGCCGCTCACGGAGGGACGGCTGATCGAGAAGCGCGTCCTCGACATGCACAACTACGTGGTCGAACCCATGGTGTTCGGGCGTCTCTTCCTGGCCGGGGACGCAGCCCATCTCACCGCGCCCATCGCGGCCAAGGGCATGAACCTGGCCCTGCACGACGCCTTCCTGCTCGGCGACGCGCTCGTCGCGTACCTCGCCGAGGGCGACAGCCGCGGCCTCGACGGCTACTCGGCGGACTGCCTCGGACGTGTCTGGGACTACCAGGAGTTCTCGCAGTGGCTGTCGGACGTGTACCACGGCGCGTCGTCGGGCGACGCCTACCGCGCGGGCACGACACTGGCCCGGCTGCGACGCCTCTTCGAGTCCCCGGCTGCCGCGGCGGCGTTCGCGGAGCAGTACCTCGGCAAGAGCTCCGCGTCCTGAACCCCGTGAACCTCAGTCGTGCAGCGGCCGGTCGCTGAGGCGATGGTCCGCCACCTTCAGCGCCTCGTCCACGAGCCGCCGCAGATGCCCGTCCCGCAATGAGTAGACGACCCTGCGGCCCTCCTTGCGCGTGTTCACCAGGCCGGCCAGCCGCAGCCGCGCCAGGTGCTGGCTGACCGCGGGCCGGGCCGCCACGCTCGCCTCCGTGAGGGTCGTGACATCGGCCTCGCCGCCGGTCAGGGCGTGCAGCAGCGCCAGGCGGGTGCGGTCACCCAGGAGGGCGAGGAGTTCGGCGGCGAGCGCGAACTGTTCCTCGCCCGGGGTGCGCGGGTGCGCATCCTGCGCAGTTGATAGGTGCATGCGTGCGCTCATACGCACATAATGGTCCCGTGGGCGCCCCGCGTCCACCACCGCGCACCGGAAGGGGCCCACGTGAGCGACCAGCACCATCACCATGACCAGCACCACGACCACGGGCACCACACGCACCACGACCACCACGGGCACTCGCACGACCACCGCCCCACCGGTCTCGGACACCGCCTCGGCCACCTCCTCACCCCGCACTCCCACGAGACCGCCGACAAACTCGACTCCGCACTGGAGTCCTCGGCCCGCGGGATGCGAGCCCTCTGGGTCTCGCTGGCCGTCCTCGGGGGGACGGCCGTGGCGCAGGCGGTGGTCGTGGTTCTGTCCGGTTCGGTGGCGCTGCTCGGCGACACGGTGCACAACGCCGCCGACGCGCTGACCGCCGTACCCCTCGGGATCGCCTTCGTGCTGGGCCGGCGGGCGGCCACGCGCCGCTTCACCTACGGATACGGCCGGGCCGAGGACCTCGCGGGGATCGTGATCGTGCTGACGATCGCCGCGTCGGCCGCGTTCGCGGCCTGGGCGGCGGTGGAGCGGCTGCTCGATCCGCGTCCCGTCGCGCACCTGCCGGCCGTCGCGGTGGCCGCGCTGGTCGGCTTCGCCGGGAACGAGTGGGTGGCCCGCCACCGGATCCGGGTGGGCCGGGAGATCGGCTCGGCCGCACTGGTCGCCGACGGTCTGCACGCCCGTACGGACGGGTTCACGTCACTGGCCGTGCTGCTGGGTGCCGGCGGCTCGGCGCTGGGATGGCAACTCGCCGACCCGCTCGTGGGGTTGGCGATCACCGCGGCGATCGCACTGGTGCTGCGGGACGCCGCGCGGGAGGTGTTCCGGCGGGTGATGGACGCCGTCGACCCGGAGCTGGTGGACCGGGCGGAGCGGGCGGTGCGCGCGGTGCCGGGCGTGCGGGAGGTCGGTGAGCTGCGGCTGCGCTGGATCGGGCACCGGCTGCGGGCCGAGGTGGCGGTGGTGGTCGACGGCGAGGCGACCGTGCGTACGGCGCACGGAATCGCGGTCGAGGCCGAACACGCCCTGCTGCACGCCGTACCGAGACTGACGGCGGCCCTGGTGCACGCGGATCCGGCACCTGCGCCGGGTGAGGAGGACCCGCACCTGGCCTTGGCGCATCACGCGGCGCGTTAGGCGACCCCGGCAAAGCCTTATGCGGTCCGGGAGCCCAAAGGGGCGCCGCGGTGCCGTCAGACGCCCAGCCCCTCCAGCACCACCGCCCCCGGCAGCTCCGCGAACGCCTTCCCCGGCACCAGCAGCTTCCCCCGTCGGCGGCCGCTGCCGACCAGGACATGGGGGAGATCGACCACGGCCGAGTCCACCAGTACCGGCCAGCCGTCCGGGAGGCCGATCGGGGTGATGCCCCCGTACTCCATGCCGGTCTCCCCCGTCGCGGTGTCCACGGACGCGAACGAGGCCTTGCGGGCGCCGAGTTGGCGGCGGACCACCCCGTTGACGTCGACCCGGGAGGTGGAGAGCACGAGACACGCGGCGAGTGTCGTCTCCCCGCCGCGCCTGCCGGCCACCACCACGCAGTTCGCCGACTGCTCGAGCAGCTCCTGCCCGTAGTGCTCCACGAAGACGGCGGTGTCGGCCCACTGCGGGTCGGTGTCGACGTAGACGATCTGGTCGGCGGGGACGCTGCCGCTCCAGTGGCGTACGGCGTCGGCGACCGGGCGGGTGAGCTGGTCGAGGGCGTCGGGGGCGGGGATCGCGATGTCGAAGTGTCCGATGGGTGGGCGCATGGCCGCACCGTAACAGGGCGTCCCGGGCCGCCTCAGTGCACGGGCGGGACGGAGACCGCCAGCACGAACTCCACCGGCAGATCGCCCTGGTTGCCGTAGCTGTGCGGGGCGTTGGCCTCGAAGGTGACGCTCGCTCCGGCCGTGACGCGGTACTCGGCGCCCTCCACCGTGAGGGTCAGCTCGCCCGCCGTCACATGGGCGATCTCCACCGTGCCGGCCGGGTGCGGGTCGGAGGCGCTGCTGTCGCCCGGCATCAGCCGCCAGTCCCACATCTCCAGCGGCCCCGGCGCCTCGGTACCGGCGAGCAGGCGGCTGTAGCTTCCCGCGTCGGTGTGCCAGAGCCGTACCACCTGATCGGCCGGGACGACCCGCACCTTGGGCCCCTGCTCGTAGTCGAGCAGGGTGGTGACGCTGACGCCGAGCGCGTCGCCGATCTTGACGACCGTGCCGATGCTGGGGTTGGTGCGGGCCTGCTCGATCTGGATGAGCATGCCGCGGCTGACACCGGCGCGGGCGGCGAGCGCGTCCAGGGTGAAGCCCCGCTCGCCTCGCCAGCGCTTGACGTTGCGGGCCAGGGACTGGGTCAACAGATCGAGGTCCGACACGTTCCGTCCATATTCATGTACTGCGAGGTCAATATTCTGGATGACAGGGTTCACTGTGCTGAACTACGGTGTTGTGCACCCGATCGTTCACCGAACTGTACTGCGAGGCGACCCGTGACAGCATTCTTCGCCCTGGCCACCAGCCTGCTGTGGGGCCTTGCCGACTTCGGCGGCGGACTGCTGACGCGACGCACGCCGGCGCTCACGGTGGTCGTCGTCTCGCAGGGGATCGCCGCGACCGTGCTCGGGGCGATCGTGCTGGCCACGGGCGGCTTCGGCGAGGCCGGTCCCCGGCTGTGGTTCGCCTTCGCCGCCGGCCTGGTGGGCCCGGTCGCCCTGTTCTCCTTCTACAAGGCCCTCGCGCTGGGCCCGATGGGCGTCGTCTCCCCGCTCGCGACCCTGAGCGTGGCGGTCCCGGTGAGCGTGGGCCTCTTCCTCGGCGAACGCCCCGGCCTGACGCAGGTCGCGGGCATCGCGGTCGCGGTGACCGGCGTCGTCCTCGCGGGCGGACCACAGCTCAAGGGCGCCCCGGTGCAGCGTCAGGCCATCCTGCTCACCCTCGTCGCGGCCCTGGGCTTCGGCACCGTGTTCGCGCTGATCACCGAGGCGTCCACCACCGTCACCGGCCTCTTCCTCGCTCTCTTCGTCCAGCGCCTGACCAATGTGGCCGCGGGCGGCGTCGCGCTCTACGCCTCCGTGCGGCGGGGCGGCGGGGCCCTCCCGGCCGGCGGCTTCCCGTGGGCGTCCCTCCCGGCGCTCGCCTTCGTCGGCCTCGCGGACGTCGCGGCGAACGGCACGTACTCGGTCGCCGCCCAGCACGGCCCGATCACCGTCGCCGCCGTCCTCGCCTCGCTCTACCCCGTGGTGACCGCACTCGCCGCGCGCGGCTTCCTGCGGGAGCGCCTGCGCGGCATCCAGGCGGCGGGCGCGGGCCTCGCCCTGGTGGGCACCCTGCTCCTGGCGACGGGCTAGGTCCGGTTAGGTCTCCGGTTCCAGCTCGGCCAGCCTCGCCACCGTCTCCTCGTCCAGTTCGGAGAGGGCCCGCAGCTGGTCGGGCGTGACGCCGTCCGGGATGGGCACCGGTGCGGGCGTCCTGAGCGGCGGCTGCCAGCCGTCGGCAGCCGTCCAGCGGCGCACGACACGGGCGGGCGCACCCGCCACCACGGCATGGTCGGGCACCTCGCCCCGGACCACGGCACCGGCGGCCACCACCACGTTCCGCCCGATCCGCGCACCCGGCAGGATCACCGCCCCGGTGCCGATCCAGCAGCCCGGCCCGATCTCCACGGGCTCCATGCGCGGCCACTGCCTGCCGATGGGTTCGTGCGGATCGTCGTACGAGTGGTTCGTGGACGTCACATACACATACGGCCCGAAGTAGCAGTCGCTGCCGATGGTCACCGTGGTGTCGGCGATGACGTGGCTGCCGCGGCCCAGCACGACACCGTCGCCGATGCGCAGGATCGGGTCGGGGCCGAGGTCCAGGTCGGGCATCAGGCCCGCGGTGAGGGTGACCTGCTCGCCGACGATGCAGTGGGAGCCGATGTGGATCCAGGCCTCGCCGAAGACGGTGCCGAGCGGGAAGGCGAGCCGGGTGGCCTCGCCGATCGAGCCGAAGCGGAAGCGGCCGGGGCACTCGGCCGTCACCGAGCCCGTGCGCTGCACCCAGGCCCAGCCCGCGTGGACGGCGCGCTGCGCGAGACCTCGCCGCCAGGATGAGAACGTGTTCTTGCTCTTCGGCACTCAGTCACCGTACTCAGCGTGCGGGGCGCCGAGGCGGTGCGGAAGCTGTGATCTTCACCCCAACCGAGTGTGCGCGGATCACCCGAAACGGATGAGGCGAAGGCGCCGGAGCCGTGGTGCGATGGTGGGATGACCTGGCGCAGCTTGGTGGATCCCTTCGACGTCACCGGACGGGTGACGCGATACGCGCTGGGGACCGCCGGCTCGGTCGCCGACCGTCTGGTCCGCGCGGGCACGGCCGCCGTCGTGGACCGGCTCGACCTGGACGGCCTGGCCGCCCGTCTCGACGTCGACCGGATCGCGGACCGCGTGGACGTGATGCGGATCGTGCGGCGGATCGACATCGACCTGATCGCGGACCGGGTCGACGTGGACCGCATCGCCGACCGCTTGGATGTGAGCCGGGTGACGGCCCGGGTGGATGCGGACGAGATCGCGGCGCGGCTGGACCTGGACCGGATCGTGGCGCGCATCGACGTCGACCGGATCGCCGCCCGGTTGGACCTCGACGCCGTGATCGCCAGGGTCGACCTGGTCTCGCTCACCAGGGCGGTGCTGGAGGAGATCGACCTGGGCCGGATCGTCCGGGACACCAGCGGCGGAATGGCCGAGGAGACGGTCGACGCGCTGCGGCTGCGCAGCATCCGGGCCGACCGGATGGTGAACCGCGTCGCCGACCGGCTGCTGCACAGACCCGGCGTGGCACCGGCACACGCCGACGGGCATGGGCAGCCACCGTGACACAGGGGGTCCCAGGCTCCGGGAGCGACACCGCGGGAGTGGTGTCGCGATGCCTCGCGGCGCTGGTCGACACGCTCGTGGTGGCCGGCATCGGGCTCGCCCTGCAGTTCGCGTACGGCGGTCTCCGGCTGCTCGTCACCGGGCCGCCGTTCGGCATGCCCGACCTGTCCGACTGGCTGACGGGGGTGCTCGGCGGGGCTGTCGCCGTGCTCTATCTCGGCGTGTGCTGGGCGTCGACCGGCGGCACCCTCGGCGACTGGCTGCTGGGCCTGCAAGTCACCGGCCGCACCGGGCGGCTGCTCGGCATCCCCCGCGCGCTGCTGCGGGCCATGCTGTGCGTCGCTCTCCCCGTGGGCCTGCTCTGGGTGCCCTTCAGCCGGCGCCATGCCTCGGTCCAGGACGTCGTCATGGCCAGCGCCGTGCGATACCACCGGTTCTGACGAGCGGACGGAGGAGGTGTCGGTCGATGCCCGTCATCACCCCTGCGAGGTGACGACGGGGCTCGTGCGGGCCGTGTAGGAGTCGTAGGAGCAAGTCCGCGACCGGCGGCCGACCCAGGACGGTGGACCCGTCGGACTTCCTCGACATCCCGTACCACTCGCTCTGCTCCGTCACACTGATCGCCCTGTACGCGCCGACACGTCCGAAGAAGGTCCGGCGATGGCAGACACCACAGGCCGCTACGTCCCGCCGGGG
The DNA here is from genome assembly GCF_040298885.1 of Streptomyces sp. NPDC001137. Lineage (NCBI taxonomy): Bacteria > Bacillati > Actinomycetota > Actinomycetes > Kitasatosporales > Streptomycetaceae > Streptomyces > Streptomyces sp. NPDC001137. The sequence continues at coordinate 100,816 of NZ_JBEPBA010000027.1, forward strand.
CTGCGCACGCTGTCGGCGTACCGGCGCGAGTGGCTGATCAAGGACGTCGTCGCCGGCGTCGTCCTGACCACGCTGCTGGTCCCGCAGGGCATGGCCTACGCGGAACTGGCGGGGCTGCCCGCGATCACCGGGCTGTACACGTCGGTGCTCTGCCTTCTGGCGTACGCGGTCTTCGGGCCGTCGCGGATCCTGGTCCTCGGCCCCGACTCCTCTCTCGGCCCGATGATCGCCGCGACGATCCTGCCCCTGATCGCCTCCGGCGGGGACAGCGGGCGCGCGGTGGCGCTCGCCTCGATGCTCTCCCTGATGGTCGGCGCCGTCACGATCCTGGCCGGGGTGTGCCGGCTGGGCTTCATCGCCGACCTCATCTCCAAGCCCACCATGATCGGCTACATGAACGGGCTGGCCCTGACGATCCTGATCGGGCAGCTCCCGAAGCTGTTCGGCTTCAAGACGGACGCCGACGGACTCATCGCCGAGGTGCGCGCCTTCGTCCGGGGGGTGGCCGACGGCAAGGCGGTGGGGGCCTCGGTGGCGGTCGGGGTGACGGGGATCGTGCTGATCCTGGTGCTTCAGCGGTGGCTGCCCAAGGTGCCCGCGGTCCTGGTCATGGTGGTGCTCGCGATCGCCGCGACCTCGGCCTTCGACCTGGGCGGGCACGGGGTGAGCCTGGTCGGTGAACTCCCGCAGGGATTCCCGCCGTTGAGCCTGCCCCACGTCCACTGGGGCGACCTCGGCCCGCTGTGCGGCGGTGCGCTCGGCATCGCCCTGGTGTCCCTCGCCGACACCATCTCCAACGCCTCCGCGTTCGCCTCCCGCACCGGCCAGGAGGTGCGCGGCAACGAGGAGATGACGGCGATCGGAGCGGCCAACGTGGCGGCCGGGCTGTTCCAGGGGTTTCCCGTGAGCACCAGCGGCTCACGGACGGCGGTGGCCGAACGGGCGGGCGCCAAGAGCCAGTTGACGGGAATCGTCGGCGCGGTCCTGATCGTGCTGATGCTCGTCGTGCTGCCCGGTCTCTTCCGCAATCTGCCGCAGCCGGCCCTCGCGGCCGTCGTCATCACGGCCTCGCTCTCGCTGGCCGACATCGCGGGCACGGGACGCCTGTGGCATCAGCGCAAGGCCGAGTTCCTGCTGTCCGTGGCGGCCTTCCTCGGGGTGGCACTGCTCGGAGTGCTGCCGGGCATCGCGGTCGCCGTCGGCCTGTCGATCCTGAACGTCTTCCGGCGGGCCTGGTGGCCGTACAACACCGTGCTGGGCCGGGTGCCGGGGCTGCCCGGCTATCACGACGTCCGCTCCTACCCCGAGGCCGAGCAGCTGCCGGGGCTGGTGATCCACCGCTTCGACGGGCCGCTGTTCTTCGCCAACGCCAAGGCCTTCCGCAACCACATCATGCGGCTGACCCGCTGCGAGCCGCCGCCGGTGTGGGTGCTGCTGGCGGCCGAGCCCGTGACGGACGTGGACACCACGGCGGCCGACGAACTGGAGGAGCTCGACGAGGCGCTCAACGAGCGGGGCATGAGCCTGGTGTTCGCCGAGCTGAAGGACCCGGTGCGGCGCAAGATCGAACGCTATGAACTGACCCGCACCATCGATCCGGCCCACTTCTTCCCGACGCTGGAGTCCGCCGTCGCCGCGTACCGCGCGCAGACCGGCGCGCGGTGGACACCGGCCGCGGACGGGCGGTCCGCGGCGGAGGCCGCCCTGGAGAAACCGCCGAGCGGTTAGGTGTGCTGTCCGGTGGATCGGCTCGGCTTCCCGGGCCCGTGCGCGGCCTCGTCGTGGTCACCCCGGACGGGCCGGCGAACCTCTCGCGTCCGGCGCGGTCCGCCCAGCCTCGGCCGATCCGGCCTTGGCCCGAGCAGTCGGCGCCGGTCGAATTCCTGCACCGCGGCACGGCACCCGCAGCGCCCGCGGGCCGCACCTCGAAAGGCACGGGCCCGCTCAGCGCCTCGCCATCGACGCCGACCGGTATCGACGGCAGGTCTACCCGTACGGCCGCCCGCCCCTTGCCCGCAGCGTGACGCGCGGCCCCGGCACCCGGCAGCGGGGTGTCATCGCCTACGGTGCGTTCTGTGTCGACGAGGAGGAGAGGGCGATGACGCACAAGGCGTTGATCACGGGCATCGGCGGCAGGGAACCGAAGATCGACGGGGAGGCCTTCGTGGCGCCCACGGCGTCCGTGATCGGGGACGTGACGCTGAAGGCCGGGGCGAGCGTCTGGTACGGGGCGGTGCTGCGGGGGGATGTCGAGCGCATCTCCGTCGGGGCCCAGGCCAATATCCAGGACAACTGCACGCTCCATGCCGACCCCGGGTTTCCGGTCAGCATCGGTGAGCGGGTGTCCGTGGGGCACAACGCGGTGGTGCACGGCGCGACCGTCGGGGACGACTGTCTGATCGGCATGGGGGCGACCGTGCTGAACGGTGCGGTGATCGGGGCGGGGTCGCTGGTCGCCGCGCAGGCACTGGTGCCTCAGGGGATGCAGGTGCCGCCGGGGTCGTTGGTTGCGGGGGTGCCGGCGAAGGTGAGGCGGGAGCTGAGTGCGGAGGAGCGTGAGGGGGTCACGCTGAACGGCACCTTGTATGCGGAGCTCGCCAAGTCGCACGGGGAGATCCATCAGGCATAGCGCGGCCCGGTGGGGGGCTGGTCGCGGCGGCGCTTCAGTCCCCGGCGGGTACCGGTTCCGGCTCCTGACGCGCCGCCTGCGCCTTCTTGGCCTTGCGCCTGATGACCAGCATCGACGTGAGACCGATGAGCACCGCGACCACCAGGCCCAGATACGAGAACCTCTTCAGCCAGTCCTCGGCGACCACGCCCACGTAGTAGATGACCGCCGTCGTGCCGCCCGCCCAGCAGATGCCGCCGAGGACGTTGGCGGTCAGGAACTTCCAGTACGGCATGTGGAGGACGCCCGCGAGGGGCCCTGCGAAGATGCGCAGGAGGGCGACGAAGCGGCCGAAGAAGACCGCCCACATGCCCCACTTCTCGAAGGACTTCTCGGCGGTGGCGACATGGCCCTCGCTGAAGTGTCGGGGGAACTTCCCGCCCAGCCAGGCGAGCAGTGGGCGGCCGCCCTTGCGGCCGATGGCGTAGCCGATGGAGTCACCGACGACGGCGCCGGCGGTCGCGCACGCGCCGAGCACGATCGGGTTGATGCCGGAGTGCTGGGAGGAGAGCAGGGCGGCCGAGACCAGGACGATCTCGCCCGGCAGCGGGATGCCCAGGCTCTCCAGACCGATGACCAGCGCCACCACGGCGTAGACGGCTGCCGCGGGCACCGTGTCGAGCCACTCCTGGACGTGCAACGCCACTTCCTCCCGATTCGTAACCCTTTGGTGCAGTGTTCCCGGCGTGCGCCGCACGGGGGCGCACGCCGGGAAGCCTACCGGGTCAGCCTGCCGAGGCGCCGTCCCACAGATCGCACTGGTGCTCCTGATGGACAGTGGTGCTCAGGGTGTTTCCGCCCTTGGACGCGGTCTTCAGGGAGAGGACCACGCCCGGGCCGGTGGGCATCGGGGGCTGCCCCGCGGCTCGGGGGACACCGTCCCGTACGAAGGATCCCCAGTACTGGACCATCTGCCGCGACAGGACCTTCTGCTCGGCGTTCAGCGGGCTCTCCAGTCCGAAGTGCTTGAAGAGGTACTGGATCTCGTTGACGTGCGTCGCGCCGAAGTCGAAGTCCGTGTGCAGGTTGCGCAGGGAGGCGAAGGGCGGGGAGGTGCGGTCGGCGAACTCGTACGAGTAGACCGGTCCGCGGGTGGCGAGCAGCCCGTCGAGCCGCAGCGCCGGGCAGCTGAACAGGACGTCGCCCAGTGCGGTGGCGTACCCGATGGTCGGCGTCGGGTAGGCCGACAGCGGATAGCGCGCGAGTGCCTGCTCGCCGAAGTCGTTCCGCATGACCTGCGGGTACTGCTCGGCGGTGAGCGGTGTGCCGTTCAGGTCGAAGCCGGAGAACGCGAACAGCCGGCCCTCGTCCGTGTTCGAGCCGTTGATCACGGGCACCCGGGCCGCGGTTCCCCTCGCGACGGCCTGTTCGGGCTGTGCGGGCAGGAAGGCGCCCCCGACCACGGGATTCCAGTCGAAGTCGCCCTGTGCTTCGAGGATCTCGCGGGCGGACTTTCCACGCAGACATGCCACGGTGGTGCAGCCCAGCTTCTTGGCGAAGTCGGCTCCCTGGGCCACCGCGTCCGGGTGGGTACGGGCGGTGCAGTCGTCGTAGGCGCCGCTCTCGATGATGCCCGCGCGGAACAGTCCCCTGGCCGTGGGCGAGGCCAGCTGGGTGCAGACCGAGCGGCCGCCCGCCGACTCGCCCGCGATGGTGACACGGCCCGGATCACCGCCGAAACGGCCGATGTTGGCCCGCACCCAGCGCAGCGCGGCCTGCTGGTCGAGCATGCCGAAGTTGCCGGAGACGCCGTCGCGCGTCTCGCCGTCGAGACCGGACGTGGCGAGGAAACCCATCGCGCCAAGGCGGTAGTTGACGGTCACGACGACCGTTTTGGTCTGCCGGGCGAAGGCGTCGGGGACGACGTCCTGACCGGCACCGGCCGTCAGTCCGCCGCCGTGGAACCAGACCAGGACCGACCGTCCGGCGGAGCCTTCGGGGACGTACACATTGAGGTCGAGACAGTCCTCGGTGTACGAGGGCCGGTCGTAGCCGGGATCCCAACTGGAGTTCTGTACGCACTTGTTGCCGAAGTCCTGTGCGGAACGCACCCCTTTCCAGGGGCGTACGGCGTGCGGCTCGCGCCAGCGGAGCCTGCCCACCGGCGGCTCGGCGTACGGGATGCCGAGGAACTGCCGTCCTTCGGCGGTGGTCTCGCCGCGCACCAGCCCCGCGTCGGTGCGGACGACCGGGTCGCCGCCGGACGGTGCGGCCTGCGCTGCCGCGACGGGTGCGACGAGGGCCGCCGCGAGGGCCGTCAGGCCGATGACGATGCGTCGTATCACGTGCCCACCTCCACGTTCGTACGCAACCGGAGATCACGCGAGGACGCCCCGACCCACACGGTGCGCCGGCCGGTCCCGAGCACCCAATCGTGACGCTTCGGATCCCATGAGGACAATGTGCGCGCGGTGACTTCCACGGCGATCCGCCGCCGCTCCCCCGCCCGCAGGTGCAGCCGCCGGTAGCCGCCCAACGCCCTTACCACCTGGTCGAGTCGGAGGTCCGGCGACGGCCCGACGTACACCTGCGGCACGGCGACGCCGTCGCGCCGGCCGGTGTTGCGGACGGTGAAGGACACCTCGATGCCGCCTCGTGTCCGGCGGGCCCGCAGGTCCTCGTACGAGAAGGAGGTGTACGACAGTCCGTGCCCGAAGGGGAACAGCGGCCGCACCCCTTCGGCGTCGTACCAGCGGTAGCCGGCGTGGATGCCTTCGGAGTACTCCTCCGTTCCGTCCACGCCCGGGTAGCGGCGGGGGTCGCCGGCGACCGGGTGGTGGTCGTCGTCGACGGGGAAGGACTGGGTGAGGCGGCCGCCGGGGTCGCACTCGCCGTACAGGACGGCGGCGGTGGCGGCCGCGCCCTCCTGGCCCGGGTAGTACATCTGGAGCACGGCGCCGGTGCGCCGCAGCCAGGGCATCGAGGTCGCGGACGAGGTGTTGAGGACGACCGTGGTGCGCGGATTGGCCGCGGTGACGGCTTCGATCAGCTGCTGCTGGTGGCCGGGGAGGGCGATCGTGGTGCGGTCCAGGCCCTCGGTGGCGTCCTCGTAGGCGAAGAGAACCACGTCGCGGGCGGCGCGGGCGGCTCTGACGGCCTCGGCGACGTCCTGTGCGCGGGTGGCGCCGGTGCTGCGCCGCAGCCGGAACAGCAGACCGTCGGCTCCTCCCTGGGCGGTGATCTTGAGCGTGTGGGCGCCCTTGGCGAGGGTGAGGGTCTTGCGGCGCACCGACAGACCGTCGGGGGCGGCCGAGACCAGGCCGCCCGTGAAGAACTCGCCGTATCCGGAGGCCTGCGGGAAGAGCTCCGCGCCGTCGAGGAGGACCTTGGGGCGGGCCGTGGGCGCGGACGAGAAGTGCAGGACGAAGGTCCACTCGTCGTCCTCGGGGACGGTGAGCGTCCCGTCGTACGTCCACACCTTGCCCGCGTCGACTCCCTGCCCCTCGCTGTCGAAGGCAGGGCCCAGCGCGGACGCCGGGACCGGCTTGCCGAACAGGTCCTCACCGAGGGAGTAAATGACCTTCCCCGCACGGGACTTGATGGCGTCCAGGGGGCTGCCGGCGTGGTCCGGCACGACGTGTGCGCTGCCGCCGCCGCTGACGAAGGGCAGGGTGCCGGTCGGGCCGATCACCGCGACGGTGCCGCCCCGGGACAGGGGCAGCGTCCGGTGCTCGTTGCGCAGGAGGGTCGCCCCCGCCTTCGCGACCTCCAGGGCCACGGCGGCGCCGGACGGTGCGTCGCGCTCCGGGCGCGGTGGTGCAGTGCCGTCGAGGAGGCCGAAGCGGTCCATGACGGTGAGGATGCGCCGTACGGAACGGTCGACGTAGCGCTCGGGCACGCTGCCGCTTTGCACGGCCGACTTGAGCGCCGTACCGAAGTGGGTGCCGTCGGGCATCTCCATGTCGAGGCCGGCGGTGATCGCCGCGACGGTGCTGTGCGCGGCGAACCAGTCGGTCATCACCCAGCCGTCGAAGCCCCAGCGGTCGCGCAGGATGTCCGTGAGCAGGCTCTTGTTCTCGCAGGAGAACGTGCCGTTGACCTTGTTGTAGGCGCCCATCACCGCGCCGACGCCGGCGCCCACGGCCGCCTCGAAGCCGCGCAGTTCGATCTCGTGCATGGTCTGCTCGTCGACGCGCACGTCGATCGACATGCGGTCCTTCTCCTGGTTGTTCAGCGCGTAGTGCTTGACGGTGGCGATGAGACCCTCGCCCTGGATGCCCCCGATCTCGGCGGCGACCATGCCGGAGGCGAGCAGCGGGTCCTCGCTGAAGGTCTCGAAGTTGCGGCCCGCGTACGGGGTGCGGATGAGGTTGACCATCGGGGAGAGCAGGACGTCCTGGCCGAGGGCGCGGCCCTCGCGTCCGATGACCTGTCCGTAGCGGCGGGCCAGGTCCGGGTCGAAGGCGGAGGCCAGCAGGACGGGGGCGGGCAGGGCGGTGGCGTGCCGGGTGACGCGGACTCCGGCGGGGCCGTCGGCGAGACGGAGTGAGGGGATGCCGAGGCGCTCGACGGCGGGGACGTAGCCCGCCTGGCCGAGTGACTTCGCGTCGGTGGCGCCGTGCAGGAGAGAGATCTTCTCGTCGAGGGTCAGCTTGGCGATCAGGCCTTCGACGCGGGAGCCGGCCCCCGCCTCGGGTCTGTCCAGGGCCTGCGCGGGGGGCGTGAGACCGCTGGTGGCCGCCGTGGCGACGGCGATCGCGCCGCCCAGCAGACGCAGTGCGGATCTCCGCGAGACAGTGTCGGTCATGGGCCGTCACTCCTTCGGTGTGCGGGCACGACGTTGTGAACCGCAGGTACGCCCCGGCGGCCCGGACTGCGTTCGGCATCTGAACGCAGTCTGCTTCAGGACCGACCTGACACCCCGTAGGGCACCGTGGGCGCGGCGGGAAAACTATGACCGTTGGTGACTCGTGTCAATGAAGCGAACAAGAAACACTCCGATGCCGACAAGAAACGAAGCTGGGGCCGCCCCGGCGGGCGGCCCCAGAGGGGTGTATGTCCGTGCATGTGCCTTGATCAGTGCAGGACGGCCTCGAGATTCCCCGCGGTGTCCGCGACGGAGGCGACCGCGGCCCGCACGTCGACCGCGAGCGTACGCACCCGGTCCAGGGGCGCCGGCGGCCGGGACGGTTCGGTTTCGTCGTCGACCTGGGCGAACCGCTCCTCGTACTGCCCGTCGTAGGGCTCGCCCCCGGTCTTCCGCTCCGGGGCCCGGGAGCCGGGCGGCTTCGGTGCGTCCTCGGGCGAGTCCTGGGCCGCGGGGGGACCGCCGTCCTGCGATCCGCCCGGCTTCTTCGTGCGGCCGGTGTCTCCGAGGCCGACTTCGAGCGTCCACCGTTGCCCGCCGGAACCGTCCCGTGCGGTGACGACGACCTCAGCCCGTCTGCCCGGTGCGACGAGGAGCCCCTTTCCGCCGCGCAGCAGGAGTTCCCCGCGGACCGTGAGGTCGTAGCGCACCTCGCCCGCGTGCACCACGCAGTCGGCCAGGGTCACCGAGTTCTTCTCGGCATCGGAGTCGAGGCACAGGGTGGGGTCGGCCGTACTGCGCAGCAGACCGTCGTCCTGGTACGACCACTGCTGCGACCCGGCCGAGGAGCAGGCCGCCAGCACGACCGCGGCACCGGGCCTGGACCGGCCGCCCTGGACGTCCAGGCAGAGTCCGGCCTTCGGGTTGCGGAGCCGACCGCGGCCGATCTCGACGGGCCGCGCCGCGGAGGCGGGCGAGGGTGAGACGGCCGACGTGGTGTCCGCCGCGGGGGGCGAGGGGTGCAGGGTGCTGCTGCTGGGCGCACCCCAGGTGGCGCCGGAGCGGACAGCGTTGTCGTCGGACCAGCCCTTGCTGACGAGAACCGTGGCGAGCAGGGCGAGTGTCGTCAGACCGACCCCCACGACGACGGCCTTGGTGTGCTTGCGCGGGGCGTCGGGCCGGTGCCGCCCGCCGCCGGAACGCGCGCCGCCGCGCCCGGGCGTGAACGCCAGGTCTCCGCCGCGGCCGGGGCGGGAGTCGAGATAGCGCCGGGCGCCCCAGCCGAGCACGGTCTCCGCGAGCAGCACTTCCAGGCCGTCCTCGAAATGACTGAGCTGTTCGGCGGCGTGACGGCAGTACCGGCACTGCGTCAGATGCTGCTGGACATCCGGGAGCAGGGCACCGCCGCGGCGTATCGGGACGTCGAGGAGGCGGTTGTAGAAGCGGCATTCCTTGCCGGGCGCGAGTTCCCGGTGGGCGCGCACACAGCCCACCCGGAATTGCTCGCGCGCCTGCTCCAGTGCGGCGGACGCGGTGGGCGCATCCACCCCCAACAGACCAGCCGGTACGGTTATGGGTTCGGCTTCGACCTCCGAGTGCCACAGCAGGCATTGCGAGGCTCCCGGAAGGGCCCGGAATGCCCGCTCGGCGATGTGCCGCCTTTCGGGGGTCGCGGAGCGTGCGGCGCGCAGTCCGCGACCGCCGGTCGGTTTGCGAAGTTCCGGCAGGAGAGCGGAAATGCCGTCGTCCGCGGCCCACTCCTTGACGGTGTCCCGTACGGCCATGAGGAGTTGCGGTCGCAGGGCGCCGCCGCCCGGCCGTCCCAGCACCCGCTGGAAGGCGGCGGCCGCGGCCATGGATGCCGGGCTTTCCCCGGAGGCGAGGCATATGACTGCGTAGTCGTACGTGGCCCGCCAGTGCCGGGCCAGCAGCAGCGCGCCCGCACGGGCACCCGCGGCATCCGGACCCAGCTGTGCGATGAGGTTGCGATCGGACTCGGCGGGCCCCGATCCGGGACGGGGCGGGTACGGCGGTCGTGGGGGGTTGGGGGATTGCACTGAACCATTTCCTTCCAAGCCGCAGGACGGTAAGCGGATTTCGCGTCCATCGGAAAGCAGGTGCCTGTTTGGTGCATACCTATGCCGGGTCGGGTTCTGGGACCGCTACAGGGCCGCTCACTTTCGCACAATTGACAGACAGGAAACAAGGAGTTCGAGTGACGAAAGTTCAAAACGCGGCAACTTCAGATAAGTTACCGGCGGTATCCGCACCCGTATTCGAAACAACCGTATGGCGGCAGTGGAGTTGTGTGCACCCCCCGGACGCCTGGCACACGAAACCTCCACGCCCGGACCCACAGCGGGATCCCAAGTTCCTCTCGGCGGGCTCTCATCCGCGTGCGCCAGCATGAGCCGCATGATCGTCCCCCACACCCCTTCCCCCCGTGCGGTCACCAAGGCCGTGATCCCCGCCGCCGGCCTCGGCACCCGTTTCCTGCCCGCGACCAAGGCGACCCCGAAGGAGATGCTGCCGGTCGTCGACAAGCCGGCCATCCAGTACGTCGTGGAGGAGGCCGCCGCGGCCGGGCTCGACGACGTCCTCATGGTCACCGGACGCCACAAACGCGCCATCGAGGACCACTTCGACAACGCCTTCGAACTGGAACAGGCGCTCGCCGCCAAGGGCGACACGGTACGTCTGGACGCCGTGCGCGATCCCGCCCGCCTGGCCCGCATCCACCACATCCGCCAGGGCGAGCCGCTCGGCCTCGGCCATGCCGTCCTGTGCGCCCGCCGGCACGTCGGCGACCAGCCCTTCGCCGTCCTGCTCGGTGACGACCTGATCGACCCCCGCGAAACCCTCCTCAGCCGCATGCTCGACGTGCGAGGCCGGCACGCGGGCAGCGTCGTCGCCCTGATGGAGGTCCCGCCGGAGCAGATCCACCTCTACGGCTGCGCAGCGGCCCAGGCAACGGGCGAGGACGGCGTGGTCCGCGTCACCGGCCTGGTCGAGAAGCCGTCTCGCGAGGACGCACCCAGCAGATACGCGGTCATCGGCCGCTATGTCCTCGACCCGGCCGTCTTCGACACCCTCGAGCGCACCCCGCCCGGCCGCGGCGGCGAGATCCAGCTCACCGACGCCCTGCGGGAACTGGCCGCGGACGGCACGGTGCACGGCGTCGTCTTCGACGGCCTGCGCTACGACACCGGCGACAAGGCCGACTACCTGCGCACCGTGGTCCGCCTCGCCTGCGACCGCGACGACCTCGGCCCCGAATTCACCACCTGGCTCAAGGAGTTCGTCGCCGGGCTGGACGAAGGCACCGGCCCCGGACGCCGGCCGCTGGCGGCCTGAGCCGGGTTCCCCGGGGACGGCGACCTCAGCGGTCTCGTCGCGGGGCCGCCGAACCGAAAGCACACCGGGCCCGGGGGCGACACGCCCCCGGGCCCGGTGTGCAGGCGGTGCTCAGCCGTTGGGACGCAGCGTCCACACGACCGTCATCTCGCCGGTGACGGCACCGTCGGCGCGCCGGATCTCGATCGACACCGGGAACTCGGGCCGCTCCCCGGCATCCAGCTCCGCCACGACATCGGCCACCGGGCGGCCGAGGGTCGCGGTGGCGGTGACGGCTCCCATCGCCAGCTTCTTGTACGCGATCTCGGCGCTCACCGCGAGCGGAACCGCTCGCGCGAGCTGATCCCCGAAGGCGGCCAGCACGATCGATCCGCTCGCGGTCTCACCGAGGGTGAACATCGCGCCGGCGTGCGGCCCGCCCACGTGGTTGTGGTACTCGCTCTGGTCCGGCAGGGCCACCACGGCCTTCTCGGGCGTGGTCTCCAGGAACTGGAGGTTCAGGGTCCGGGCCATCGGCACCGTCGCGGCGAGCATCTCGCCGATCGACATCTGGTCTGCGCTCATGACGGGCATGTTACCCACGAGTAGACTAGGCTGGCCAGGGGCTGTTTCGACGACGCCGGTATGACTGCCGGACGCGTCGGACCCACGGCGGAGCACCGGACCCGTGACGACGGACCCGGCGGCCACCCCAGACGGTTCAGCCGATACCGAACGCCCCGTCGGGAGGCTCGGGCGACGGCACGGCGTCCTCGTCCCGCACCGGGCGCGCACCGGCGACGAAGGCGCGGATCCCGGGTCCGTACTCGACCCGTGCCGGAAAGGCGTCGGCCGCCGTGAGCCGGGCCAGGGCGGCCGTGTCGACGGGATGGTGCGCGGCGACCAGTACGGCGTTGCCGAAGCGGCGCCCCCGCAGGACGGCCGGTTCGGCGATCAGCGCCAGCTCCTCGAACTCCGTTGCAAAAGTGGCGAGTTGGGAACGGAGGAAGGCGAAGGGCGCCGCGTCGGCGAGGTTGGCCAGGTAGACGCCCCCGTCGCGCAGCACCCGGGCGGCCTCACGGGCGTAGGCGACGGAGGTGAGGTGTGCCGGGACGCGGGAGCCGCCGAAGACATCGGCGACGAGCACGTCCGCCGAGTCCGAGGGGGCCGCTTCCAGCCAGACGCGGGCGTCAGCGGTGTGCAGGGTGACGGCCGAGCCGTCCGGGAGCGGCAGGTGCTCCAGGACCAGTTCCAGCAGGGCGCGGTCCGTCTCCACGACGTCCTGTCGCGAGCCGGGCCGGGTCGCGGCCAGGTACCGGGGCAGGGTGAGCGCGCCCCCGCCGAGGTGCAGCACGTCCAGCGGACTGCCCGGTTGAGCAAGGGTGTCCAGGACGTGCCCGAGCCGTCGTGCGTACTCGAACTCCAGGTGTTCCGGCTCGTCCAGGTCCACGTACGACTGCGGCGCCCCGTCGACCGTCAGCAGCCAGGCCCGCTTCCGGTCGACGTCGGGCATCAGCTTGGCGGTGCCGTGATCGACGTCTCGGGTCACGGGTATCGGCTCGTCCACGGGCCCATTGTCGCCGGTACGGACACGCGCCGGTGCAAAGACGGCCTGAAGGGGTGCGGGGCCGCATCGACATGCGGCCCCGCCACGGGGCGCGACCGGCCGCAACCGGCCGGCAGCTCCCCACCCCTCTCGGCGCCTACGGTCCGACGTCCGCGCAGCCGTCAGCCGACACGGGTCACCGTTCCCGCGCCGACCGTGCGGCCGCCCTCGCGGATCGCGAAGCCGAGCCCCGGCTCCAGCGGCACGTCACGCCCCAGCTCGACCGTCATGGTCACGGTGTCGCCGGGCCGGGCGAGGGCCGTCCCGCCGAGGTCGACGTCGCCGACCACGTCCGCGGTGCGGATGTAGAACTGCGGTCGATAGCCGCTCGACACCGGGGTCGAGCGTCCGCCCTCGCGCGTCGACAGGACGTACACACGCGCGGAGAAGCGGCGGCTCGGCGCCACGCTGCCGGGCGCCGCCACGACGTGTCCGCGCCGGACCGCGTCCCGCGGGACCCCGCGCAGCAGCAGCGCCACGTTGTCGCCGGCCTGCGCCTCCTCCATGGGCTTGCCGAAGGTCTCCAGGCCGGTGACCACGGTCTCCAGCCCGGCGCCGAGCACTTCGACCCGGTCGCCCACGCGGACGACACCGCGCTCGACCGCGCCCGTCACCACCGTTCCCCGGCCGGTGATCGTGAGCACGTTCTCGACGGGCATCAGGAACGGCGCGTCCAAGTACCGCTCGGGCATGGGCACATATGTGTCCACGGCGTCGAGCAGCGCCTCGATGGACGCCGTCCACCGCGGGTCGCCCTCCAGGGCCTTCAGCCCGGAGACGCGTACGACGGGTACGGCGTCGCCGCCGTAGCCCTGCGCCGTGAGCAGTTCGCGGACCTCCAGCTCGACGAGGTCCGTGAGCTCCTCGTCGCCCGCGTCGGCCTTGTTCAGGGCGACGACGATGTGGTCGACGCCCACCTGCCGGGCGAGCAGGACGTGTTCGGCTGTCTGCGGCATGATCCCGTCGAGCGCGGAGACGACGAGGATCGCCCCGTCGAGCTGCGCGGCGCCGGTGACCATGTTCTTGACGTAGTCGGCGTGGCCCGGCATGTCCACGTGCGCGTAGTGGCGGGTGTCGGTCTCGTACTCGACGTGGGCGATGTTGATGGTGATGCCGCGGGCGGCCTCCTCCGGGGCGCGGTCGATGCGGCCGAACGGCACGAACGTGCCGGTGCCGCGCTCGGCCAGCACCTTGGTGATGGCGGCGGTCAGGGTGGTCTTGCCGTGGTCGACGTGGCCCATGGTGCCGATGTTCAGATGCGGTTTGGTGCGCACGTATGCCGTCTTGGGCATGGCGATACCTCGAAGCCTCTTCGTAGGAGAGATGGGGACCCCAAGGAACTCGCCGACCCTCCCCCTGCGGGGTCCGCCGGACGATCCGGAGAGGGTCAGCTTCGGGCGCCGTCGACTGCGGCGACGAGAGTGGGAACGGCAGCCTTCGGGGCATCCGCGACTGCGGATGCTGCGAGGTGGAAGGCGTACCGGAACATGACGCCGATCATTGCCGACGCTCCTGCCGGCGTCGAATGATTTTTCAGGTCACGGGAGTTCGCGCGCCGGTCCGGTTCAGGGCCCGATGTTCTTCAGTGCCTCCCGGACCGACAGCGGCGCGAACCGGCCGCGCTCCCGGGCCAGGAAGGCCCGTACGGCTTCCGGGTCGGTCTTGGCGTACTCGCGCAGGCACCAGCCGATGGCCTTGCGGATGAAGAAGTCCGGGTGCCCGGACTGACGCACGCAGTAGGCGAAGAGCCGTTCCGCGTCGGTGCGTTCCTTGTGGCGCAGCTGGTGGAGCAGGGCGGTGCGGACGACCCACAGGTCGTCGTCCGCGATCCAGGCGTCCATGTCCGCCGTGAGCCGCGGGTCGGCCGCCACCAGCGCGCCCACGACATGGGCGGCGAGCGCGTCGACGGTGTCCCACCAGGGGACCGTGGTGACGAGGTGCCGGGCGACCGGCAGGAATCCGGAGGTGCACACGCGCGCGTGGCGGCGCAGATGGTCGACGGCGAAGTAGTGGTACTCGCGCTCGGGCAACTGCCAGCAGCGCAGGGCGATCGCCGTGCAGTCTCCCTCGTCGGGGCGCGGCAGGCCCGCGACGACGGTACGGGACAGGCTCCGGCGCACCGGCGTGCTGAGGCCCAGGAAGGGGGCCACGTCCTTCATGTACGCGCGCATGGACTCGGCGCGCTTCGGGTCGGCCGCGGCGGCGTACGTGGCGGTGAGCCGCTCCAGCACGGTGTCGGCGAGTGTGCTGAAGGGCACGTCCAGAATGTCCGCACCTGTGACGCTCATGAGACGAACCATACGGCCATCACATATATCAATCCGTTACTGTCACGGAATGCTCGATGCCACCACCCGCTCTGGGGGCACCGCCACGGCCTCTCCCCGGGCCGCCGCCACGGAGCTCGCCGTCGCCGCCGTACCCGTACCACCGCCGAGCCTCGGCTCGCGCTGCACGCGCGTGCTGCTCTCGCCGTGGTCACGGCTGTCCCTGCTTGTCGTCCTGCTCGCGAGTGCCGCCGCTGCCGTGCTGCTCTTCCAGCCGCAGCGGATGCTGGCGCACGGCTGGCCGCCGCAGCTCGGCGGCGCCGCGGCGGCCATGGTGTTCGCGGCGGCGTACGGGCTGTGCACCGTGGCGTTCGTGCCGCGGCCACTGCTGAACCTCGGGGCGGGCGCGCTCTTCGGCTCCCAACTGGGGACCGGGACGGCCCTCGCGGGTACGGTGCTCGGCGCCGGGGTCGCCTTCGGACTGGGCCGGATGCTCGGGCAGGACGCGTTGCGCCCGCTGCTGCGGGGCCGGCTGCTGAAGGCGGCGGACGGGCAGCTCAGCCGGCACGGGTTCCGCTCGATGATGGCTGCCCGGCTGTTCCCGGGGGTGCCGTTCTGGGCCGCGAACTACTGTGCCGCCGTCTCCCGCATGGGCTGGGTGCCGTTCGTGCTCGCGACGGCGCTCGGCTCGGTGCCGAACACCGCCGCGTACGCCGTCGCCGGCGCCCGCGCCTCCGCACCGACGTCCCCCGCCTTCCTGATCGCCATGGCCTGTATCGCCGTACCGGCCCTGGTGGGCGCGGTGGTGGCCTGGCGCAAGCGGCACCAGCTGCGCGGACGCTGACGGCCGGCTACACGCCTTCCAGGATCATCGCGTTGGCCAGTCCGCCCGCCTCGCACATGGTCTGCAGGGCGTAGCGTGCCCCACGCGCGCGCATGGCGTGCACGAGGGTGGTCGTCAGGCGGGTGCCGCTGGCCCCGAGCGGGTGGCCGATCGCGATCGCGCCGCCGTGCACGTTGACCTTGGCGAGGTCGGCGCCGGTCTCCTGCTGCCAGGCCAGGACGACGCTGGAGAACGCCTCATTGACCTCGAACAGGTCGATGTCGTCGAGGGTCAGGCCGGCCCTGCGCAGCACCTTCTCGGTCGCCGGTATGACGCCCGTGAGCATCAGCAGCGGGTCGGAGCCGGTGACGGCGAAGCTGTGCAGCCGGGCGAGCGGGCGCAGTCCGAGGCGGGCCGCGGTCTCGCTGGAGGTGATCAGCACGGCGGAGGCGCCGTCGTTGACGGGGCTGGCGTTGCCCGCGGTGACGTTCCACTCGATCTGCGGGAAGCGCTCGGCGAAGACCGGGTCATGGTAGGCGGGCCTGAGGCCGGCGAGGATCTCGGTGGTACTGGACGGCCGTACGCACTCGTCGCGCGTGACGCCCTCCAGGGGCGCGACCTCGGCGTCGAAGAGCCCGTTGGCCCAGGACTCGGCGGCCTTGCGGTGCGAGGAGACCGCGAAGGCGTCCATCTGGTCGCGGGTGATCGACCACTTGGCGGCGATCAGCTCGGCGCTGATGCCCTGCGGGACCAGGCCCTCCGGGTAGCGCTCGGCGACGCCGGGGCCGAAGGGGTCCTTGCCGGGCGGCACGTTCGACCACATCGGCACCCGGCTCATCGACTCCACGCCACAGGCGACGACGAGGTCGTAGGCGCCCGAGATGACGCCCTGCGCGGCGAAGTGCACGGCCTGCTGGGAGGAGCCGCACTGGCGGTCCACCGTGGTCGCGGGGACGGTCTCCGGGAAGCCCGCCGACAGCAGGGCGTAGCGGGTGGTGTTCATGGCCTGCTCGCCGACCTGGTCGACGGTGCCGCCGATGACGTCGTCGATCAGTGCCGGGTCGACGCCGGAGCGCTCGACGAGGGTGCGCAGGGTGTGGGCGAGGAGTTCGACGGGGTGGACGTGTGCGAGGGAGCCGCCCGGCTTGCCCTTGCCGATCGGGGTGCGTACGGCTTCGACGATCACTGCGTCACGCATGTGCGTGCCTCCACGGCGGGTTGGCGGAACTACTGGCGAGTAGGAAATCCAAACTCACCATAACTCCGAAGGTTGGAAAAACAAACCCTCCCCTAGACTGGGCGTCATGGCCGCCACCAAAGACCCGCGCCCCTGTTCCATCGCCGACACCCTGGCGCTGGTGGGCGAGAAGTACTCCCTGCTCGTCGTGCGCGAGGTGTGCCTGGGCAACGGGCGCTTCGACCAGCTGGTGCGCAACATCGGCGCCCCGCGCGACGTGCTGGCCGCCCGCCTGCGGCGCCTGGTGGACGCCGGGATCCTGACGAAGCGCGCCTACAGCGAGCGGCCGCAGCGCTTCGAGTACCGGCCCACCAGGGCGGGGCTCGAACTGGAGCCGGTCCTGATGACCCTCATGGAGTGGGGCGACCGCCATCTGCGCACCGACGACCGCCCGATGGTCGTCGAGCACATCTGCGGCAACGAACTGGTCCCGGTCGTCACCTGCCGGGCCTGCGGCAATCCGGTGCACCACGAGGACCTCACCGCCCACCCTCAGGCGGAGGGATGGACGGTGGCGGGGCCTTCGGCGGCCTGAGCGCTCCGCCGGAGGTGCCGCGGTCGGCGCTCAGGACGGGGCGAGGGCCTCGTTCCACTCCTGGATGCGCCAGGACTTCACCACTCCGTGCAGCACGAACGGGTCGCCGGCGACAAAGTCCTCGGCCGCCGCGCGAGTGGTGAAGACGGCCATCGATCCCTCTTCCTGGGGGTTCGCGAACGGGCCGATCATCAGCAGCTCGCCGCGCTCGACGTACTCCTGGTATCGGGCGGCGTGCGCGGCGAAGTGGGCGGGCGCCTTCGCGGCCAGGTCGTCGGCCGACTCGTAGAACACGACGTATTTCATCGGGCCTCCCGGTGCGCTGGGCCCAGCCGATGCGTCCAGGCTACCCACCGTCGCGATCAGGGTGCACCCGGTCAGTTCGCCCGGTACACGTCCAACCGCCCGCACATCCCGAACTTCCCCTGCGCCGAGGGCAGTTCGGCCCTGACGACGGCCTCCGCGAGGTGGCCGACGTCGCCCTTTTCCAGGCGGTCGAGCTGCTCCCCCGTGGCTGCGGCGGCCGCCTCCGCGCCACGCCGCCAGCGTTCGCGCCACTCGGCGAGCCGAGGGCGTACCAGTGCCGCGGCGGCCCGGTGGAAGGCGGCCAGGGCCTCGGGGCCGTCCGCCTCACGAAGCGCCCGGTAGCCCTCCAGGGCGAGGTCGCGGCGGGCGCGGGCGAACCGCTCCTGCTCCTCCTCCGGCACATCCGTCGGAATTCTGGTCGCGGCGGCGTACGTCTCCGCGTCGGTGAGGTACCGCGGCGGCAGTGTCAGGACCGCGTCGCCCGCCTCCGGCAGGCCGCTGTTCTGCATCAGCACCGTGATGCGCAGGTCGTCCTCGTTGACCAGGCGGTGGATGGTGCCAGGCGTGAACCAGGCGACCGTGCCGGGTACGAGGGGCGTGACCTCGTACCCGGACGTCGTGAGAGTCTGCACCGCACCCCGGCCGCCGGTGACGACATACGCCTCCGAACAGGTCAGGTGCATATGGGGAGTTCCGCCGCAGACGCCGTCGACGGCCGGCCAGTCGTAGACCGCCAGGTGCGAGACCGCGACCGAGCCCGGCAGTCCCGTGAACTCCCCTGTTCTCACCACGGATGCGCCTCCAGGTACTTGGTGATCTCCTCCCGCTCCCACGAACCGTCGGCCACCACGATCCGGTAGCGGCGGGTGAGGGTGTCGCCGGGGGCGAGTTCCAGCTCGTCGTAGAACGCCCAGGACGGGGCGACCGCGGCGAACGGCTCGTTGCGTACGAACCAGTGGGCGGGGTGGGTGCCGCGCTCGCCCAGGTGGTCGTTCTCGGGGGCGTGCGCGAAGACGAGGGTCGCGTGGCCGTCGCTGCCGTCGTGTTCGCCCGAGAAGGCGAGCCACGGCGCCTGCTCGCCCATCAGGCCGGGGCCCTCGGCGTCGGGGCCGATGATCCGGCCGTCGCGGAAGGCGCGCGGGCCGCGCCAGAACAGGCCGGTGTAGCCGGCCATCTCACGCCCCGCGGTGGTCGGGCTGCCGAAGCGCAACGGCTCGTCGCGGCGGTTGGTGACGGCGCTGGACCAGGTCAGCGCCCAGGAGCCGGACTCCGCGTCGACGTCGTGGATCTCGATACGGCGCTCCTCGTCGGCCCACAGCTCCCCGCTGTACGGGCGCCAGGTCAGCCGTTCCGCGATGACCGCGCGGTCGTCGTGAACCGCCACCTCGTCGAAGGCGACGTGCGCCATCGAGCCGACGCGCTCGGGCAGTTCGAGGTAGCCCTCGCCGTGGACGTAGGAGTTGCCGCCCCACAGGTTGGCGCCGGACAGGTGGGAGGCCGTCAGCTGCAGGCCCTTGTGCCAGCGGTGGTCGTTGGGCCGGTAGTCGGTGACGACGTCGCCCGCCAGGGTGCGCAGGGGATGGATGTACGGCTTCGGGGCCTCCCAGGCCGCTTCCGGGGCGTAGACATAGCTCAACAGCTCGACGCCACCGGCCCGTTCGGTGATCGTGATGCGGTCACCGAGGGCGTGCACGACACACAGCCCGGTCATGCGGGCACCTCCTGGGCCGCCACGGGAGCGACGGGTGCCCAGCCAGGCGCTCCGCCGTGCATCGCCGTGTGGAACGGGTCGCCGGGACCGATCTCACCGGCCTTGACCGTGGTGTCCGTGAAGGCCGCCTTGTAGATCGCGGCGATCAGCTCCAGGCTGGTGCGCCCGTCGGCGCCGCTGCTGCGCGGACGCTCCCCCGCGCGCATGCTCGCCACCAGCTCCCGCAGCTGCTCCAGGTGCGAGCTGGGCACGTCCGCGCCGAAGTCCTGCCAGGCCGCGGCCTCGTCGCCGGACACACCAGGGGCCGGGGTGATGCGCCAGTTCGCGTTGGAGTGGCCGTAGAGGTGGGTGAGCTCGACCGTGGCGCGCTCGCAGTCGATGCGGATGCGGCTGACCTCGTCGGGGCTCAGCACGCTGTTGACGACCGTCGCCATCGCCCCGTTCTCGAAGCGGATCAGGGCGGTGGAGACGTCCTCGGTCTCCACGTCGTGGACCAGGCGCCCGGCCATCGCCCGCACCTCGCTCCACGGGCCGAGCAGGTCCAGCAGGAGGTCCATCTGGTGGATGCCGTGGCCCATGGCGGGGCCGCCGCCCTCGGTCGCCCAGCGGCCGCGCCAGGGCACGGCGTAGTAGGCGGTGTCGCGGTACCAGGTGGTCTGGCAGTGCGCGACGAGCGGCCGGCCCATGGCCTGCTCGGCGAGCAGCCGCCGTACGTGCCGCGAGCCGGAGCCGAAGCGGTGCTGGAAGACGATCGACGCGTACGGACCGCCGTCCTTGCCCTCCTCGGCCTCGACCGCGTCGTAGTCGGCGAGCGTCGGCACCGGCGGCTTCTCGCACCACACCCACGCCCCGGCGCGCAGGGCGGCGACGGTCTGCTCGCGGTGCAGCGTCGGCGGGGTGCAGATGCTCACCAGGTCGGGTCGCTGCTCGCGCAGCATCTGCTCCAGGTCGGTGTAGGCGTGCGGGATCCCGGTCGCCCGGCAGAACTCCTCGACCGCGGTGGCATCGATGTCGACGGCGGCGACGACCTCCGTCTCGCCCTCCTCGGCGAGCCTGGCCAGCGCGGGCAGGTGCGAGCCCCGCCCGATGGCGCCGGTGCCGATGACGGCGGCCCGGACGCGCCGGCCGGAGAGCGGGGCGGCGGGGGCCCGGTGCGTCCCGGGGTGGGTCTCGGACGTGGACATGGACCTGATCAGCACTCCTCCGGGAACGACGAGCTACGAGGAGGAGCAGCGTCAGCAAGCGCTTTCTCCTCCCAGAAACGTAAGCTCCGCCCCCACACCTGGTCAACCACCCGGAACCCACGGCCGCCGGGTGCCCCCGAAACCCCTGTGCCGGGCCTGTCGGCGCCGGACGTTAGGCTGCCCTTTCACACCGTGATCACGACGCCCGCCGGCGTGACCTTCCGTCACGCCTGCCACGATCAGCACTTGGACGCCGTACCTCCATGTCTTGGTTTGAATCCCTCGTCCTCGGACTCGTCCAGGGGCTGACCGAGTTCCTCCCCGTCTCCTCCAGCGCGCATCTGCGGCTGACCGCCGCCTTCTCGGGCTGGAAGGACCCCGGCGCGGCCTTCACGGCGATCACGCAGATCGGCACGGAGGCCGCCGTGCTGATCTACTTCCGCAGGGACATCGGGCGGATCGTCTCGGCCTGGGCGCGCTCGCTGGTGAACAAGGAGATGCGCCGCGACCACGACGCCCAGATGGGCTGGCTGGTGATCGTCGGCTCGATACCGATCGGCGTGCTCGGGCTGCTGTTCAAGGACCAGATCGAAGGCCCTTTCCGCGATCTGCGGATCACCGCGACCATGCTGATCGTCGTCGGTGTGGTCATCGGCATCGCCGACCGGCTCGCGGCACGCGACGAGACGGGCGGCCGGCACCGGGCGCCCAAGCAGCGCAAGACGCTCGAGAACCTGGGCGTGAAGGACGGCCTCGTCTACGGTCTGTGCCAGTCGGCGGCGCTCATCCCGGGCGTCTCCCGCTCCGGCGCCACCATCAGCGGCGGTCTGTTCATGGGCTACAAGCGGGAGGCCGCGGCCCGCTACTCCTTCCTGCTCGCCATTCCGGCAGTGCTGGCCTCCGGCCTGTTCGAGACCAAGGACGCGCTGGAGAGCGGCCATGTCGCCTGGGGCCCCACGCTGTTCGCGACGGTGATCGCCTTCGCGTCCGGGTACGCCGTCATCGCCTGGTTCATGAAGTGGATCTCACACAAGAGCTTCATGCCGTTCGTCTGGTACCGCATCGCGCTGGGCATCGTCATCATCGCCCTGGTCACGGCGGGCGTCCTGAGCCCGCACGCGGCGGAGTCGGCGGGCTGACCAGCACCCGGCCCTCCGGCGGGAGTGCGGACCTCAACGCTCCGCCGTCCTGCGGAAGTTGCAGCTCCGGGCGGCGCCGCGAAAATCCGTGACCAATGACATACGTCATGGGTAGCCGACCGGTAGCGCAGTGTCAGTGCTTGCCCCTAGGCTTGTGCGCATGTCCCCCCATTCCTCAACCCCTGGTTCCGTGCGCTCCGCCGCCGAGGTCAACGAGCAGATCCGTGCGCTGTGGATGCGCGCGGGCGGCTCCCTGTCGGCCCAGGAGCGCGCGGAGTACGAGCTGTTGGTGGTCGAGTGGGCGGCGGCGATCCAGAGCGACGTCATCGAGGCGGCCTGACCGGGAGCCGTCCTCCTTCGCGCCTCACCCGGCCGGGGCGGCGTGCTGCCTGACGAGTTCGTACGAGCGCAGGCGCGCGGCCGGCGCGTATACCGGTGTGACCAGCATGAGTTCGTCCGCGCGGGTCACCTCCACCAGGTCCGCCAACTGCTTCGCGACGATGTCCGGTGAGCCGTGGGCCTGTTGGGCGCGAAAGCCCGACAGTGCCCGCTCCTCCTCAGCGGTGAACGAGTGGGCGGCCGCCTCTTCGGGAGTGGGGAACGGGATGTCTCCCCGCCCCTTGAGCAGACCGGCCCTGACGACATCCATCGGTCCCGCCAGCCGGGCCGCCTCCTGCTGCGTCTCGGCGCACACCGTTTCCACGCAGACCAGCACGCGAGGGCGCTCGCACCAGCGGGACGGCGAGAAGCGCGCCCGGTAGTGATCGAGCGCGGCAAGGGTGTTGTCCGGGCGAATGTGGTGGGCGAAGGCGATCGGCAGTCCGAGTTCCGCGGCGAGCGCCGCACCGGCCGTACTCGACGCGAGCAGCCATGGCTCCGGGAGCGGGCCGAGCGCGACCTCGTCCAGCAGGAAACGCAGGGTCGCCGCCACGTCGTCGCGGTACTCCTCGTCCGTCGCCGGCCCGGCCCCGCGCCGCAGGGCCCGCGCCGTCGGCTCGTCGAAGGTGCCGGGACCACGGCCGATGCCCAGGTCGATCCGGCCGGAGTGCAGCGCGGCCAGCGTGCCGAACTGTTCCGCCAGCATGATCGGGGCGTGGTTCGGGGCCAGCACGCCCCCGGCACCGAGGCGTAGGGACGAGGTCAGCGCGGCCGCGTGCGCGGTCAGCACAACGGGCGGGAACGCCCCGATGGCCGGGGAGTGGTGATGCTCGGCGTACCAGAGCCGCAGGTAGCCGAGGTCCTCGATGCGCCGGGCGAACTCGGCGGTGTCCCGTAACGTGTCCGCGGCCCGGGCGCCGGACTGGACCATCGCCACTTCGAGCGCGCCGATCGGAATGGTGATCATTCGGTCAGTATAGGAATCGCTGATCGGCATCCGGACGCGCCGGGCGTCGAACGACGGGCGCGGTCAAGGAAGTTGGACGGTCGCTGACAACGAAGTTGTGTCGTCGCCGCACACCCCTTGGCCCGGCACGTCCCATGCCCAACACTGAGCCGATGACGCAGCGCGTGGAGCTCGCGACCGTGATGGACCGGCTGGCCGTCGACGAAGTGGTCACCGACTACGCGGCGGCCGTGGACGACGGTGACTGGAAGGCGTACCGGGGGCTGTTCACACCCGACGGGCGCGCGGACTACCGCTCGGCCGGCGGCATCGAGGGAGGTGCCGGGCAGGTCGCCGCGTGGCTTGCCGAGAGCATGCTGCTGTTCCCGATGCGGCAGCATCTGATCGTCAACCGGCGGGTGCGGTTCGGGATGCTGGAACAGGACATCGGCGACACCGCGCGCGTGCGCGCCGACTACGTCAATCCGATGCGGTTCACGGCGGACGGCGGAGGAACGGCCGCGCCCGACTTCGTGTGCGGCGGCCGTTACGCCTTCGGGTTGCTGCGGACGTACGACGGCTGGCGGCTGCGCGAGGTCGTCGTGGAGGAGAAGTGGCGGCGCCTTCCCGAGCCGCGTGTGGCGCCCGCGGCCGAGTGATCCGGGGTCCTCTGTCCACGATCAGCGAAAGAACGCACACTGGAGCCACCGCCGGGTAGGGAGATGCCGTATGAAGACCTTTGGTCCATGGCTCGCCTCCCCGTGGCGGCGCTCGGCGGTCGCCGCTGTGGCGGGCGCCCTGCCCGTGTTCGCCTTTCCCGCCCCCTCGCTGTGGTGGTTCGCCTACGTCGCCCTGGTCCCGTGGATCATGCTGGTCCGCTCCGCGCCCACCGGGAAACGGGCGGCCTACGACGGCTGGTGCGGCGGGTTCGGCTACATGGTGGCCGTGCACCACTGGCTGCTGCCGAGCCTGAACGTGTTCATCTTCCTCATCGCCGCCCTGCTGGGCGCGCTCTGGGCGCCGTGGGGCGGGCTCGTTCGGCGTTTCCTGGGCGGGGTGCCCGGGCCGGGGCGCGGACTGGCTGCGCTCCTCGTGCTGCCGTCCGGCTGGCTGATGGTCGAGCTGGTGCGCTCCTGGCAGGGGCTGGGCGGCCCGTGGGGCATGCTCGGCTCCAGTCAGTGGCAGGTGGAACCGGCGCTGCGGCTCGCGTCGGTCGGCGGGGTGTGGCTGCTCAGCTTCCTGGTGGTGACCGTCAATGTCGCCGTCGCCGCGCTGGTGGGCGCGTGGATCAGTGGCAGGTCACATCCCACCGTGGTCTGGGTTCCGGCCATGGCGGGCCTGGTCGCGACCGCCGCCGCGACCTCGGCCGGCTGGGTATGGGCACCGCGTCCGGACGTCGACGGCCGGGTGCGGATCGCCGTCGTGCAGCCGGGCGTCATCAACGGCGCCGACAAGCGCTTCGACCGCGAGGAACAGCTCACCCGGCAGCTCGCCGGGCAGCACCCGAACCTGATCGTGTGGGGCGAGAGCAGCGTCGGGTTCGACCTCGGCCAACGCCCCGACCTGGCGAAACGCATCGCGGCCCTCTCCCGCGAAACAGGGTCCGACATCCTGGTCAACGTGGATGCCCGCCGCTCCGACAAACCCGGCATCTACAAGAGTTCGGTGCTCGTCGGCCCGGACGGTCCGACCGGCGACCGCTACGACAAGATGCGGCTCGTGCCCTTCGGCGAGTACATACCCTTCCGTACGGCGCTGGGCTGGGCGACCTCCGTCGGCAAGGCGGCGGGCGAGGACCGCAGGCGCGGCTCGGAGCAGGTGTTGATGAACGTCGGGCACGGGCTGCGCATCGGCCCGATGGTCTGCTTCGAGTCGGCGTTCCCCGACATGAGCCGCCATCTCGCACAGGACGGCGCCGAGGTGCTGATAGCGCAGTCGGCGACCTCGACGTTCCAGCAGAGCTGGGCACCCGAGCAGCACGCCTCGCTGGCCGCACTGCGCGCCGCGGAGACCGGGCGCCCGATGGTGCACGCGACACTGACAGGGGTGTCTGCCGTGTACGGGGCGAGCGGGCAGCGGCTGGGGTCCTGGATGGGGACGAGCTCCAGCGCGGCGGCGACATATGACATTCCGCTGGCCCACGGCACCACCCCGTACGTCCGCTACGGCGACTGGCCGGTGCACGGCGCCCTCCTGGTCCTGGCCGTATGGTGCGCCGCCGAGGGCGTACGGGCGGTCAGGCTGAGGCGGCCCGGTCCTCGACCGCACGTACCACCCGCTCGCACAGTTCGTGAGTCGCCAGTGCGTCCCGGGCGCTGAGCACCTTCCCCGCCCGTACGGCGTCGAGGAAGGCCAGCACCGCCTGTTCGATGCCGCGCTGCCGGGCCACCGGCACCCAGTCGCCGCGCCGTCGCACGGTCGGCTGGCCCTTGTGGTCGATCACCTCGGAAAGGTTGAGGACCTGCCGCTTGGTGTCCTGGCCGGACACCTCGAGGATCTCCTCCGCCGAACCGCTGAGCCGGTTCATCACCCCGAGCGCGGTGAAGCCGTCCCCGGCCAGTTGCAGCACGACATGGTGCAGCAGACCACCCTCCACGCGCGCGCGTACCGTCACGTCGTCGACGGGCCCCGGCACCAGGAAGCGCAGCGTGTCCACGACGTGGATGAAGTCGTCGAGGATCATCGGGCGTGGCTCCTCCGGCAGCCCGATGCGGTTCTTCTGCATGAGGATCAGCTCACGCGGGTGGTCCGCGCACTGCGCGTACCCGGGTGCGAAGCGCCGGTTGAAGCCGACCGCGAGCGAGACGTCGCGCTTCTCGGCGAGCGTCACCAGCCGCTCGGAGTCGGCGAGTTCGTAGGCGAGGGGTTTGTCGACATAGGTCGGCACGCCCGCCTCCAGCAGCCGGGTCACGATCTCCGGGTGGGTGATGGTGGGCGCGTGCACGAAGGCGGCGTCGAGGTCCTGGGCGAGCAACGCGTCCAGGGTGGTGTGCCGGTGGTCCGCCGGGAGGTGGAGGCTGTCGCCGATCCGGTCGAGCGTCGCGGGCGTACGGGTGTGCAGGTGCGGTTCGATCCCGGGGAGGCCGGCGAGCACCGGGAGGTAGGCCTTCTGCGCGATGTCGCCGAGTCCGATGCAGCCGACCTTCACGGGGTGATCTCCTCTGGCGCGTGCCTGCCGGGGTCCTGCCGGAAGCATACGGCTGCCGCGGCGACCACCGACGGGCGAGGGAAACGGCTGGGCAGGAGGAGGGGACGGCGCGTCCTGGCCTGGGGGCGGTCGCGGTGTTGCGTACGGCCGTTTCAGCCGGGCTGCTCCTCATCGGTCCAAGGCGGGCAGCACCTCGGCGGAGTGAATCCCGTCCCCGCCACGAGCGCGGCGGAAAACTCGTCGCCGGTTCGGATGCCGTTGGGAAAGGATGCCGTCATGACGATCGAGCGCCGTGAACCCGCGACCACCGCCGACGAACGCACCATGCTGGACGGCTGGCTGGACTACCACCGCCAGACCCTGGCCTGGAAGTGCGAGGGCCTGACCGACGAGCAGCTCAGGACCACCTCCGTGGAACCGTCCACGCTGTCCCTGATGGGGCTGGTGCGGCACATGGCCGAGGTGGAGCGCTCCTGGTACCGCCGGATCCTCGCGGACGAGGACGCGGGCCCGATCTACTACAGCGACGAGGACCCGGACGGCGAGTTCCGCCTCACCGAGGCCGACACCTGGGCGGAGGCGTACGCCACCTGGCAGGCCGAGATCGAGGCCGCACGGCGCAACGCGGCCCGCTTCACCCTGGACGACACCTCCAAGGGCAGGCACCGGCGCACCGGCGAGCGCTTCAACCTGCGCTGGATCCACACCCACATGATCGAGGAGTACGCCCGCCACAACGGCCACGCCGACCTGCTCCGCGAACGCATCGACGGCAGCACGGGCGACTGACGTCACCCGGAGCGCACGCCCGGCCCCCGTACGGGGCGGGAGATCACCCGCGCGGGGCATCCTTCGCTCATACGCCGCCCCCGGGGCCGCCCGAGCCGCCATCGTTGCGCGGGTGCATCGAACGACGACCACCGCAACGCTCCTGGTCACCGTGGCCGTCTCGGCCCTCACCGGCTGTGTGACGATCCAGCGCCCGCCCGCGTCCGGCCCGCCGCCGGCACCGTCCCCGCCGTCGGCTCCGTACCCGGACGACCAGGGGACTCCGCAGATCGTGCAGGCGCCGGTCCGCGAGGCGCTGGAGCGGACCGCCCCGACCGGACGGCCGGAGCGCCAGCCACCCGAGCGGCAGGGACCACCGGACGCGCACTCTGCGGCGCCCCCCTCGCACCCGCGGCCCCGTCCCCGGCCGCCGCACCCGGAGCACGGGCACCATGGCCGGCCGCACGTCGAGATCCCCGACCTGCCCAAGCCCGTCCCGAAGAACGTGAGGAACACGGACATGTGCGCCCTCGGCCGGACGTACGGGGGCTGGCGGCCCGACAGCCCGGAGGCGGTCATCTGCAAGCAGGCGTACGGGAGTTGAGGCGGCCGTAGTCGCTCCGCACAGGCCCTACGGCCGCTGCCGCGGCGGCCCCCACCGGCCGTCGCCGTCCGGGTCCCTCTCCCCCAGCCGCAGTTCCAGCCGCCCGATCGCCGCCCGCACCCCGTCCCCGTAGCTGTCGTCCGCCAGCGCCTCGGCCGCGCTGCGGGCCTGGCGCAGATGGGTGCGGGCGGCGCCGCTGCGGTCCAGCTTCACATAGTCGGCCGCCAGGTTCAGATGCAGCGAGGGGTAGAGCGCGCGCACCGCCAGTGTTCCTTCGTGTTCCGCGAGGCGGTCGCCCGTGAGTTCCTCGGCCGCGGTCAAGGCCCGAAGGTCCCATGCCAGTTCGTCCGCGGGGTCGTCCTGGGTGTCGGCCATGTAGTGGGCCAGCGTGCAGCGGTGCAGCGCGTCGCCGTGCTCGCCGATCTCCGCCCACAGCTGCAGGAAGCGGTGCCGGGCCTCCTCGCGGTCGCCCGCATGATGCAGCATGACCACCTGCCCGATCCGCGTCATCACGGCGTCCGGCGCCGCCTGCTCCTGCCCGTTGGCCACCGCGTCCTCCGCACACACTCGTCGGCTGGTCGGCTGTCCCGACCGACGCTAACCGCCGCCCGCTGCAATCCCGGTCAGGCGGCACCGGGCCGATCCGGTGCGCAACCGGCCCGGCGGGGTGGTCAGCCCAGGTTCGGGATGGTCCAGTCGATCGACTGGTGCCCCTGGAGGGCCACGGCCTCGTTGATCTGCGTGAACGGGCGGGAGCCGAAGAACTTCTTCGCGGACAGCGGGGAGGGGTGGGCGCCCTTCACCACCACGTGCCGGGTCTCGTCGATCAGCGGGAGCTTCTTCTGCGCGTAGTTGCCCCACAGCACGAAGACCGCCGGGTCGGGCCGGTCGGCCACCGCGCGGATCACGGC
Source organism: Streptomyces sp. NPDC001137 (assembly GCF_040298885.1). Taxonomy (NCBI): domain Bacteria; kingdom Bacillati; phylum Actinomycetota; class Actinomycetes; order Kitasatosporales; family Streptomycetaceae; genus Streptomyces; species Streptomyces sp. NPDC001137. Next base: position 129,127 of record NZ_JBEPBA010000027.1, read on the forward strand.
GTCGGTGAACTTCTCCCAGCCTCGGCCCTTGTGCGAGTTGGCCTCGCCGCCACGCACCGTGAGCACCGCGTTGAGCAGCAGCACGCCCTGCCGGGCCCATGGCATCAGATAGCCGTTGTCCGGGACCGGCAGACCGAGCTCCTCCTTCATCTCCTTGTAGATGTTGCGCAGCGAGGGCGGGGTTTTGACACCCGGACGGACCGAGAAGCACAGGCCGTGACCCTGTCCCTCGCCGTGGTACGGGTCCTGGCCGAGGACCAGGACCTTCACCTGGTCGTACGGTGTGGCGTCCAGCGCGGCGAAGACCTCTTCGCGCGGCGGGTACACGGGACCCTTCGCCCGCTCCTCCTCGACGAACTCCATGAGCTCCTTGAAGTAGGGCTGCTGCAGTTCGTCGCCCAGGACCCCGCGCCAGGACTCGGGCAGCATGGCGATGTCGGTCACGTCAACTTCCTTACGATGTGCGGTTGACCGGGTGCGGTCGCTTCCAGGATCAGAACCTACAGGCGACCACTGACAACGGCCCCGCGCTCCCCGAAAGGCACCGTCTACCAGCTGGTCTTCCGGGACAGCTCGCCCATCAGCATGATCGTCGACGGGTCCAGCGCCTGCTCCGCGCCGGAGATGTCCTCGCTCGCGGCCACGTACTGCTTGCCCTGCCACAGCGGCAGCAGCCGGGCGTCGTGCACCAGGATCTGCTGGGCCTGCTCGAAGTCGGAGACCACGTTGGCGCGGTCGCTCTCGCCGCGCGAGCGGGGCAGCAGCTTCCCGGTGATCTCGGGCGCCGGATAGGGCGTGCCGAGTGCGTTCTGGTTGCCGACGAACGGCGCGATGAAGTTGTCCGGGTCCGGGAAGTCGGGGAACCAGCCGCGCCCGAACACCGGGTACTCGCCGTTCTGGTAGCCCTTCACGTACGTGTTCCAGGGGCGGCTCTTCAGGGTGATCGTGAACAGGCCGGAGTCCTCCAGCTGACGCTTGATCTCCGCGAACTCCGGCTTGGTGGAGGAGCCGTAGCGGTCGGTGGTGTACCAGAGCGTGAGCGGGACGCGCTGGGTGATGCCGGCGTCGGTGAGGATCTTGCGGGCCTTGGAGGTGCTCGGGCTGCCGAAGTCGTCGAAGAAGTCGGTGGTGTGCCCGGTCAGGCCCTTGGGGACCATGGAGTACAGCGGCTCGACGGTGTCCTTGTAGACCTTGTGCGCGATTGCGCCGCGGTCGACGAGCTGGGCGATCGCCTTGCGGACCGGCAGCTTGCCCGCCCAGGAGTCCTTCGGGTTGAAGACCAGGTAGTTGATCTCGATGCCGGAGCCCTCGATGAGCTGGAGGTTCCCGCTCGCGTCATGGCGCTGGAGGTCGACGATGTCGTTCGCGTTGAGGCCGCGGAAGGCGACGTCGACCTGCTTGTCCTTCAGAGCGGTGACCATGGTGGACGAGTCCTGGAAGTAGCGGATGGTCACCGCGTCGTTCTTGCGCTCGGCGTAGCCCTTGTAGTTGTCGTTCTTGACGAGCTCGGCCTTCTTGCCCTCCTCGTACGACTGGAGTGTGTACGGCCCGGAGCCGTCGATGCTGTCGCCCTTGCGCAGGGATCTCTCGGGGTACTCCGCGGGGTCGACGATCGACATGGCGGGAGTGGCGAGCACGAACGGGAAGGTCGCGTCGGGCTTGTTGAGGTGGAAGACGATCTCCCGGTCGCCCAGCGCCTGCACCCGGGCGAGGCTGCCGAGCAGGCCGGCGGGTCCCCCGTTGACGTTGATCTTCAGGATCCGGTCGATGGAGTACTTGACGGCCTTGGCGTCGAGCGTGTGCCCGTCGGAGAACTTGAGCCCTTCGCGCAGCTCACACGTGTACGTCGTGTTCGAGCTGTCGGTGAAGCGGCAGCTTTCCGCCGCGTCCGGCTGCGGTGTGGTCGCCCCGGAGGGGTAGCTGAGCAGCGTCTGGTAAATATTGCGGAACAGTTCCCAGGACTGGTCCCAGGAAGCCGCGGGATCCAGTGTGCTCGGCGCGCTGGTCGTGCCGACGACGATGGGGCCCTTGCTGTCGGAGGAGTCCGCCGAGAGGACTCCGCAGCCCGCCACCAGCGACGATATGGACGCGATGGCCGCCGCCTGCCGCAGGCCTCGGTTCCGGTTGAACACGCGCTCGCTCCTCGATCTGCCGTACCAAGGGTCGGCAGACCATACCGCAGTGTCACGAGGGTTGAACCCGGTCGGTACAAGGGCCTTGATCAGCTTCTCTATGACGACGTTGTCATTCCGCTGTGCCTCTCCCGTACGACGACAAGGGCGCCGTTTCCGTCAAGGAAACGGCGCCCTTGTGCACCCGATCGTTACGGTTGCAACCGCTTGCCTCAGGCGACGCCGGCGTTGAGGAAGATGCCGCCGTCGACGACGAGCGTCTGCCCGGTGACCCAGGCGGACTGCTCGGAGGTGAGGAACGCGGCGGCGCCACCGATGTCGGAGGGCACGCCGAGCCGGGCCAGCGGGTAGGCCGCGGCCGCCTCCGCCTCCCGGCCCTCGTACAGGGCCTTGGCGAACTGGGTCTTCACGACGGCCGGGGCGATCGCGTTGACCCGCACCTTGGGCGCGAACTCGTGCGCCAGCTGCTGGGTCAGGTTGATCAGCGCGGCCTTGCTGACGCCGTACGCGGCGATGAAGGGCGAGGGCGCGAGGCCCGCGACGGAGGCGATGTTGACGATCGCGCCGCCGTTGTCCTTCTGCCAGGCGTGCCAGGTCTTCTGCGCGAAACCGAGCGCGGAGATCACGTTGGTCTCGAAGACCTTGCGGGCCACGTCCAGGTCGAGGTCGGCGATCGGGCCGAACACCGGGTTGGTGCCGGCGTTGTTCACCAGGTAGTCGACGCGGCCGAAGGCCTCCATCGTGCGCTCGACCGCCTCGGCCTGGTGCTCCAGGTCGTGCGCCTTGCCGGCGATGGCGATGACGCGCTCGGCGCCCAGCTTGTCGACGGCCTCCTTGAGGGCGTCCTCGCCTCGGCCGGTGATGGCGACGCGGTCGCCACGGGCGACGAGCGCCTCGGCGACGCCGTAGCCGATGCCTCGGCTGGCGCCCGTGACGAGGGCGACCTTGCCGGAGAGGGCGGGCAGTTCAGTCATGGTGCGTGATCTCCTAGTCGAGCGGTCCGCCGGCGACGTACAGCACCTGGCCGGAGACGAACCCGGCCGCCTCGCCCGTGAAGAAGGCGATGGCGTTGGCGATGTCGTCCGGCTCGCCGACCCGGGCCACGGGGATCTGGGTGGCGGCAGCGGCCTTGAAGTCCTCGAAGCCCATGCCCACGCGCGCGGCGGTGGCGGCGGTCATGTCGGTGGCGATGAAGCCGGGGGCGACGGCGTTGGCGGTGATGCCGAACTTGCCGAGCTCCTTGGCGAGGGTCTTGGTGAAGCCCTGCAGGCCGGCCTTGGCCGCGGAGTAGTTCACCTGGCCGCGGTTGCCGAGCGCCGAGGACGAGGACAGGTTGACGATCCGGCCGAAGCCCGCGTCCACCATGTGCTTCTGGACGGCCTTCGACATCAGGAAGGCACCGCGCAGATGGACGTTCATGACGGTGTCCCAGTCGGAGACGCTCATCTTGAACAGCAGGTTGTCGCGCAGCACGCCCGCGTTGTTGACGAGGATCGTCGGCGCGCCCAGCTCCTCCACGACCCGCGCGATCGCGGCCTCGACCTGCGCCTCGTCGGAGACGTCCGCGCCGACCGCGAGCGCCTTGCCGCCAGCCGCGGTGATCTTCTCCACGGTGTCCTTGCAGGCGGCCTCGTCGAGGTCGATCACGGCGACCGCACGGCCCTCGGCCGCCAGTCGTACGGCGGTGGCGGCGCCGATGCCGCGCGCTCCGCCGGTGACCACAGCGACCCGCTGCTCAGTGGTGGACATTGCTGCTTCTCCTCGCCCTCGAGAAAGTACGCCCGCTTGAAAGTACGTCCGTCGTCGGTACGCCCGCTTGATGAGCGACCGCTTAGTACCTTCGGCAGACGTGACGCTAGAAGGCCTGGCACTCGGTGTCAACGGCACGCGACGCGGGTGTGATCCATTACCTCACCAGCAGGTCGAGCAGGCGTTCCGTCTCGGCCGCCGGATCGGCGGTGAGCCCAGTGTGCACCGGCCCGGGCTGGAGGACCGTGGAACGCGGCGCAATCAGCCACCGGAAGCGCCGTCCGGCGTCGTCGCCCGCGGCCTGCCCGGCCGCCTCCCCGCCGCCGCACACCCGCTCGACGGCCCCGAGGGCGGCCCGGATGCCGGGCACGTCCGCCGCCGGGTCGAGGGCCAGCAGCCGCGCCTCGTCGAGATGGGTGCGGGCGCCGACGTAGGCCTTGGCACGGCAGTAGACGAGCACGCCGGCGTTGATGCACTCGCCGCGCTCCACCCGCGGTACGACGCGCAGCAGCGCGTACTCGAAGACATCCCGGTCGCCGCCCTGTCCGCCGCGGATGATGTGCCGCTCGACCACCGAGCCGGCCATGTGGATGTGGCGCTCGCTCACTTGCCCTCCTCGATTCCGGTGACACGTTCGTGGACGACTCCGGCCCGGGCCAGCAACGGCCGCGCGTAGGCCCGCCGGAGGTCGTCCGGGGTGTCGAAGCCGGGTTCACCGGCCAGCCAGACGTCCGGGATCTCGGCGGTGACCTCGGCGAGGAGCTCCTCGGTGACGCGGGGCGCCAACTCGGCGGCGGCGCCCGCGAGATCGGGGGCGAAGCGGGCGAGGGCGTGGTCCGAGGCGTCGTAGGAACGACCCGCCGAGGCCTCGGCGCCGGGCCAGTTGTGGTGCCAGATCATGGTGGCGCCGTGGTCGATGAGCCACAGATCGCCGTGCCGCATCAGCAGGTTGGGGTTGCGCCAGGAGCGGTCGACGTTGTTCACCAGGGCGTCGAACCAGACGATCCGGCCGGCCTCTTCGGGGCTCACCGTGAAGGCGAGCGGGTCGAAGCCGAGGGCGCCGGAGAGGAAGTCCATCCCGAGGTTGGTGCCGCCGCTGGACCGCAGCAGGTCCTGCACCTGCTGCTCGGGCTCACCGAGCCCCAGCACCGGGTCCAGGTCGATCGTCACGAGCCGCGGTACCCGCAGGCCGAGTCGGCGGGCGAGTTCGCCGCAGACGACCTCGGCGACCAGTGTCTTGCGGCCCTGTCCCGCGCCGGTGAACTTCAGGACGTAGGCCCCGAAGTCGTCGGCCTCGACGAGTGCGGGCAGCGATCCGCCCTCCCGCAGGGGCGTGATGTAGCGGGTCGCGATCACTTCCTTGAGCATCGCCCCAGGTTACTGGCCGACAGCGAAACGACAGCTCTGGCTTACCGCCCCCTGATCCCGAGCCCGTCAAGCTCTCGACGTCGTCTGAACAACCCTTGCTCGGCGACCGTACCCCTGGACAGATCTTCGAAGCCTGCATGGAAGGGAACGTCAGCATGACCAGCGAACCGCTCCATCCCGTTCCGGCACCCGGCCGCCGTACCGTCGTGGCGGCGGTGGGCGCGACGGGGCTCGCCGTCGCGCTGACCGCGTGCGGATCGGACAACGGGTCCTCGGACTCCTCGTCCTCCGACACCCGGGCGGGCGACCAGGCGAGCGGCGGCGACTCCGGCGCGAGCAGCAGCGCCTCGTCCGGCTCCGGCGGCGGCACCCCGCTGGCCAAGACGGCTGACATCCCGGCGGGTGGCGGCAAGATCTTCAAGGACCAGGGCGTGGTGGTCACCCAGCCGACGGCGGGCACCTACAAGGCGTTCTCGTCGAAGTGCACGCACCAGGGCTGCGCGGTGTCCGAGATCTCCAATGGCGTGATCATCTGTCCGTGCCACAAGAGCGAGTTCTCCGTGACCGACGGCAGTGTGAAGAAGGGTCCCGCGACGCAGCCCCTGCCCACCGAGAAGATCACCGTCACCGGGGACTCGATCACGCTGGCCTGATCCGCCCGCCCCGGGCCCGTTCGAAGCAGCGCAGCACCTCGTCCGTGGTCGCGACCGTGGCGACCAGTGCGAGGGTGTGGCGGATCATCGCGGGGGTGTACTCGGAGGGCACTCCCGCGATGGCGTCGGACGGCACGACGGCGGTGTAGCCGCGGTTCACGGCGTCGAAGACGGCGTTGGGGATCGCCACGTTGGCCGAGACCCCGGTCACGACCAGGGTGCGGCAGCCCAGGTTGCGCAGCAGCGCGTCGACGTCGGTGCCCTGGACCGGGGACAGTCCGTGCAGCCGTCGTACGACGAGGTCCGCCTCGGTGACCTCGATCGGGGCGGCGACGCGCACCGCCGACGTGCCGGCCAGCTGCTGCACGGGCAGGCGTTCGGCGGCGCGGAAGAGGCGGGCGTTGCGGCTCGCGCCACGGCCGTCGGGGCGGCGCTCGGCGACGGCGTGGACGACCTGGATCCCGCTCTCGTGCGCGGCTGCCACCAGCCGGGCGACGTTGGCGAGGGCTCCCGAGGAGCGGGCCTCGCGGGCGAGTTCGGGAAGCGCGCCGTCCGGGCCGACGACCCCCTGCTGGCACTCGACGGTCAGCAGCACGGTGGTCGCCGGGTCGAGGAGTTCGCTGAGCTGTTCGTACGACGGCACGGTTCCCCCCTCGTCGGCGGCGTCCGGAGCGGGCGAGCGTAACGGCCATTGCGCACGGGCGGAAGACGTTCCATCCTTTTCGGACCGTCCTTTTCTGACGTGATGTCAGAGGATCACTGGAGTTCCTCTGACACGACGTGAGAGAAGAGGGGGCCGCATGACCGTCACTCAGCGTCGGGGCCGGAAGATCATGATGACGCCCGGTGAGCTGGACGAGTTCCTCGTCACCCAGCGCACCTGCCGGGTCGCCACCGTGTCCGCGGGTGGAGCACCGCACGTCAGCACATTGTGGTTCGCCTGGGACGGCACCTCGATGTGGCTGTACTCCGTCGTGCGCAGCAAGCGCTGGACCGACCTGCGGCGCGATCCGCGGGTCGCGATCGTCGTCGACACGGGCGAGGAGTACGACGAGCTGCGCGGTGTCGAGCTGTCCGGATCCGTGGAGTTCGTGGGCGAGTTCCCCCGCACCGGGGAACTGTGCGCCGAACTCGACGTCCCGGAGACCCTGTTCGCCCGCAAGAACTTCAACCTGGAGGAGATGCCGCACGACGGCCGGCACGCCTGGGTGCGGCTGACCCCGGAGAAGATCGTCTCCTGGGACTTCCGCAAGCTGGGCCCGGCCTAACCGACCTCGCGCCCCGCGTCCTGAAGCGCCTCGACCGCCGCCCGGATCGACGGGCGGCGGTCGGCGTCCGCGCGCCAGACGGCGTAGATCTGGCGCCGCACCGACTGGCGCACGGGCACGGCCCGCACGCCCTCCGGGAGCGGTCCGCGCCCCAGTCTCGGTGCCACACAGACCCCCAGCCCCGCACCGACCAGGGCGAGTTGAGTGGGGTGTTCTTCGGCGCGGTGGGCGACGCGCGGCTCGATGCCCTTGGAGCGCAGGGTGTGGATCAGCCACTCGTGGCAGAACTCGTTCTCGCCCCAGGTGATCCACTCGTCGTCGGCGAAGTCCTCCAGGTCCACCTCGGTGCGCTCCGCGTAACGGTGGTCGACGGGCATCGCGATGTCCGCGGTGTCGTCGAGGATGACGGCCTTGACCAGCCCGTCGGGCATGGGCAGCGGCCTGTTGTACCAGTCCAGGACGACGGCGAGGTCGAAGTCGCCGCGCATCACGGCGAGGACGGCGGGCTCTGGCTCCGTCTCCCGCGAGGTGACGCGCAGCCCGGGATGCGCCTTGCGCAGCTGGGACAGCGCGGCCGGGAACAGACCCCGTGCAGCGGTCGGGAACGCCGCCAGCCGCAGCTCCCCCACCACCTCCCCGCGGTGCGCCTCCAGGTCGGACTGGGCGAGCTCGACCTGCGACAGGATGCGGGCCGCATGCTCGGCGAGCAGCCTGCCCGCGTCCGTGAGCCGCACGCCCCGCCCGTTCTTGGCCAGCAGCTGCTGGCCGACCTCCCGCTCCAGCTTGGCCAGCTGCTGGGAGACGGCCGACGTCGTGACATGCAGCCCCTCTGCGGCACCACTGACGGAGCCGTGCCGGGCGAGGGCGTCGAGGGTGCGCAGACGCTCCAGATTCAACATATAAGCAATCCTACGAGGTACCCCCTGCAAATTCTCGATTGTGCTACGAGGTGTGGTGCATCATCGTTGCGCCCATGAGCATCACCGCACCCCGCACCCGCCCCGCCCTCGACTGGCGTCTCCGCTTCGGCGCCCTCTCGCTGATCTGGGGATTCAGCTTTCTGCTCATCAAGGTGGGCACCGAGGGGTACGCCCCCTTCCAGGTCACGCTCGGACGGTTGGTGTTCGGTACGGCGGTGCTCGCGGCGGCCATGGCGGTGAAGCGGGAGCGCCTGCCCCGCGGGGCGCGCACCTGGGGGCATCTGACGGTGGCCGCGTTCCTGCTCAACGCGCTGCCGTTCTCCTTGTTCGCCTACTCGGAGCTGACCATCCCGTCCACCCTGGCCGGCATCTGCAACGCCACCTCACCTCTGTGGGGCATGGCGCTCTCCCTGGTCGCGCTGTCCGAGGACCGGCCGACCCGTGTGCGCGTGGCGGGGCTCGGCCTCGGCTTCCTGGGCGTACTGACGGTCCTCGGCGCCTGGCAGGGCTTCCACGGGCTGGACGCCACCGGCACGGCGATGGCACTCCTGGCCTCCCTCAGCTACCCCGTCGGCTGGATCTACGTCCGCCGTACGCTGGCCGGGACCGGGCACTCCCATCTGTCCATGACGGGGGCCCAGTTGCTGCTGGCCGCGGTTCAACTCGGCGTGGTGACACCGCTGTTCACCTCGGTCCCGGCGCGGTTTCCCGTGGTGCCGCTGCTTGCCGTCGCCGCGCTGGGGGTGCTGGGGACGGGGCTTGCGATTCTCATCCAGTACGGACTGGTCGCCGAAGTCGGGCCCACCACGGCCCAGATGGTGACGTACTTCATTCCGGTGATCGCTACGGCTGCGGGCGTTGCCGTTCTTGGGGAGTCGCTGCGGTGGTCCACCCCGGTGGGGGCGGTGATTGTTCTGGCGGGGGCTGCGCTTACGCAAGTGCGGGCTCGTTCAAGTGCGCCCAAGGGGGTGGGAGTTGAGGAGGGCCGGCGTGTGCAGGTTGTCGGCGGCCGGGCGCGCCCACGCGGCGGAGCCGCAATTTGATACAACCTCGCGCCCCTGAGGGGGTTGCCCTCCTCCCCCTCACACATAGCTTCGGGTCGGTGAAGGGCCCAGAGCCCTGGAGATCGCGTCCGCCAGGAGGCTGACCTCCTCGGGCGCCAGGGTCGCCACCGTGACGCGGATGCCCGGTGGGGCGCTCATGCGGAAGCGGGCGCCCGGGGCGACTGCCCAGCCGGCGTGGAGGAGGGCGGCCACCGCGGTCGTTTCGTCGGGGACGGGGATCCAGACGTTCAGGCCGGTGCGGCCGTGGGCCTCGACGCCGCGCTGCGCGAGGGCGTCGATCAGGAGGTCGCGGCGGGTGCGGTAGGTCTCCGCGACCTCGCGTGTGTCCAGCACCTCGTCGGACCACAGCCGTACCACCGCCCGCTGGATGAGGCGGCTGACCCAGCCGGGGCCGAGGCGGTGCCGGCCGCTCACCCGGTCCTCCGTGGTCGTGTCGCCTGTGAGGACGGCGAGGCGCAGGTCGGGGCCGTACGCCTTGGCGACCGAGCGCACGAAGGCCCAGTGCCGGGTGATGCCGGCCAGGGGGTGCAGCGGGAGGTCGACGATGCCATGGCCGTGGTCGTCCTCGACGAGGAGGATCTCCGGGTGGTCGCGGAGCACGGCGCGCAGGGCACGCGCGCGCGTGGCGGTCACGGCGGCGCCGGTCGGGTTCTGGGCGCGGTCCGTGACGATCAGGGCGCGGGCGCCGGCCGTCAGGGCCCGTTGTACGTCGTCGGGGAGGGGCCCCTCGTCGTCGACGCCCACCGGGGCCGTGCGCAGGCCGAGCGCCGGGACGAGGTCGAGCAGGCTGCCCCAGCCGGGGTCCTCCACGGCGACGGTGTCCCCCGGTTTGAGGTGCGCCGCGAGCACGCGCTCGATGGCGTCCAGTGAGCCGGACGCGACCGTCAGCGGTCCGTCCGGCACCCCGTCGGCGTCCAGGTCCGCACGCGCGATCCGCTCCAACTCCGGCTCCACGAGGGCGTCTCCGTACAGCACGGGCTCCCGGTCACCCTGCTCGCCCGCCGCCGCGAACACCTTGGCCAGCGAGGGCAGCAGCGCCGGGTCGGGGTTGCCGCTCGCCACGTCCCGGACGCCCGCGGGCACATCCATCCGGACGTGGTCGCGTCCCGTGGTGGCCGGCTTGGGCCGCACCCGGCTGCCGCGCCGCCCGGAGGTCTCGATGACCCCGCGCTCCCGCAGGATCCGGTAGGCGGACGCGACCGTGTTCGCATTCACGCCCAGCTCGACCGCCAACTCCCGCATGGGAGGCAGCAGTTGCCCGGGCTCCAGCTCGCCGGACCCCACCGCACGCTCGACGCTCGCCGCAATCTCTGCTGCGCGTCGCCCTTCGATCCGATATCCTCCTAGCACAAATCAGATTATGCACTAGTGCAATGGAGATGGCAATGCAGGGGCCCCAGCAGCAGCCGACGTCGCAGCCCGCCGCCTACACGCCGACCGACCGCACCGTCCCCACCCGCTCCGCGGACCGGGCTTCGTACGACAAGGAGCTGGTGCACGCGATACTCGACGAGGGCTACGTCTGCCATCTGGGCTTCGTGCGGGACGGGGCGCCCGTGGTGCTGCCCACGCTCTACGGGCGCGTCGGCGAGCGGCTCTACGTGCATGGTTCGACGGGCTCCCGTCCACTGCGGATGACCGGCCGCGCCGACCCGGGGCTGGCCGTGTGCCTGACCGTCACGCATGTGGACGCGCTGATCCTGGCCCGTTCGGCCTTCCACCACTCGATCAACTACCGGTCCGTGGTGGTGCACGGCATCGCGCACGACGTGACCGACCCCGAGGAGAAGCGGGCCGCGCTGGACGCCCTGGTCGACCACGTCGTACCGGGCCGGGCGGCCGACTCCCGGCCCGCGAACAGGAAGGAGCTGGCCGCCACCGCGGTGATCCGCCTCGACCTGAACGAGGTCTCCGCCAAGCTCCGCACGGGCGGTGTGAACGACGAGCCCGAGGACCTGGCCCTGCCGCACTGGGCCGGCGTCGTCCCGCTGCGGAAGGGGTACGAAACCCCGGTGCCGGACGCCGACCTGATCCCGGGCATCACGCTCCCCGAGTACCTGGCGGTGCCGTGATGCTGATCCACCCGTGGGACGCGGCTCGTGACGACGCCGAGTGGCAGCAGTGGCTGGGCTCGCACGACTTCGGGCAACTCGCCGTCAACGGTCTGCCGGGAGAGCCGCCGCACGTGCAGCCGCTGCACTTCGCCTACGACGCCGAGCGCGGCGAGGCCGTCACGCACCTCGCCCGCCCCAACCCCCTGTGGCCGGCACTGGAGGCGAACCCGGACGTCCTGCTGAGCGTGGTCGACGACTACGTGTACGTCCCCGGACCCTGGCAGGCCCCGCCGGACGCCCCGCCCGAGCACGGTGTCCCGACGAGCTTCTACACCGCGGTCCAACTCCGCTGCACGGCCCATGTCGTGGACGATCCGGCCGAGAAGGCCGCCCTGCTCAACCGCCAGGTCGGCCACTTCCAGCCCGAGGGCGGTTCCGCGTCGGCGGCGGTGGGCGAGGAGCCGTACGGCAGGTTTCTCTCCGGCATCCGCGGTCTGCGGCTCGAAGTGGTCGCCGTACGGGCGAAGTTCAAGTACGCGAGTCACAAGCCGGAGCAGGTCCAGGACCGGATGGTGGCGGAGCTCGCGGCGCGGGGCGGCTTCCGGGACGCGGCTGCCCGGGAGCACCAGCTGCGGCGGCGAGGGGTGTGGTCGGGGGCCCGGTGACGCGCCTGCTCGACGACCGGGGAAGGGGGCGGGGTCCGGTTACCGGCCCGCCCCTCGGCCTCACACCGGCACCGGATCCTCCGCCACCGTGCCGCGTGCCTCCGCCAGCGCCAGCCCGGCCACCGAGCCCAGCATCAGCAGCGTGCCCACGAGGGTGGCCGGAGTGAGCCGTTCGCCGAGCAGCGCGACCGCCAGGACCGCCGCGCCGACCGGTTCCAGGAGCATGATCACGGACACCGTGGCCGACCGGACGGCGGCCGCACCAGCGAAGTAGAGGCCGTAGGCAAGGGCTGTGGGAATGGTGGCGAGGTAGGCCAGCAGCCATACGGTCAGGGCCGGATGGGCCGTGTGCGGGACGATCCCCTCGGCCAGGGCGAACGGCAGCAGACAGAGGCTGGTGACCGCGAACGCCCCCACCGACGTACTGGATGCGTCGACCTCGCCGTCCCTGCCCCACCAGCGTGTGAACAAGGTCAGCACGCTGTACCCGGCCGCGGACAGCAGGGCGAACAGCACACCCGACAGGCGTACGGTCGCTCCGCCGCCGCCGAGGACGAGCACTCCCAGCCCCGCCAGGGCCCCGGCGACGGCTGTCAGGCCACCGCGCCCCAGCCGCTCCCCCATCGTCAACCGGGCACCGAGCGCGATGAGCACGGGACCGGTGCCGAGCGTGACGACGGTGGCGACGGCGAGGCCGGTGGCGGACACGGCCGCGAAGTAGGCGGTCTGGAACACGGCGAGCCCGACGCCGGAGACACCGGCGCGGAGCGCCCTGCGACGGAGCGGTTCGCGTACGGCGGCCCGTCCGCGCGGACGCAGCAGGCGGGCGGCGAGCAGCAGGACGAGGCCGGCCGCGCAGCGCCAGAAGGAGAGGGCGACGAAGCTCATGTCACTGGCCCGGTAGACCAGGGAGGCGGCCGCGCCCGCGGTGCCCCAGGCGGCACCGGCGACGATCAGATAGAACAGGCCTCGCCCGACGGGCAGGCCGAAAGCGGCATTCGAGGACACGAAGGTCTCCGCAGAAGTTTCGGAAGGGACCCGGCATCGGCCGGGCCGTGGACTTCTTCTGCGGGCAGCACCGTTTCGCCCGGCACCGGGCCGGGCGTTGACTCCGGAGGGCCCGCCTCAGGCGGCCGGAGGCGGAAGAACGAGTGCGTTCGAATGCATGATCAGCACCCTAGGCGGCGCTTTCGCGGGACGACAACTCCCTTTCCGGGCCGCCGCTCGCCACCGGGTCCGGGGATCCCTTGGCGGGTGCCGAGGACTGGGCGATGAACGCGCCCACCAGGACGACCGCGCCGCCGACGATCTGCGGCGCCGACAGGTGCTCGCCCAGCAGCACCCAGGCCAGGACCGTCGCGACGACCGCCTCGAGGCAGGCCACGACACCGGCGACCTGCGGGGAGAGCCGGCGCACCGACAGCACACCGGTGACGTACGCGAGGACGGTGGCGATCAGGACGATCCAGGCCAGCAGGAGGAAGGCGGCGATGGGGGTGCCGTCCATGTGCGCGGTGCCCGCCAGCACGGACCAGTCCATGGTCCAAGGGCGCGCCACGGCGGTCAGGACGACGGCGCCGATCAGCAGGCCGTAGGCGATGACGCCGAGGGGGTCGGGTGCGTCGTCGCCGGCGTCGCTGCCCTGGTCGGACAGGACGAAGTAGCCGACCTGGCAGCAGGCGGCGCCGAGTGCGAGCAGCAGACCGACGGCGTCGAAGCTCAGCCCCGACCAGACCTCGACCACACAGGCGAGGCCGCCGGCCGCGAGGACCACGCCGAGCGCGGCGGCACGGGTCACCGGCCGCCGCTGCACGAACCGCACCCAGCCCAGGACCAGGGCGGGCGCGAGGTACTCGACGAGCAGCGCGACCCCGACGGGTATGCGGGAGATCGCGGCGAAGTAGCAGGCCTGCACACCGGCCACGGCCAGCAGTCCGAACCCGGCGAGCAGCGCCGGGCGGCGGCGCAGCAGCGCCCGGTGGCGCACGGCGACCGGCAGCATCACCAGGGCGGCGCCCGCGACGCGCAGCCACACCACATGGAGCGGGTCGAGTCCTGCCTCGATCAGGGGTTTCGCCGCCACCCCGGATCCTCCGAAGGCGACCGCGGACCCGAGGGCGAGACCGAGTCCGGCACTCCTGCCGCGGCCGCCCCGGCTGCTCTCAGACGTATGCACGGGCCCATGATGACAGGCGACGACATGAGCGTCACCCCCGATGACACCTGTCTCAGCGGCTGGACCACCTGGACCGCGCCGACCGGTTCTCGATGCGTGTCAGCACGGCGCCCGTTTCGAGCCCGGCCCGTTCGAGGACCTCGACGGCCCGCGCCTGCGGGTCGAGGAGGATCGCCGCGAGCAGGTCGATGCCGCGGGCCGGTTCGGCGCCGCGGGCGGCGGCGCACTCGCAGGCGTACCCCATGGCGCCCGCTGCCAGCGGCGAGAAGCCCTCGGCCTCCGCGACCACGGGTACGGCGCCGGAGTCCTCGACGGAGCCCTGCCAACGCAGGCCGTAACCGATGCTCCGCTGCACCAGGTAGCCGAGCAGTCGCGCGATCTCGGGCCCGTCGTCGAAGACGGCCCGCACCTCGGGGTCGTGCTCCAGGAGCGAATGCAGCAGATGGGCCGTGTCGATCTGCCGGTCCCCGTCGCGCACGGCCCGGCGGCGGGCACCGGAGACCACCGTTGCCAGTTCGGCACTGAGCCTGGCATCGTTGTCCACGCGAGGGCCGATGGCCTGCTCGCCGACCGACTGCCGGGAGATACGGGGTTGCACACCCCTACCCCATCAACCTCCTCGCCCTGGGTCATCCCCGGCGGGAAGCATCTTCGCGTCCCACGGAGAGTGGACTCGAAGCGCCGGAATCTCCTCCTTACGGATGAGATCTGGCCGTTCTGCCCGCAGGGGCGCGCGCCGCCTTGCCGCGCGCCTGGTGTGCAACCACAGCGCCCCGTCGCACGTCCAGAAAGTCCGTGGAGTGCGGGTGCTGGCTGGTGTCCCTGCCGGCCGTGGACGGCAAGCAGTACGTGTACCGGGTGGACGCCCCGGAGGACGCTCTGCCCGCCGACCTGTTCTGGGACGCCTGGCACTGCCACGACGAGAGCGCCTTCCCGCGCGCCTTGGATCTCTTCGACGCCGCGGTGATCCGTCGGGTCGGCTGACGGTTCGGGGGCGCACCGGGAAACTCCCACATTTTCTGACGGTTCATCAGTATTGAATGTTCCAGGCCCTGCGGCTACGTTCCGCGACACCACAGCCCGAGACGAAGAGGTGGTCGCATGCCCGAAATCAATGCGGAGGCACGGATCGAGGCGCCGGCCGAGAAGGTGTGGGCACAGCTGATGGACTGGCCCGCGTACGGCGAGTGGAACGCCACCCACACCAGCTTCCCGCAGGGCGGCCCGGCGGCGCTCGAAGTGGGCGGGACCTTCCAGGAGAACATGAAGCTGATGGGCTTCCCGGCCGAGGTCGAGTGGACCATCTCGGAACTGGAACCGGCCCGGGTCTTCGCCATCAAGGGCAAGGGGCCGATGGCCGTCACCGTGGCCACGCGCTACACCCTGACCCCCGAGGGCGAGGCCACGAAGGTCCGTATCGACGGCGAGTTCACGGGCGCCGCGGTCACTTTGATGGCGGGCAGGCTGAAGGACTCGGGGACCGCCGCGCTGAACGAGTCGCTGCGCAAGCTGGCGGGGCTGGTGTCCTGACCGCCACAGACGGGAAGGCGCCCCGCGCAGTGGTCCGCGGGGCGCCTTCGTCGCCGTAAGAACTGTCAGTCCTCGTCGGCGAGGATCAGGTACAGCTTCTTGCGGGCTTCATTGATGACCGTCAGCGCCTTCTCGCGCTGCTCCTTGTTGCCGGTCTTCCAGACCTGACCGAAGGCCTCCATCAGACCGAAGCCGGCCTGGCGGATCTCGCCGAGCGCCTCGAAGTCGATGCCGCGGGAGGCTTCCTCCCAGGGCGCGTCCGGGCCCTCTTCGGCCGCGCTGCGGCCGGACTCGGTGAGCGAGAAGAGCTTCTTGCCGCCCTCGCTCGCGCTGGTGATCAGGCCCTCGTCCTCCAGCAGCTGGAGGGTGGGGTACACCGAACCCGGGCTGGGCTTCCACGCCCCGCCGCTGCGCTCGGCGATCTCCTGGATCATCTCGTAACCGTGCATGGGCCGGTCCTTCAGCAGGGCCAGGATCGATGCCCGTACGTCACCTCGCCGTGCCCTGCCCCTCGGGCCGCCGCGCCCTCGCGGCCCCCAGGGGCCCGGGCCGAAGCCGGGTCCGCCGAAGCCGAAGCCGCCCGGACCGCTGCCGGGCCCACCCGGCCCGAAGGGGCCGAAGGCGCCGCGCCGGCCCTCGAAACCACCCCGCCCGCGAGAGCCGGGTCCACCGTGTCCACGTTCGAATCCATGGGAACGCATCGCAATCACTCCATTCCATCGTTGATCTGTCGCGATGCGTCAACGATATATCGGAATAGTTCGCATGGCAAGGCCCGGCCGAACACCCCGGCGGAGGCGAATCTCGGTTGATCCTGCGACCGTGGCGCATGAAGACTGACTGTCATGGCCATGCATGACGACCAGGTGGACGTAACCCCCGACATCGTGGCGACCTTGGTCCGAGAACAGTTCCCGCAGTGGAGCGGCAAGGCGGTCCGGCCGCTGTCGTCGACCGGGACGGTCAACGCCATCTTCCGTATCGGGAACGGCCTCTCCGCGCGTTTCCCCCTGCGTGCGGCAGATCCCGCCGAGGCGCTGGCGGTTCTGGACCGGGAAGCGCGGGCGAGCGCGGAGCTGGCACGCGTGTCCCGGTTCCCCGTCCCGCGACCCGTCGCCCTCGGAAGCCCCGGAGCGGGTTACCCCATGCCCTGGTCGGTCCAGACGTGGCTGCCGGGAACGGTCGCCTCCGATGCCGACCCGAGTGGGTCGGACGCTTTCGCCGAGGACCTCGCGGCTTTCATCGCAGTCCTGCGGGAGACCGACACGCAGGGACGGCTCTTCGGCGGCGACAACCGCGGCGGCTCTCTCACCCACCACGACGACTGGATGGCCAGGTGCTTCGAGGAGAGTGAGGGGCTGCTCGACGTGCCCCGGCTGCGCCGGCTGTGGAGCCACTTCCGGGAGTTGCCACGCACGGGTGCGGACGTGATGAGCCATGGAGACCTGATTCCCGGCAACGTACTGGTCGCGGGAGACCGGCTCGGCGGCGTACTCGACACCGGCGGCTTCGGCCCGGCCGACCCCGCGCTGGATCTCGTCAGCGCCTGGCACCTGTTGCAGCCGGGCCCGCGGGAAGTGCTCCGGCGGAGACTGGCCTGTGACGATCTGGAGTGGGAGCGCGGCAAGGCATGGGCGTTCGAACAGGCGATGGGGCTCGTCTGGTACTACGCCGAGAGCAATCCGACGATGAGCGGAATGGGGCGCCGGAGCCTCGACCGCATTCTGGAGTCGATGGAGTGATGACGCCCCGCTCGTGGGCCCGGCACCGGATTCTGGGCCGGGCCCGTGCGGGACCGTGCGGCGCTCAGTGGCCGCGGAACGCCTCCTCCAGCCACCAGGAGCCGTGCTCGCGGGTCACCTTGGCGTCGATGAGCAGGGGTGCCGAGCGCGGCCCGGCGACCCAGTCCTGCACCGCCTTGAGGTCGGCGGGCGTGCGGACGGTGACCGCCTCGAAGCCGTAGCCGCGGGCCACGGCGGCGATGTCCGTCTCCGGGAAGGTGACCGTGTCGAGCGGGAAGCCGTCGGGGCCGAAGTGGTGCACCTCCGCTCCGTAGGCCTCGTCGTTGTAGACGACGACCACCATCGGCAGGCCGAGCCGGCGCACGGTGTCGAGTTCCACGGCGCTCATCAGCGCCCCGCCGTCACCGAGGGCGGCCACCGGGAGCCGTCCCGGCTGGGCGAGAGCCGCGCCGATCGTGGTCGCGAGGCCGAGGCCGATCGACTGGAAGGCCTGGGTGAAGCAGAAGCCGTGGTGGTCCGGCACCGAGAGATACGCGCTCGGGTAGCCCATGAAGTTGCCGGAGTCGACGCCGACGACCCGCTCGGCGGGGAGGACGTCGTCGAGCGCGATGCTCAGCGTGCGCGGGTAGATCCGCTCGCGGGTGCCCTCGTCCTCGTACGGCACGTCCTGCCACCTGACCCGCGCGGCGAGGGCCTCGGCCACGTCGGGCGAGCGGTAGCCCGTGCGGCTCCCGCCGCCGGCCTCCAGAGCCCGCCGCGCCGTGCGTTCCACGTCTCCGGTGACGCCCAGGGCGATCTCCCTGTGCGCGCCGAGCGCCTCCGGGTCGTCGTCGACCTGGACGACGGTGGCGTCCGGGCCGATCAGACTGCCGTGCCGCATGGTCCACATGTTCAGTGCGCAGCCCCAGCCGACGATCAGGTCGGCGCCCCGGATCAGTTCGACCGCGAGGGGCGAGGCGAAGCCGCCGGAGACGTCCAGCGAGAAGGGGCTCGCGTGGAACAGCCCGCGGGCCACGGCCGAGGTCGCCAGCAGAGCACCGTACCGGTCGGCCAGGGCGAGGAGCGCGTCGCGGCCGCCGGTGGTGCGCGCGCCGCGGCCGGCGACGAACACCGGTCGCCGAACCCCTTCCAGGGCCCGCACCAGCTCCTCGACAGCCGCCTGGGACGGTTCGACCGGTTCTCGTACGGGCATGGGGTGGGCGTCCAGGAGGGCAGCGTCGGGCACGTCGAGGGACTGCACCTCCAGCGGCAGGTTCAGCAGGACCGTGCGCCGCTCGTGCCGGGCCCGCTGGAGAGCCGCGCGGGCCTGTTCGACGGCGTCGTGCGCGGTCGTCACGCGCGCGGTGACGGCACCGACGGAGTGCGCCAACACGGCTTGGTCGATACGGAAGTTGGAGCGCTGCGCGGTCGCCTCGGCGGCCAGCACGAGCAACGGGGTACGGCTCTTGGCGGCCTCGGTGATGCCGGTCAGGGCGTTGGTCAGGCCGGGGCCCTGGTGGACGCTCAGTGCGGTCACCGCCCCGCTCGTGCGGGCGTACGCGTCGGCCATGGTCGCCGCGCCGCCCTCGTGCCGTGCGGCGACGAACCGCGCGCCTGCCGCCGCCATGGCGTTGGTCAGATGGAAGTTGCCCGAGCCGACCACGCCGAAGACCTGGTCGATCCCCGATGCGACGAGGGCCCGCCCGACGGCTTCGGCGACCTTCACGACCGCTCCACCAGGGCGAGTACGCGCGCGGGGGATCCGGAGCCCGAGACGATGGGCAGCGGTCCGGCGATGACGACGGCGCCGGTCGGGGGCAGGGAGCCGAGGTTCTGCAGCTGGGTCAGCCCGTACTTGTCGGCGCCCAGGAAGTAGGAGTGGCAGGGGAAGGCCGGATCGAAGGAGTGCGCCCGTCCCGCGTCCGTGCCGACCGTCTCCGTGCCGAGGCCGAGCACCGGGGTCTCCTCGGCCACCCAGCGGGCGCACTCCGCGGACAGGCCGGGGGTGTGCGGGCCGTTCTCGTCGGCGTTGAGGAACGCCTCCTGCGACTGCGAGCGGGCGTCCCAGCCGGTGCGCAGCAGCAGCCAACCCCCTTCGGGCAAAGGCCCGTTGTCGGCCTCCCAGGCCTTGATGTGGTCCACCTCGACCAGGAAGTCGGGATCCTTCGCGGCGTGCTCGGAGAAGTCGAGGACGACCGCGGGGGCGATCAGCCGGCCCGCCGGTACCGAGGCGACATCGGCGAGGTCCTTCCCGGTGACCCAGTGCACGGGTGCGTCGAAGTGGGTGCCGGTGTGCTCACCGCTGCGGAAGTTGTTCCAGTACCAGGCCGGTCCCCGGTCGTCGTACCGGCTGATCTCCTCCAGCTCGAAGACCTGGGTCTGGCCGAACTGGGGCGGCAGCTGGATCACCGGAGTGGTCGACGACAGCGGCGACGTGAGGTCGACGACTTCGATCGATCCCCCCTGCAGCCCGGCGAGCAGGGCGGAGAGCACGGACGGCTGTGGCATGACGGCCTCCTGGGCAAGGGCTGGACGGTCAACGACAGGGTGTCAGCCGAGGGCCGCTCCGCTAAGGCACCTGACCCGGAAATCGGTCCACCGTCCCCGAATTGGCCTTGGTGGCAGGCGCCACCCCGTCCTAGCGTCGAAGCCATGCGAATCCGAATCGTCGACGCCTTCACCGACCGCCCCTTCGCCGGCAACCCCGCCGGCGTCCTGCTTCTCGACGACTTCCCCGACGACGACCGGCTCCAGAAGATCGCCCTGGAGGTCAACCACGCCGAGACCGCGTTCGCGCACCGGCTGTCCGAGGGCGGGGACGCCGACTGGGCGCTGCGCTGGTTCACACCGGCGACCGAGGTGAACATGTGCGGGCACGCCACGCTGGCCACGGCCCATGTCCTGCACACGACCGGCGCCCACGAGGGGACGGTGCGCTTCGCCACCCGCAGCGGCGTTCTCATCGCCACGCCCCAGGAGGACGGCTCGATCACCCTGGACTTCCCGACCGCGCCGCTCACACCGGTCGAGGTCCCGGACGGTGTCGCCGAAGCGCTGGGCGCGGAGCCGCGCGCCGCCTTCGACACCGGTCCGAACGTAGGCGACCTGCTGCTCGAACTCGCCGACGAGAAGACGGTCCACGCCCTCACCCCGGACCACAAGGCGCTCGGCGCCTACTCCGAGCGCGGCATCATCGCCACCGCCCGCGCCGAGGACCCGGCACGGGGCTACGACTTCGTCTCCCGCTGCTTCTTCCCGAACGCCGGCATCGACGAGGACCCGGTCACCGGCAGCGCCCACACCGCCCTCGCGCCCTTCTGGTCCGAGCGGCTCGGCCGCACCGACCTCACCGGCCTGCAGGCCTCGCCCCGCTCGGGCCGAGTGCGCACACAGCTGCGCGGCGACCGCACGCTGCTCGGCGGGCGCGCGATCACGGTCATCGAGGGCGAGCTGCTCGCCTAGAAGGACGGGCTGCCGGCGCTCACGCCGTCGGCAGCCAGCCCACCTTCCCGGCCAGCAGCGCGTACCCCACGAAGGCCCCGATGTCGAGCAGGGAATGCGCCACCACCAGGGGGCCCACCCGCCCCCAGCGCCGGTACAGGTACACGAACACCACGCCCATCACCATGTTGCCGACGAACCCGCCGATGCCCTGGTAGAGGTGGTACGAGCCGCGCAGCACGGAACTGGCCACCAGGGCGGTGCCCGGTGTCCAGCCCAACTGCCCGAGCCGGCGCAGCAGATATCCGACGACGATGACCTCTTCGAGGATCGCGTTCTGCATCGCCGAGAGGACCAGCACGGGGTACTTCCACCACACGTCGGGCAGCGCCTCCGGCACCACGGTGAGGTTGACCCCGAAACCGCGTGCGGCCAGGTAGAAGGCGATTCCGGTGCTGCCGATCACCGCCGCGATCCCGGCGCCGCGGCCGAGGTCGGGCCATGGCCGGGTGCGGTCGAAGCCGATGGTGCGCAGGCTCTGGCCCTCGCGCAGCAGGAGGTGCGCGACCAGGGCGACGGGCACCAGGGCCGTGGCGATCCCGAACAGCTGCCAGGCCAAATCCAGCCAGGGGCGGCCCGGCGCGGCCGAGGCGTTGAGGGTGGCCGCCTGCTCCTTGAGCCCTCCTGGTTTCGTGACCGATCCGACAAAGCTGATCAGGGCGGACACACCACTCGCACCGAGCGAAAGCCCCAGAACGAGCAGCGTCTCGTCACGGAGAATCCGTCGCGAGGGCCGTTCCGGCGGAAAGGAATCGGCCACCGGCCCCGCCTCTGCCTGCACACCTGCCTCCAGTTGAGTAATCCAGCCTCATCCCCACCGCCACCCCGCTAGGGTCTCGAAAGAACTTACGAGGATCGTGCGCCAGGCCGTCAGGGGGGACGGACGCCGTACGGGGCGTATCTCCCTTTTGCCTGCCATACGGCCGCGGTCCGGCACGAGGTTCAACAGGGAGGGGCACCACCGTCATGGGACGTCACAGCTTGCCCGATCAGTATGGGGCGGGCGGCAGCGACCCCCGTCCACGGGCGCGGCGCCGCACGGTGGCGGTGGCCACGGTGCTCGTCCTCGCCGTCGCCGGCGGCACGGCGGGCGCGGTCAAGAGCGGCCTGCTGTCGTTCGGCTCCTCCTGCCGGGACGACCCGGTGCGCCTGAAGCTCACCGCCTCGCCCGACATCGCCCCTGCCCTCGCGGCCGCGGCCAAGCAGGCCCGGCGCAGCGACATCACCTCCGACGGACGCTGTCTCGCGGTCACGGTGACGGCGCGCGACTCCTACAAGGTCGCGGACGCCCTCGCCGCGGGCAAGAAGCCCGACGCGCAGCTGTGGGTGCCGGACTCTCAGCTGTGGATCGACCGGGTCACGGCGGACAACGGCCCGATCGACGTGACTCCGGTGGGCGCGGTCGCCTCGACGCCGATCGGTGTGGCCGTGGTGCCCACGGCCGCCAAGGCGCTGGGCTGGCCGAAGCGGACGTACAGCTGGGTCGACCTGGTCGGCGCCGCACTGCAGGACAAGTCGCTCAGGCTGGGCGCGGCCGATCCCGCGCGCAGCGCCACCGGGCTGCTCGCGCTCACCCGGCTCAGCACGGCCGCCGCCGGGATCAAGGGCGGCGACACCCAGGCGGCGGCCATGATGAAGGCGCTGTCGCAGCGCACCTCGGACAGCGACGGCCAGGTCGTGGACACCCTGCCCCGCGACTCCTCGGGCACCGAGCTGGGCAACCCGAAGCGGAACCAGGCGCTGGTGCTGTCCGAACAGGCGGCGTACGCGTACAACTCCTCGGCCGACAGCGGCGGCAGTGTGGACATGTTCTACCCGAAGGACGGCTCGCCGCGGCTCGACTATCCGTTCGCGACGGTCGACGAGCTGACGACCGACGAGAGCCGGGCCGCGCTGCGGTTCGTCAACTATCTGCGGCAGCCGGCGCAGCTGCGGCTGTTGCAGAAGTTCGGCTTCCGCACCTCCGACGAGGAGGCGCCCGAGGCGGTGGTCGCCGAGGCGGGCGGCAGCAGCCCCCAGCCGTACACCGAGCCCACGCCCCAGCCGGCCTCGGACGCGGCGCTCCAGGAGACCCTCGGCACCTGGACGATCACCGTGCAGAGCGCCCGGCTCACCACGGTCGTGGACGCCTCCTCGTCCATGGCGCAGCCGGTGCCGGGGACCGGGCAGTCCCGCATGGAGGTCACCAAGGGCTCCCTGCTGCAGGCCCTCGCCACCTTCACGCCCGAGGACGAGATCGGCCTGTGGGAGTTCTCCACGAAGCTGGACGGCGCCAAGGACTACCGCGTCCTGGTGCCGACCGAGCGCCTGGGCGACCAGAAGGGCAACGGAACCCAGCGCGACCGCCTCTCGGCGGCCTTCAACGCCCTCGCGCCGGTCCCGCACGGGGCGACCGGGCTCTACGACACCACGCTCGCCGCCTACAAGGCGGCGACCTCGTCCTACGCGAAGGGAAAGTTCAACGCGCTGGTCATCCTGACCGACGGCGTCAACCAGGACCCCGGCAGCATCTCCCGCTCCGAACTCGTCACCCGACTCCAGAAGCTCACCGACCCCGCCCGCCCCGTACCGCTCATCATGATCGCCGTGGGCCCCGACGCCGACCGCCAGGAGGCCGAACAGATAGCCGAGGCGACGGGCGGCTCGGGCCAGTCGGTCAGCGACCCGTCGCAGATCCAGTCGGTGATGCTGAAGGCGATCGTGGCGGCGGGGTCGAGAGGCGACGACTAGCGGGCAGCGGCCCCCGGCGGCTAGTGTCCCGGTCTTGAGTTCTGGTCTCGCCTCGTGAGTCGCCTTCCGTTTCAGATTCGGGCGTTTGCCAGTCGCGAGGTGGCTGTGGGCGGTG